>DATGWS010000197.1:0-7721 GCA_035299365.1 Candidatus Didemnitutus sp.
TTGCGCGTGATGATCTTCATCGGCGGACGTTCCCATGCGCCGTACTTCACGTAGTTGTTTACAAAGCGTTGTTCGGACTGATACCGTCTCGGCCATGTTGGTGCTTCGCCGTATTGTTCGCGACCAAGGTAGCTTACAAGCTTTCCGAGATTATCGGGCTTGTTCTCATTCATCGGCGGATTGGAGTTTGCACGAACAAGAATGTGACCGTACGTGGAGTATCCAAGGCAGATGAGCAGGAAGGACGTAGAGATCAGTGAGAGTACGCCGTGGTTGGTCTTCTTGCCGTAATACACACCATAGGCAGCAATGCCTAGCAGAATGATGCCTACAAAGGTCCAGATGCTTCCGTCAGAAAGGAATTCACCGGCATCGTTCTTGAACGGGAAATGTCCGGCAAAGAGCGCAGGCAACTTCATGATCACGAGGGTATAGATCACAAAGAACGACGCGATACCAATACCAAGCGTCATCAAGAACGTCTTCACAGAGAACGGATACTTGCGGAGATAAATGATCAGCACCAAGGAGAAAATGGTGAGGATCGAAAGCAGGTGCACTCCGATGGACAGACCGATCATGTAGGCAATGAGAAGCAGGTAACGTTCGTGACCCGGATCGTCTGCCTTTTCATTCCATACCATCATCAGATGAACGATGATGGCAACAAAGAGTGAGGATGCGGCATATACTTCAGATTCAACTGCATTGAACCAGAACGTATCTGTGAACGTGTAGGTCATGGCAGCAACAAAGGCTGAACCATACACGAGCAGAGCATTGCTGAGTTTACCGAGGTCTTCTGTAAAGAAGTTGCGGATAACACGCACCGTGATGAGATAGAGCAACACGATTGTTGCCGCACTCGAGAACACGGAGACCAGATTCACCCTCCACCCCGGGTCGCCAAACGGCAACAAGTGGAAGAGCTTGCCCAACATCAGAAAGAGCGGAGCTCCCGGTGGGTGTGGTACCTGCTGTTGAACAGCCGCTGCCGTGAATTCACCGCAGTCCCAGAACGGAACGGTTGGCTGAACCGTAAGCAAGAAGGTGACCAATGAAACGAGGAACGCGATCGAGGCGAACGCATAGTGCAGCGAACGATTTGAATTCTGCATGTGCCCTGATGATACGATGGTGTGAATCTTGCAAAGGTACAACATCAACCACGGACCACAGCCCTCCCAACAGCGGCAGCACCGATGAGTCCGGCCTGCGAACCAAATCGTGCAGGCAAGACTGTCAACGAGCGAGCTATTGTTGGTATTGCACGCCGTTCTATCGTGGTCCTGATGGAGTCGATAATGAAGGGGGCTTGTGCCACCCCGCCACCGAGAATCACCACCCGCAAACCCAATACGGCTAGGGCGGAACAGAGTCCGATGCCGATGAGACGTCCAGCCTCCTTGAACACGGCATCATTCTGAATTCTGCGCACATTCTCCACTTCTTCGCCCTGCTCGCGGGCCATCCGGAGAATACCCTGCAGGCCGACGTATTCTTCCAGTACTCCGGTACGGAAAACACGCGGGTCCAAAGCCCCTTCCCTAGCCCAGGCATCGAGGATGATATGCCCTACCTCACCGGCATCACCATGCGGTCCGCGGTAAAGTTCACCACATAGGATTACTCCCCCGCCAATACCCGTTCCCAGCGTCACATAGAGGAAATCGGGATGCCCTACCCCTGCCCCCATCATTGCCTCTCCAAATGCCGCAGCATTGGCATCATTCTCCAAACCAATCGTCAACGGAGCGTATCTCTGTATCTCCGTACCTCCGTATCTCTCTATCTCACTAATGAGGTCTACATCATCCCACCCCGGCAGGTTAGGGGGCGCCTGCACATGTTTCGTTATGGGGTCCACAACACCGGGCACACCTATGCCTATGGATTCGATCTCTGGAGACCGCTCTTGGATCTGCGCAATCGCACCACAAATCCGTGCAACCACGGCCTCCCGACCCTCAGCTGCCAAGGTTGGCGTGGACTGGTCCCATAGCACCTCTCCGCTCGGTGCCACAACACCAAACTTGATGTGGGTTCCGCCTATGTCTATTGCTCCATTCATCTCACAATTTAGCCTATGCAGGCGACCTTTGACTTAGGTCACCTATATAGGTCACCTACACAGGTCACCTACACAGGTCACCTTTGGCTACTTACAATCCCCCGTCTTCAAATGCACCTTCTCCATGGTCCACAATGTGGTGTTGCGTTTCAGGGTGATCCCCAGCATCTGCATGTCCACGCCGGCTGCACCGATGAACTGCGTCTTCATCATTTGACACGGATGAACGCCGGTTGTAAAATCGCCCCCTACCAACAGTGCTGTTTGCATCCATGGTACAAGGACATCGGCATCGAACAGTTTGAACTCGAGTCGGGGGAAACCGATACCAAAGTTCACACCGATTGGCGTTGATGCACCTGTTTGAGCCTTAATCTTTTCTTCTTTGTGCTCACCCGCGCCACCAAGACCGAGGATGTTTCCTTGGGAGAATTTGAAGCCGGTACCGCTCTTGTATTTAAACGTTGCTTCGATGAGTGATGAGCCATCGGGCGGAACAACGGCGTTGATCACAACCTGTACGCGCACGTTCACCACTACAACGAGCGGACCTACATTCACGGGGATCTTGATGAGGGTAACAGGGAATTCAAAATTCACAGCATCGTTACCCGAGCCGATCACACTCAATGAGAGTTTCACATCACCTGCAACGTTGGAATTCTCAACAGAGTATTGTGTTGTTGTGCCGTTCGTAATCTCAATGGTACTCTTGGTACGGAACTTCTCGATTGTGCCGGCAAGTGTATACCGTGCACGCAGACCTTGCAATACCTTCTTCTCTACGTTGATCGTTACGTTGGCATTGTCGCCGGCCATCTTCCAGTCTACCTTATAGACAAAGTCGCCCCATTCAATCTCTACATTGAATGAATCAGGACCTACCTGAGTCATCACGTGCTCCATGCCCTTTGCATCAACAAGTATGGGCTTTGTAGCCCCTTCCCACTTCACAAGATTATCGTAGGAGATGGATGCGTTTTTATAGATGGTTGGCAACGTGGCCTTTTCCAGCACCACACGTGTTTCACCACCACTCGGTGTAACGGACTTCACGGTTCCCATAGCCGTTCTCCAGATGAGAAGGGGCTTCCCAACCGCGATGTTGGCTAGTGCTGCATCTCCCGTACGGAAGACAACATTCCGTTTCGTGCTGTCAACTGAAATGAGTGCTCTATCGGTACTTGCTGAGTCTATCACCACCACGCCGTCTTTATACACTGCCGTATACGAAGAAGAGTTCGGAGCATCGGGAGTTGGTGCAGGTGCAACCGGATCGTCCGTACAGCCCGTTATAACAAGGACAACAAGGGTCACTAGCCCCAGTATGGAAGAGAATCGTGAACGATGTTTCATGCGTCTGCCTCTACGTCAAGTTCGTGGTTGTGTACAATTGCAAGGGCGCTGTGTACGCAGAACTCAACCCAGGGTTGCGCAAAAACAAAAAATGGTAGCGCCACGGTCACCCGTAGCACTACCATTCAGATTACATTTCTTGCAAAGGCGCTTATCAAGCCGCTTAAAAAGGCGCTTAAAAAGCCGCTTAACGCGAGTAGTATTCAATCACAAGTGGTACTTCGCACACGATCGGGACTTCTTCCCGGGGTGGCATGTACAGGAACTTGAACGAATAATCTGCCTTGCTCATTTCGATATACGGCGGCGGAGCAGAAGAACGGATGGCTTCTTGGATGGCTTCGAGCTTGCGACTCTTATCCTTCACAGCGATCACGTCATTTGGCTGCACAGCATAGGCCGGCATGTCAACTTTTTTACCGTTGAGTGTTACGTGACCGTGGCGGACGTATTGGCGTGCGGCATAGATCGAACGTGCAAGACCCGAACGGAACACGAGTGCATCAAGACGTTGCTCAAGAAGCTGAACAAAGATGTCCACCTTGTTTCCCTGAATGCGGGAAGCCTTCTTGATGTAGTTCGTCATCTGACGTTCGTGGAGGTTGTACTGAAGACGCAGACGCTGCTTTTCCATCAGCTGCTTTGCGTAGTCAGACAGTTTTGCGCGCTTCTTTGATGCACCGTGCTGGCCCGGAGGGGCCGGCTTGCGGTCCATGTACTTGCGCGCCTTTGGCGTCATTGCAAATCCCACCTTGCGGGATAGCTTGACCTTTGGGCCATTGTACTTCATGGTACCTCGCTCCCGATTATTATCGGGGCAATATTAGTGGATGAACCTCCCCGCCCGGGGTATCACCGGAATTGGAGAGCCACAAAGATACGAAAAACTGACAATCGGGCTAAAAATACAGATGGCCAACCCCGAGCTCCGAGGTTGGCCATATGTTGATCTTGACTTTGCGGTCTACTTTGCCACGGACCAGTAAGATCCCGTCATGATGCGAGATTGATCGGTTCCGTTGCCATCTGCATTACGACGGAACTGAAATTCGAGGGTTCCGCCCGTGCCACCTACATAGATAACACCATTGATGCGGAAGAGCCGTTGATTGTTATCGGTACTGAGATCAACAAAACTCACAGGAGACGCTTGATCAATCTCAAAGTCTTCTGAGTTCTGATCCGAGTCAACTCTGGTGACCACAATCGTTGCGGTTCCGGACGGGTACACAATCTGCACGTCCATGTTGTGATTACCACTGCTGTTGTCAGTAATGAACATCCCGTCGATTACATAGTTCGTATTGGCATCAAGCGTTACGTTCATGTCCGAAATGGTGGTGTAGTTTGTTTCGTCCGCAGAACCTACGTTGGCTGTGCTGCGTACAATGGTGTGCGAGTTGCCACCGCCACCACCACCGCTTGGTGTTACCCAAGCTGTTGTGACATCAGATCCCGATACAGCCGATGCTTCCAATACTTGTCCAACTGTTGGCAACGATGCCGGTAGCGTATACACAATGTTCGCTGTTTGTGCTTGTGCACGGAACGAAGTGTACTCTGTTCCTGCAGGCTCTACCAAACGCAGCTCTGTGCCTTGGCCTGTTGCAATTGCATTGCTGCCGCTAAGAAGCGTAAGACGTTCTTGTCCGTTTGCAATGAGTTGAGCATCATGTGCTGAGGACGAACCGATCTTGTTGTCTGCTGGAGCAGATGTAAGGTCATTACCACCAAGCAACCATGCGTTGGAAACGCCGGCACCTTGATTAACCAAGAGTGTACCTGTTGAAGTTGGCAACGTCAGTGTGATATCGCCGGTAAGTCCAGGAGGCGAATAGATGTAGACGCCATGCATATTGCCATTACCGTGAACGTGAAGTCCGGAAGCATGGAACTGTGAAGATGCATCGATCGCTGTAAACACGAGTAGTGCGCAGAAGACTCCAACAACCTTCATAAGATTCCCCAGTAACTGAACAAGCGTGCCCAAGCGTTCTTCGCTTTAGCTGGGGCGCAAGTTCGCACTGTTCAGTATGGCCATACAACCGTACGATTACCGACGGTAGATTTGGCTACGGAGTTCTACAGAGCACTAAGTACGTAGTACTAACGAAAAAAGCCTCTCATCAATTTCTTGATGAGAGGCTTTTGAAGATTCAATTCTACATCAACCTTATGGGTTAACGATAATGTAGTTGACCCACTTCGTATCCCCATTGGGAAGAGCCGCTCCGCTCAAAGTGATCGTGAAGTCGTTGCCTGGATTACGAGCACTAACCTTCACAGTGAAGTCCCCGTTATTATTGCCATCCTCAAGATTCAGAATAATGACTGACGTCGCCGTGACAAGTGTGTTCGCAATTGTGAACGTTGTCGCAACAGTGTTTCCAGTGATTAGAACACGATCTGCAAACTTATTCGCACCAGCACCCTGAAGGTCACCATCAAGCTGTGTTGTGCCAGAGAACGTCTTGTTGCCAGCGATCGTTTGGTCGCCTGCCGTCATCACAAAACTTGCAGCAACACCAACGTCTGGGATCGTATACACTGCGCTAGCTGCAGGAGCAGCTGCATTCAGCGTAGTTGTGTTTGTGGTTCCGAGGATAATCTGATTCGTAACCGGGCTCACAGTAAGAGCATCAGCAAGAGTAAGGCCGCCAGTGCCTGAGAAGTCCGTTCCGGCAACGCCAATGTTGTTGATCACGTTGTTATTCATGTCCAACGTTGTTGCCGCTGTGATTCCACTAGCTGCGCCAATCGTAAGACGCGTAGCACCATTCGTTTGGAAGGCGATGGCGTCTGCTGTACCAGATGCTGGAAGGCCAAAGATCCGAGTGGCCGTTGCTTGCACAAGTGTAGTATTTCCACCCACCAGCCATGCGTTGTTAGCAAGCATGGTCGCGAAGGATGTTTCGCGAAGCGCTGTGCCATCCGTTGTGATGAGAGCGTCTGTTGACGCACCAGCAGGCAGGTTGGCCATATTCACTGTTGCGGAGTTCACCGTGAGGGTGTTCCCGGCAAAGGCATCACCGATAGTGGTTGTGTTTGCAGCAGCTGTATTGTTGATCGTTGTAGTTCCGGTTACAGCCGCACCACCTGCGGACACCGTAAGTGCATCTGCAAGCGTAAGGCCGCCAGTGCCTGTGAAGTCCGTACCGGCTACACCGACGTTGTTGATCACGTTGTTGTTCATGTCCAACGTTGTTGCTGCTGTGATTCCACTAGCTGCGCCAATCGTAAGACGCGTAGCACCATTGGTTTGGAAGGCGATGGCGTCTGCTGTACCAGAAGCCGGAAGGCCAAAGATCTGCGTAGCAGTTGCTTGTACAAGTGTTGTATTTCCACCCAGCAACCATGCTGTGTTACCGAGCATTGTTGCTACAGACGTCTCGCGGACTTGACCACCGGCGGTGATCGTCACGAGAGCATCTGTGTTAGCACCAGCCGGAAGGTTTGCAGCAACGATATCATCAGAAGCAAGAGCAACTTGGTTCGTTGTGTTACCGATCGTCACTGTGCCGGTGTTTGTACCGGTACCAATGTCAGTGGTTCCTGCGAGCGTGTTGTTGATCGATGAATTGCCGGTTACTGCTGCACCACCGGCCGAAACCGTAAGGGCATCAGCAAGTGTAAGGCCACCCGTGCCGGTGAAGTCTGTACCGGCTACACCGATGTTGTTGATCACGTTGTTGTTCATGTCCAACGTTGTTGCTGCTGTGATTCCACTAGCTGCGCCAATCGTCAGGCGCGTAGCACCATTCGTTTGGAAGGCGATGGCGTCTGCTGTACCAGAAGCCGGAAGGCCAAAGATCTGCGTAGCAGTTGCTTGTACAAGTGTTGTATTTCCGCCTACCAACCATGCCGTGTTGCCGATCATTGTTGCTACCGACGTTTCGCGGAGTTGACCACCGGCGGTGATCGTCACGAGAGCATCTGTGTTAGCACCTGCAGGAAGGTTCGCAGCAACGATATCATCAGAAGCAAGAGCAACTTGGTTCGTTGTGTTACCAATCGTCACTGTTCCGGTGTTTGTACCAGTACCAATGTCGGTCGTTCCTGCGAGTGTAATGTTAACCGAGGAATTGCCCGTTACCGCTGCGCCACCTGCAGACACTGTTAGAGCACCTGCAAGAGTAAGGCCACCACCAGCAAGGAAGTCCGTGCCGGCTGCGCCGATATTCTCAACAACATTGTTGTTCATGTTCAACGACGTTGCAGCAGTGATTACACCAGCTGCACCGAAGGTGAGACGAGTAGCGCCACTTGTTTCAACAGTAAAGTCGAAGGCGTCGTT
>DATGWS010000198.1:0-4438 GCA_035299365.1 Candidatus Didemnitutus sp.
TATCATCAGCGTAAATGATGGGATTTCGATAACGGAATTCACTGGCATATTCTACTTCAACCGGAACACGAGCGAGGTGTTCGATGAGGTATTCACCCACGAGTCCGGCATGCCAAGACGTGCCGCAGGCAGTGATGATGATGCGTTTTGCTGCTCGTAGTTTGTCGGCAACAGACGTTAGGCCACCGAGTTTTACGGTTCCTGCGTCTATCTGGAGCCGACCACGAAAGCCATCATGAAACGTTGTAGGCTGCTCAAAGATTTCCTTGAGCATGAAGTGTTCAAAGCCGCCCTTCTCGATCTGCTCAAGCTCAAAGGATATCTCTTCCACTACACTTCGCGTGTCTACATTTTCTATCGTCTTTGTAGAGAATCCGTCACGACGCAGGATGGCCATCTCGTTCTCGTTGAGGTAGACTACCTGACGTGTATGGGAGATAACGGCGGCCGCATCAGATGCAACAAGGTATTCGCCATTTCCAATACCAAGGATTAAGGGGCTACCACGTCTCGCAGCTATGATCATGTCAGGCTCGTGCGTGCTGAGCACTACCAAACCAAAGGTACCCTCAACTTCCGAAAGTGCAGTACGAACGGCAAGCTCCATATCCTGAAGCGTTTCATACAACATGCCGATGAAGACTGCTAACACTTCACTATCCGTTTCGGATCGGAACGTATAACCAGCGTTCAGAAGCTTCTTCTTAATCGTAAGGTAATTCTCAATGATCCCGTTATGGACCAAAGCAATTGAACCACTCTGATCCGTGTGAGGGTGGGCGTTAACGTCATTGGGCACACCATGTGTAGCCCAGCGAGTGTGACCAACACCAACGGTCCCGTTCATGGAAGAGATGTCGACGTATTTCTCGAGATCGGCCACACGACCGGCCTTCTTCTCGATCCTTGCGCCGCTGTCTGAAATGATACAAACACCAGCGGAATCATAACCTCGATATTCGAGGCGCTTGAGTCCACTGACGATAAGAGGCGCCGCCTGCTGCGTGCCGATGTAACCAACGATTCCACACATAGAAGCAAAAATACAGACCAAGCTCACCGATACAGCGGCGTGGATTGTTTAGGAATGACAAGATCTCGCAATTGTTGCGCAGAAGCACCAAATCGCAGGAAAAAGCCTTGGTTGACTCCAATGGGCACCCAGTTCACGGACAGGTACCAACAATGGATGCGTTTTGAGATGTCAATGATAGGGGAATTGAGCTGCCCCGTGATAAGATCGAAGGAGCCGACGACATTCATATCAAGTGATTGTGTGAGCGAAACCGACCCACGAAAACTAAGGTAGAGGGACTGCGTTACCAGATCCGGATTAGGTTTGACGTAGGAGTATACGAGTTGTAAGCCAAGATCCCACGGCATGATTACCGGTGACCAGCCGGGAGTGCGTTCGCCAAAGAGATCTACTTCTTCGTCGCGGTAATTCAATCGACGATCAAACCTCGACCGCAGATCCTCACCAACACTGTCCTGCGCGGCAGTATCGGACACGTTTGATCTCTGTTCAAAACTCACACCTTGTGAGGAGAAACGTGTTCCCAGCTGCACACTAAGATTGGACAATCTGGCAAGCCCCTTACCTGCTGATAGCATGGACGTACCCATATCTCTCCACACAAGTCTGCCCGTTGCTGGGTCCGGCAGAAGTGCCTGATCGTAGACTGAGAAAGTACCATTGAGATTGAACTCCACAGCATCAAGCATTGGTGTTCGCAGATTAAAGGAGATTGGTGCAAGCCGAAGTGAATCTGCCACCATGTTGTACGATGTGGCAAAATTGAGGGTGAACAACTCCAACGCCTTCTCGGCTGTGTCTCCTTGTTTCACCTTGATGGCAACACGATTGAGGAATGAACCTGTTACAAGAAACTGCTGCCTTGACGAAGCCAACTGACCTGCATCTCCAAATCGATTGTAACGAACCGTTTGTCCGGTTACGGGGCTCACGTATTCGCCATAGAACCCTTTAGACGGGTCAGACTGATCAGGGATATAGGCCAGTCCAATGGATGGTTGAAACGTGTGCCTGATCGAGTTTATCCCCAGGATACGAGGATGTGCAAGCCCATAAAGGAAGGTGCTTGCATTTACTCCGAGACCATAGGTGTATTCTCGAAAGAAGCCCGACTCCCTGGTTTGGACGATCTCGGAATCTAAAGGGTTTACAGACTGCGTATATCTCTGGAAATACCAATTCTCCGAATAGGTGATCGACGGTGCAACAATGAAGTTCCCAAGCTTGGGTGTGACGGTAACTGATGGGCGGTGTTCCCACACAGAACGCTCACTTACGGCAAAAGCACCTGTATCCGCCGCTCGATACGAATTGTAATTGTACCGTGCCGTGGAACGGTAGGAGAATTGAAGGTCACGCAACCAATGGTCGCCAGAGATAAGCCCCTTCAGTGGCTGAATCTGTGGAATGCCGAATGATACGACTGGCGTATGTGTGATACTGCCGGTGATCATATTTTGGTCGCGAGTGTATCCGGTGTTAAACGTCATGCCGTTGTAGAATGTGCGTTGATACGACGCATTACTGCGAGCATTCTGACGTACACGGTCGAGAGGATTAAGCGATGTGTTCTGGTAGAGCCGGTTTGACGTAAACAAGAGATCGAGCACGATACTCTCATTAGGCCGTAGCTGCTGTTGGTGATTGAGCTCTATGCCAAGATTCAGGGCATAGGGATCGGTCACGTTAAACCGAGTATAGCCGAATGTGATCTTTGCGCGGCCGGTGAGCCGGTCGCGAACGGCGTAATTGGTTCGATTATAGAGGGTGAATCCACCCTTCGTGGTCAGATCCGTAGTGAGTTCCGTATCGAAGTAGTCATTGATGGCGAAGTAATACCCCAAGTTCTGAAGAACAACGCCGCGGTCACTTGTAATGAGTGGCGTAGGCATAATGATGCCGGACCGTCTGCCTCGTTCTGTGCTGAAGAACATACCAATAGGAAGAGCGAAGACGGGAATATCCTCCACATACCAAATAACAGGATCGAGATAGATCTTGTCATTCATTACAACCTTCATCTGCGGAGAATTGAAATAGAAGTGGGGATGGGGCGCATCACAGGTAGTAAAACATCCCTGTTCTACATAGGCTGTATTCTCGTCCACACGTTTGATCTTGGACCCGTAGTAATAGCCCCCTTCAATGTTCGTTTCGCCAAACTGTACTCGACCGCGCCGAGTAGAGAAATTGTACAACATAGAACGTCCGGCATACTCCTCACCATTATCGGAGAAGACCGGAAACCCGGCTACACGCCCGTTGCTGTCGGTTGCACCATCTGCCTGCATGGTGCTGGAGCCGAAGTCCATAACGATCACTTCAGATTGTAGGCGCTGTGTTCGGTACTTGACATCGGCAGTTCCACGGAGCCGAAGTTGTTTCCTTGCAACGCTGAAGTGTGCTGTGTCCTTGGCTGAAAAAACGACGATGGTGTCAATGCCTGAGCTGGTAGTCTGACCATCTTCGGTGGTAACACGCATACTATCAGGCGTTGCCTGCGGGGCCTGAGCGTGTGCCATGAAAACCGACGTCGTGAGGAGCACGACTACGTAGCGCAGCAGCATCACCGATACGTCTTACGAGTGAAGGATGCTGGAATCTGCACATTGAAAGACGACGTGATCGGTTCGTTGGCCGTGACCTTGGTGAAACGGAAAGATACGGTCTGTTTACGATCGTCGAATGCCACATCAACTGCATATGGGATACCCAAACCAGACACGGTACGAACGTCACTAAAGGTAATGTTCATCACGAGTTGACCGTCAAGATTCTTACGCTGATACTGCCGAAGGATGCCGGAGGTTGTGTCAATCAAGGCATATTCCACCCCGTCGGTTCTACGGGCGATGAAGAGAACCGACGAGTCTTTTCTCCGGTCTCCACGAACGAACCTGGAAAGATCTCCCGGGAGCCTCCCTCGAACCAACATTTGCAGGTCGGTAACAGTAAGTGGGATGGGCATTGCTTGGGCAAGTGCGCTAGACGAAGGGTCGCCGTCAAACACCTCACGCATGAAATAATTTACCACGACAAAGGAATCCGGTTGAGCATAAATGCGAGCTGCAACAATCCCAAACGGGCCACTTGTTGTCATGCGCATGGTATCCTCGTCAACGATCACTTCAAATGGGATTCCACTCATGGACTGTTCGCCGGTGGTCGACAACGCTCCCTCTATTACGAGAGTACGCACGTCGATCCCCAGTCGGGAAAGGACTGTATCTACCAGCTGTTCGCCCCCTATAGCTGTGCCGGAAGACACACAAAGCAAGGCGATCACCAGTGGGAGAAAGGAAGACAACATCGTATGTTGCAAGGACATAGCCTACAAATATCCAACATCACGGGCGATCCTTCGTCACCGCGGAACCAACGAAACGACACTTGTGTTGTTCC
>DATGWS010000199.1:0-24150 GCA_035299365.1 Candidatus Didemnitutus sp.
CCGTCAGCAGTGGCATCTGGATAAACCGATCTGGCAGCAATACGCTATCTGGACCGGTGGGCTGATGTGTTTTGATATGTCCGGCGTCTTTACTGCGCAGGGCACAAACTGGTCGGCTGCATCTTTCACCGGCAAACCCGACTTCGGGAAGTCGTTTCAAGACAATAGACCGGTCTTCGATAAAATGGTGGAACGGGTTCCGGTGACGCTCACCATGAACCTTATCGCGATCATCCTTGCCTATCTGATAGCCGTTCCTCTTGGCATCTACAGTGCAACACATCCGGGTACACTTACCGATAGGGTCTCCACATTCGTGTTGTTTGCCCTGTATTCACTTCCGGTCTTCTGGATCGGCACATTGGCCCTTACGTTCCTTGCGAATCCCGAGTTCATCTCATTATTCCCATCGAGCGGACTCCGATCACCAAGTTTTTCCGTGAACTGGAGTGTGTGGAAGAAGCTCGCTGATTATTCCTGGCACCTTGCGCTTCCAATGATCGTCTATGTTTACGCGGACTTTGCCTTTATCTCGCGTCAAATGCGATCATCCATGCTCGAAGTGATCCGCCAAGACTATGTCCGTACTGCGCGCGCCAAGGGTCTTGCCGAACGAGCCGTGATCTACCGTCACGCACTGCGAAACGCCCTCATCCCTCTGATCACACTCGTTGCAGCCCTCATCCCCAACCTTATCGGAGGCTCGGTGATCATTGAATCGATCTTCTCGATTCCTGGCATGGGAGAGCTCTCATTTAGGGGGCTTATCGCACGCGACTATCCAATGATCATGGCCGTGTTCACAGTATCTGCCGTATTGACTCTCGCCGGTATGCTCGTAGCGGATGTTCTCTACAGCTTTGCCGATCCTCGCATCTCGTACGGTAAGAAGGCATCATAACATGAGTACTACCGTTAACCCCAACGAAGGTGAGAGCTACGGACAATTCGTCCGACGCCAGTTCAAGAAGAACGCATTTGGCATGATCAGCATCTGGATTGTTGGCGTGATTGCCGTGATTGCCATCTTCGCAGACGTACTGGCTAACGATAAACCTATCGTTTGTTCACTTCGAGGTGACACCTATTTCCCTGTAGCGCGTGAGATCGGCGTTACGTTTGGTGTTGCTCAATGGGGCGCTGAATTCGCAACGGCAGATTGGAAATCACTTCCGTACGATTGGGCTGTATATCCCCCTATCCCATATGCTCCCGGTAGTACGGACAAACGTCTCGTTACGCTCAAAGACCGGTCTCCATCGGCACTTCACTGGCTTGGTACGGATGACCTTGGTAGAGATGTTCTCTCGGGTCTCATCCACGGCTCACGATATGCACTCAGCATCGGCTTTGTTGCCATGTCCATCGCCCTCACAATCGGCATTATTCTCGGTGCAATTGCTGGATTCTTTGGCGGACTCACAGACCTCTTGATCTCTCGCCTCATTGAAGTTGTGATCACCTTCCCACGGTTCTTCTTGATCATCACCATCGTAGCCCTTGTAGAACAGGGAACGTTGTGGCTGATTATGGGGCTCATCGGTCTCACGGGCTGGACGTCCATTGCACGGTTCATGCGCGGTGAAGTACTGCGCGTCCGTAATCTCGACTATGTTAGTGCGGCAACTGCCCTCGGATACTCAACAACACGTATCATCTTCCGGCACGTAATGCCAAATGCCATCGCTCCAGTACTCATCTATGCTGCCTTTGGTATCGTAAGCGCCATCCTCTTCGAGAGTGCTCTGTCCTTCCTTGGATTCGGTGTGCCCCCTACCGTTGTTACATGGGGAAGCGTTCTGCATAAGGCTCGCTCTAGCACCTACTCATGGTGGCTCGCTGTGTTTCCCGGACTGATGATCTTCGTCACCGTAAGCGCATTCAACCTCATCGGAGATGCCTTGCGCGATGCCACGGATCCGCGGTTGAGATCGTAAGAGAGATGAAGAGTTACTAGTTACTAGTTACTAGTTACTAGTTACTAGTTACGAGTTACGGCGACAATCGTTCAATCGTCCACACATCGTTGTCTTTGCGATAGTGGATTCGATCGTGCATCCGTGATGGGCGGCCCTGCCAGAATTCGTAGGACTCGGGGATGAGTCGATATCCACCCCAATGTGGTGGAAGCGGTACATCGCCGTCTGCAAAACGCGCCCTTGCACTTTCAAACTGGTGACGCAGCACGTCCTTGGATGCAACTACAATGCTCTGGAGTGAAGCCCATGCACCAAGCTTGCTATCGACCGGACGTGTGAGGAAATACTTCAAGGACTCCGCCTGCGAGACCTTCACTACTCGTCCTTCAATTCGGATCTGACGTTCCAATTCAGGCCAAAAGAAGAGTAGTGCGGCATAGGGGTTAGCATCAAGCTCTGCACCCTTGCGGCTTGCGTAGTTGGTAAACCACACTAGCCCTTGTTGATCCACACCTTTGAGTAAGACCATGCGCGACGAAGGTCGACCGTCCGACGTTGCCGTACAGAGAGCCATTGCCGTTGGTTCGGGCAACGCCGAAGCAATGGCCTCATCGAACCAACTGGCAAACTGACCGAGCGGGTCGCGTTGAACAGAATCCTCTGTTAACTCTTCTCGGGAGTACTCTTTCCGCATTGAAGCAACGTCGATGTCCATGGTTATGCTTCTTATTGTGCTGTTATGATGACCGTCTGGTTGTACAACCGCGCGCCACTACGAATGGATACCGCATAGGTTCCGGGAACAAGTGTTGATGTTGGAACGAGAGACACACCCGACGAGACTGTACTTGCCACGGCGTTCTCTCCGGAAATCGTACGAATCGTTACGCTTGCGGCATCTCCGTCTGCGATGAAGATGCGAAGCGGAGCCCCCTGTGCAATGGGATGTGGGCCCAGTATCTGACACCATGAACCTTGCTCCTCTGTTTCGGCAACACCAACAGGTGTCACTTCCTTTTCGCAGAGAATATCATTCTTTGGGTCGATCAGCACTTCATCTACATCAAATCCAACAACGAAATCTCTTGTTACTGTCCGAGTATCGATCATAATGGTTGTGTCAAGTACTTCGCCAAAACCAACAAATCGAAGATGTAACGGCGTAATGAAAACGTCGGGCACTTCCTCATGCGATTGTGTTTGCGCAACAGTAACGCGATACGTGAACGGCGTTGGATTCGTTGTTGTGCTAACAATCACTTCAAAGACCGGATGTCCGGCCTTGACGAGCCATTGATCGAAGAACGTGTCCCATGAAACACGCGGGTTAGGGGCTGCCTCTTTCAGATGTGAAAGGAGCTGAAAGGTTTGCGCAGAGCCTACCTTGAATTTGTCTAAATACGATCTGATTGCTGGGAAGAACACATCGTCTCCAACGTTCCTTCGCATCATATGATAGACCCATGAGCTCTTGTTATACGTGGTGGCCTCGTTAAAGAGGATGCCAATTGGAATGTTATAGATCGGTGGTTCATTAAGCCCGGTCTGCATGTATCGCGCACGTTTTGACCAAAGAATCTGCATGTACCCATCAGCGCCGGTGCGATGTTCTTCGTACACGGCTTCACCCCACGAAGCACCACCTTCATTGAGCCAGATATCAGCCCATGTTGCACAGGTGACGAGATTACCGAACCAATGGTGTGCGAGTTCGTGGGCATAGCCCCCTTCAACATCTCCGGCGAGCCAGCGACGATTGATGGTGCTCATTGTCTGATGTTCCATACCTCCGTATTGGAAGGGGCTAACTGTTACGTGACCGTACGTTTCGAATGGATAGACGCCAAATCGCTCCTCGAACGCCTCAAACATCAATGGAATGTTGGCCAAGGCGCGTGTGGCGTTATAGAAGGTCCCGTTTTGGTCGATGTCGAAGTGATAATTGCTTATCGGGACCCTGGAGCTGTCCGGTCTTGTGTACACCTGAGGGTACATGATGTATTCCGACGCAGACACAGCAAAGAGATACGGGGGCATCGGTACGTTATGTCTCCATGATTGGTACGACGCCGTATCTCCATCACCAATAGAATCAATACGAACACCATTAGATACAGCGGTGAATCCCTTAGGAACACGAATGCGAACGGAGAACAACGCTTTATCGTCGGGTTGATCGTTACATGGATACCACCTTCGACTGTCTTCCGGCTCGGAGATGGTGTAGGCGCTAGCGTACGGAGAGTTGTCGGCTGCCGCATCACTCTTGCTGTAGAAGAAGATGGCCCTATCATCTCGAGTGATGGCATAATGAATGGTGAGTTCTACGTTCTCCCCGCGCTGAAGCGGAGTTGGGAGCATCATCGTAACAGAACGCACGTTCTTTGTGAACTGAATGGGCGTGCCCCCACTAGAAATGGAGTCGATGATCAGTGTTACCGCATCAAACTCTATCTGAGTAAGATTGTCAACACGCGATGCAACAACAGCCTTCATTCGTGCGTTTGCTTTGCGCTCCGGGCGCTGGACCTTTGGCGTGAGCAACGCTGAGTACCAATCGAACTCTGCATCATAAGAGATCACGTCGATCGTGGTATCGATAGTCTTTTGGGGAAAGGACTCTGCCATCAGCCGCATAGGATGGCGCGGCTGCATGCTCTCTTGTAGCACGTCGTCGGTGATGAGCCAATCAACAAAGGTTGACTTGTTCTCCTGAGCTACCATCGATTGGGTGCATAGTGCACCAGCTAGCAGAACAGTACTCAACATAGTTCGAGCGATCATTCCCTGTCCTTTCAATCCGAATATTAATCTGTTATGCACCGTGGGGACCAGTTCGAGGAAGGGGCGATCCATCTCTCACATATCGGTCCATCCACCATCGCATATCAGCGTTTGATTCATTTCTTCTGCCGGCCAATACATGATCTGCATTATCATACATGATCAATTTGTACGGCCGGTGTAGTCTCTGCAGTTCCATCGCGAGGTACAACGAGTGCTCGGCGTCAACCCTTCGGTCTCCGGTGCCATGTAGAACAAGTAACGGGGTGGTAGGCGACATTGTCTCTGCCCATACAACAGCACTTCGCAATTCCGCTTCTACTTGCTCGACACTTCCAGGAGGAAGATGTTTCACCATTGTTTTACGAATGTAGGCCGAGTGCTCTACGGCATTGATTCGTGCCGGAGCTCCAAACGTTACTGCTGCCCTAAATCGTTCCGTCTTTGCCAACATCATATAGGCCATCATTCCACCCCGACTGCCTCCGATGAGTCCTATCCGATCGTGGTCCACATAGGGCAAGGTATCGAGCAAGGGCAAGAGATTCAACGCATCGCGTACGTCGCCAGCTCCCCATTCCTCTGCGGCTCCCTCAGACCCTGCAACTCCACGATAGTTTGATGCAACAACCACATAGCCCCATGAAGCATAGAGTCCGATAAGGGGCATTGCGGTTTCGGGCGTGAGCGCTCCGCGCGGACCACTTCCACCACGGTTGAAGACAATTGCCGGATATGTGGACTGACCACCTGGTGGGAGTGCCAAGTACCCCTTGATCCGTAGCCCATCGCTAGCGTACGTGATGTCATGTAACGTAACGGCTTCAAACCGGACGAGGTCTTCACCTTGTAAAGCACGGCGCGCCATTGAGATCGCACCGGGCGGAACCGGGATCGCTTCCGAATGTAGCAGTGTTCCATCGACCATGTTTCTACCGTGTGCTGCGCGCGCGATATTTCTTCGCAAGACGCTTATGCCTGTTGTCGAGGTCTACTTCACGTCCGTCAATAAACGCCGCGATCACATTGTTACTCTTGCTATCCAAAGCATCACCGGTACTGATAAAGAGTGTTGCGCTCTTTCCTACTTCGATCGAACCATATTGTCCGTCAATTCCGAACAATCTCGCTGGACCGATGGTGAGCCCCTTCACAGCATCTTCTTCAGATAGACCAAAGGCTCGTGCTGTACCGGCATGGAAGGGCAGATTGCGTTGTTGCCACGCCCCCGACTCCGAGAACGCATATGCAATGCCGGCTTCGGCCAGGGTCTTTGCGAGAAGGAATGGACTATCATAGCCATCTTCGTCGCGTCGTGGTAGTGAATGAACACGCGGAATGATGATCCCTATACCTGATCGTTGAAGTTGAGGGATCATTAAGGGTGCGTCTTCGGCACCAACCAAGATCACACGTACATTGAACGATCGTTGAAAATCGATCACTGCTTCGATTTGCCTGCGCGTGCCAGCCTCGATCATCAATGGAACCGAATCTTCGAACACCGCACGCATTGCTTCATAGCGAATGTCTCGCAAGGTGGTATCTACGCCAGCCTTGGCGGTTGCACTATAGGCTCGAGCATTTTCAAAGAGTTCGTAAACAGAACGGATGCTTTTTTCGATGTCCTTACGTTGTTCTTCAGCCGGTTTGCGCATCCACCACGCATTGGTTACTTCCATGGAAGGCCAATTGAGGAGTAATCCCGACACTCTCTTCACGGCAAGATCCTCTCTCGTCCAACCGTCGAGGCGCATTAGAGAAGACTGACCAGAGATCGTCCCACCTTGCGGGCTTGCATTTACAAGAAGGATTCCATTCGATCGCACCGTTGGTATGAGTTCACTATCTGGATTGTAGGCAGTCTCTGCACGCGCATTCGGATTGAATGTGCCAACTTCACTCATGTCTCGCGTTGATCGCACTGCATCGATCTCGGTAAGACCCAATGTTGTCAGTGGTGCAATGAAGCCCGGATAGACATGGGCCCCTTTACAATCAACAACTCGTGCGTTTGCTGGTGCAGCAGCTCCGGCGGCAACTACAGTGATGATGCCTTTATCGAACACCACTGTTGCGTTCTTGATTGTTGGCCCGGCAGAAGTATGCACTGCTGCATTGATGAGCGCGATGGTTTGACGTTGAGGTGCTCCGGGGATCTCTTCACCACTGTGTGCTGAAGAAAGAAGGATCAAGAGGGAGACTGCGAGAAGAAGGTAACGATGCATGAGGCAAATCTACGGTCTAAAAACGAGTAACCCCCAGACGTCACCACTCGTCTAGGGGTACTCTTCATCTCACCTATCACACAGAGGTAATATAGGGAGTGATCGTCTTGAACACAACGTCCAATGAGATTGCGATATACGGTGTTTTTCTCTTTGTAAATACAAGTATTCTCCCGATATTTGTCGCTCTCGGGGTGTAGCGTAGCCCGGTTATCGCGTCTGCTTTGGGAGCAGAAGGTCGCAGGTTCGAATCCTGCCAC
Source organism: Candidatus Didemnitutus sp. (assembly GCA_035299365.1). Lineage (GTDB taxonomy): Bacteria > Bacteroidota > Ignavibacteria > Kapaibacteriales > Kapaibacteriaceae > UBA10438. The sequence continues at coordinate 7,192 of DATGWS010000199.1, forward strand.
CCCGACATTGACAGTACAGCCCCCTTCGATCTTGTATCGGAGGGGGCTTGTTCGTTACATACCGGCCATCTTCTTGAGATCCATACGTGATGCGATAGATTTCAAGAATTCAGTATTCGTTTGATTTGTGCCTTCAATTTGAAGGAGAAAACGTCCGCCGAGACCATAGGTGATTGCAGCGCTCTTATCCTGCTTTCCAAAACGTTCGTGACCGTTCACGTAGGGATCATCGGTCTGAATTGTCTTGCTTGTTTCAGTGGCATTATCAACGCTCCACTTGATGGCAAACATCATCGTAGCGCCGGCCCACATGTCGGCTGTTGCGTTGTAGTCGGTAATGGTGACTTTCACCGTTGAACCATCGTCTTTACGATACTCCTTGGAAGCAACACTCCACGACATCCCTTGCATATCCATCGACTGAGTTTCCGGCTCTTCGGCTTTATAGCCGTCGATATCTCCGGGAAGGAACTTTTTTATCTCGTCAGGCGCTAAAGCTAGAGTATCACCCTTTGCTCTGCGTTCTTCACGACGTTTTGTGAGTACGTCCTGCGTCTTCTGAGCTTCATCTGCTGTTTCCGCAATGGACTTCATGTTACTCATTGCCTCCGCTGCCTCGTCTACCTTTTCACCACAAGAAACAAGCATCAGCGAAATCGCACCAACGCCAAGGATCTGCTTCAACATCATCATGACTGCACCTTCAAAAAGTGAAACGCACGTCGAGCACCTGCAATATCCGACTTCCTTGGGAAGTCGGTAACTTTCAACGCGAAAATGCGACATACGGCAATCGTCAACCTCAGGTTTCACTATGATCCACATCCGTACTCTTCTCTGCCTCACGATTCTCGTCACCGCAGCAATAACAACTGTTGCTGTTGCAGATGAGCACGGTATGCGGGTCTATCCAAGTTCGATCGGTGGGGGCCAACAACTCCCTGCCTCTGTCCCAATGACGTCCGGCAACGTGATCCTGGTTCGCTACCTTGGGTATGAATGTTCACACTGTGTTCGCCAGCTGCTCTATCTCAATGAACACAGCGCAGATCTCCGCCGACTCGGAGTCACTGTCTTGGCAACGAGCGCCGATCCCCAAGAACGTTGGGAACAGATGGTGGAACAGACAGGATTAGATACGGAGGTCTTTACGTACCTGCCCGACACCGCTGGTACGATCGCTCGTGATCTTGGGGCTCTTGCAACAATCAACGACACTCTGAGAGACCTCCACGCGACCATCGTCGTGAAAAGTGGTACTGTTGCATTCAGTGTCTATTCAAACGAACCATTCATGGAGATTGACCGGGTTGTATCCTACGTTTCACCCGAGCCGGTACGCGTAGAAACAACCGTCAACCTTCTCGATCGATATCTTCTCTCCACGCCAACCGTAACAACGATTGCATCGGCTGCGGACGGACTACGCGATCCATTGGATCTGGACTTCAATCGTACCGCCCTTCACCCACATGATCTGTGGGTTGTGACCGCAGAAAGCAAGGGGCATGCCATCACGATCATCCATAATGCTGGGACTCCACAACAGACCGTACGCCTAAAGAAGGATTCGCGCGCTAGCCACTTCATGTGGCGTACCATGGGAATCGCCATGGGAAACAATGGCGCTTTTGGCACAGCACAAAATGGAGAACCAGGCAGTGGCGATGCGAATTACATGTTCATGGGGCCAACGCTTTGGTCAAGTGATACAGCAGTGTTTGCATCGCGGTATCAAGACGACAACACAAAACTTGCGTCACATCTTGATATGCTGCACCAGAGTCCATGGGGACTTGGCATTGCCCATGACAGTGCAAACATTTTTTGGATTTTGGATGCTCGCTACAAGGACATCTGTCGGTATGACTTCCGAGATCCACATGAAGTTGGTGGCACCGATCACCGCGATGGTATCATCCGTCGCTATTCTGATGTGAAGATCACTCCGGTTGAGCGTGGACGGCCAGCACATGTTGCCCTCAACAGATCAACCGGTCTTCTGTATTTCATCGATCCGGGTACGGCAACTGTGAACACATTGGACACAAAGAGTGGTACCGTGGAAGGCCCCCTAACTGCTCCTCCGGAAAGTGACGAGAATTACGCAGAGTATTCGTCAGTAGTCAATGCCTCAGTGAAAACCGTCATCACAAGCGGGCTTCAAGTCCCGGTTGGGATCGATATTGTTGGCAATCGGCTTCTTGTTGGAGATCGAGCAACGGGTCTCATCCACATATATGCTATCAACGGTGATTCAGTAGCATCGCTGGGCTCTGTTGAAACCGGAGCGACCCAATTGCTCGGAATTGTTGTAGGGCCTGATGGGCGCATTTGGTTCGTTGATAAGTCAAAGGCCATGGTTGGTAGACTCGACTTGTCTACGGACAATACCTTGGTTGCAGACGCAGCGGCCCGCGTTGTACACGCGCAGGATACCGTTCGATTCCGGTATACAAATGGATCGGCCGGTATCAGGGACGTACAAGTGGTTCACCGCCTTGTTCGCAACGCTGATGGTGTAGCCTCCGAATGGTCCGAGCCAATCACGCTCCCCCCTCTTTCTGCAAATGTCACAACAGATGTGTCGATCCCAGTGTCGATCAGTGACAGCCTCTCGCTTTGGAGTATGGAATGTGCTGAGGTGATCTCCGGTGAACCGAACGGGCTTCGCGCAACAACGATTCTCGTACCGTACAATGTTCGCCGCGCTATTGTTCAGGACGAACGTGTTGGAACGTACAACATCATTGAGGCAGTTAACCAAACCACGCGTTCCGGATACGTAGCCTTCACGTCAGATGTCTTCAATGTTGTTGCCGATAGCCTACATGTGCTGAAAACCGTTCTTTGGAACAGTGGAAGTTTTGGTGAGATTGACGCTGTAGACAATGCCATCACGCTCTCATTGTTGAAGCGCAAGATCGAAGTGTATCTCATCGCCGATGATCCTCTGCTCCTTCGCACCGACCTGCCGAACAGCGTTGGTTTCTTTAATGCATTTGGCTGTTCGCTTCGTGGCGCAGACCAGGTTACCAATGATCAAGGCCAACGCGTCTTCCAAGGTGTTGTTGGAGATCCCGTTACTGCCGGAATGGTAGATATCGATATCCAGCTGCCTCGCCTTGATCACCATCGCGGAGGAGACTTCGTCCCGAATGTTGTGTTCCGTCTTTCACAGCCGGGCTCAATCTCCTTGATGACACGTTCCAATGCCACCATTATCGGAGGCGTCCGCTATCAAAATTCTTCGTACCGCAGCATCATTCTTGGCGTGAATGCCTCTCGCTTCTTGGATGGTACTCAACGAACGACCATTCTCGATAAGGGGCTTGTTTGGTTGGAAGAAGCGGCAAATCCAGACACTCTTCCACCGGATCCAACGGGTGTAGCCGATGATGTACAGTCAACGAACTCCAACCTGGCCATTGCGATCGGCGCCAATCCCGTGATTGCAACAACAAGCTGGCGACTCATGGGTCAGCCCGATGCAATCGCTATTCTTGAGCTCTATTCACTGGCCGGACAACGCATGGCTACCGTCTATTCCGGGCCCATTGCAGATGCCTCCGGAACACTCGATGTTTCGTACTTGCCTTCTGGTAGTTACTTTCTCGTGGTAAGAGCCGCCGATGAGGTGGCCCACAAGACGATCATCGTTAAGTAAGGGGCACGTGGCCAAGGCAGGGACGAAACAACGTCGATCAGCAGTTGATGAACCGGAACACGTTTTTGGATTGAACGTGGAGACAGATCTTGCCTTTCTCATTGCAGAGGGTAAGCGTCATCTCCAGCGTTTCAACGTGGATCTGGTTTCACGAGCATTTCGATTCTGCGTAGAGGCACACAAGAAAGATCTGCGTGTCTCAGGGGAGCCGTACTATACGCATCCGGCGAATGTTGCACTCATCGTTATGCGAGAGATCCCTCTCGATGATGTGAGCGTTGTTGCGGCGTTGTTGCACGATGTTGTGGAAGACACAACCTTTTCTCTCAAGGACCTGCGTGCTGAATTCGGCGCAGAGGTAGCAGAGATCGTTGATGGTGCAACGAAGATCTCCGATGTTTTCAATAGCAGAGAGATAACGCAGGCAGAGAACTACCGCAAGCTGCTATTGTCGCTTGTGAACGACGTCCGGGTGATCCTTGTGAAGTTCGCAGACCGACTCCACAACATGCGCACCATTGAATCACTGTCGAGAGAACGACAGGAACGAATGGCCCGTGAAACGATGGAGATCTATGCCCCTTTTGCGCACAGATTTGGCCTTGGAAATATCAAATGGGAGCTTGAAGATCTCTCCTTCAAGGTGCTACACCGCGATGCTTATGACGACATCAAACGTCAACTCAACACCTCCAGAGAAGAGCGGGAAGACTTCATAGAACGATTCAGTAAACCGATAGCCGAGAGACTCACTGAACATGGCGTAAAGTTTGAGATCAACGGCAGGCCGAAACATCTCTATTCGATCTACAAGAAAATGGTAACGCAGGGTAAGTCCTTAGACGAGCTCTACGATCTTTTCGCTGTACGTCTCATTCTGGACACCGAGGAGAACAACGATTGTTTCCTTGCCTACGGCATTGTGAGCGAGATCTTCCGCCCCGTGCCCGAGCGTTTCAAGAACTATATCAGTGTCCCCAAAAAAAACGGGTATCAATCTCTTCATACAACGGTAATCAGTGCCGACGGGAAACGTGTTGAAATCCAGATCCGCACTCGGGCAATGCATGACTTTGCAGAGCGTGGCGTTGCTGCTCATTTTCGATATAAGGCCGAGAACGGTGGTACAGCATCGTGGGTTGATTCATCAGATCTTGAAGAATGGGCCAATTGGGTTCGCGATGTATTTGAAAATGCCGGAGAAGAGGCAGCCAAGGAACTCCTTGAGAGCTTCAAACTCAATCTGTATCAGGACGAGATATACGTCTTTACACCAAAGGGAGATCTCCGCATCCTTCCTAAAGGGGCCACTCCGATCGACTTCGCATTTGACATCCATTCGCAGGTTGGTGCAAAGTGCATCGGAGCCAAGGTCAACGGCAGGATCGTACCACTAGACCATGCACTGAATACCGGCGATCAAGTAGTGATCCTCACATCGCGAAATCAAACGCCACACCGTGATTGGGAACGAATTGCCATAACGCACAAGGCAAAGACGCACATTCGGAGGATTCTCAATGACGAACGACGGGCACGCGTAACAGAGGGCAAGGAACTGTGGGAAAAGCGGGCCAAGAAGCTCAACCTCCACATCAATGAAGACGACCTAGAGAAACTCGTTCTTCAGCTGAAGTATGACAGCCGATCCGAATTCTACGCAGCTCTTGGGTCCGGCACGTTATCTCCCGAAACTGCGGGAGATCAGATACTCGGCCTTGTGCAACCTGCATCTGCGACAACAAAAGAAGCCCCGTCAAACCTCACCTTTGAGCAATACACGGACACAGCCCGAGACAACACCAATGGTGTGTTCCTTGTAGGGCAGGATGCTCCAAGCTCTAAGATCCTCTTCTCCTACGCCAGGTGTTGTAATCCGGTGCCTGGAGATGATGTAGTTGGAATTGTGACCATTGGCAGCGGGATAAAAGTACATCGGGCTACGTGCCACAATGTTATTGACCTGCACGACAAACTAAAACCTCGATTGGTTGCACTGGACTGGGCAAAATCTCAGCGCAATGAATTCCTGGCCGCTGTGAAGATCACTGGGGATGACCGCCCTGGCATGCTCAATGAAATCACGAGTGCTGTGGTGTCTATCTCAAAAACGAACATTCGAGGTGTAAACATTGATGCCTACGATTCGATGTTCGAAGGGATCCTTACCGTATACGTAACAGACTTGGATCATCTGAAGAAGATCTTTGACAAGTTGCACAAGATCAAGGGTGTGCAGACCGTAGAACGGTTTGAGGCATAGAGCAAAGGCGCGTTTGGCTTCGTATATTTGGGGACGTCATTTTTGCCCCTAACCTTGGATAGCCGGCAGTGAGTCTCCAAGTCATCATGTTTACCGTTTTCGCAATTGGCGCCGTTGCTTCAGCGGTGTTCACGGTTACGCGAAAGAACCCCGTTGCCTCGGCCATGTCGCTGGTAGCGCATTTCTTCATGCTCACCGGTCTTTACCTGACTATGCAGGCGCAATTCGTTGCTGCCGTGCAGGTTCTTGTGTATGCCGGAGCCATCATGGTTCTTGTGGTCTTTGTGATCATGCTCCTAAACGTGGGCAAGGAATCTCCCCATCCAGACCGTAGTGGATTACGGACCACACTTGGGTCGCTCATGGCTCTTGTGCTGGCTGTGATGATCGGCATAGCCGTTATTGCCCGTCCAACCGGCCGCATAGACCTGTCTCCAAAAGCAATTGAGATCGGGACCACTGAAGCCATTGGTCAGTCGCTCTTTACAACGTATCTCTTCCCATTTGAAGCAGTTTCCCTGCTTCTCCTTGCGGCACTGATCGGTTCTGTAATCCTCGCCAAGCGCCATGTGAAAGAAGGTTGACCTCGATGCTCCCAACAACGATCCCTCTCGACTACTACCTCATCCTCTCTGCCGTCCTCTTTGTGATCGGTGTTGCTGGAGTTGTCACCCGCCGCAATGCGATCATCATCTTCATGTCACTTGAGCTCATGCTCAATGCTGTGAACTTGTCAATGGTTGCCTTTTCGGCATTCTCCGGAGATATCTCCGGCCAGATGTTCGTGTTCTTCATCATGGCCGTTGCTGCAGCAGAAGCTGCCGTTGGCCTAGCGATTGTCTTGGCATTGTTCCGGAATAAACAAACAGTCTACGTGGACGAAATCAACATCATGAAGTGGTGAACCCTATGAAGCTCCTCTCTCTCGTACTCGCCTGTGTAGTTGGGCTTTCGGCCTGCACTACCACTGAACCTGTTGATACATCAGCAGAGATGCTTACGATGGACGAACTCACCAAAACACCAGGATATTCTTGGTTTGTGGCGGAGATGGAGACGTACACGCCTAATTCAAGCGTTGTAACAGACATCTCAGCGGCGATGTCGAGTCAGCCAGATCGTAAGGTGTGCATCTTTGTAAAACCAACGTGTTCGTGCCGTGGCACCCAGCGGTTGTTTCCTCAAGTGATGAAGACGCTCATTGCGGCAAATGTTGACCTGAATCGTGTAGAAGTTTGGTCCATGCGTAGCGAAACGGACAAACATCCGTACCAGCCAACGATCACACTTACGGATCTACCGGCTATCTACGTTCTTGATAAGGGGGCTATCCGTTCATCTGTTCGAGACAATGACTACACAGATACAAATGCCGATTCGCTGATCGCAAACGCCGTCAGATAGATTTTCTCTCGGTAACGAGGTTCAACGGGAACCTCTCAGGTAGCAGATGAGGTTTTGTGACGAGGAATTTAGTCTTCGTTCATTCTTCTCATCACCACCAGAGAGGTTCTCGTGTTTACAGTCATCGCCGCGCTCGCACTTGTTGTGTTCAGCGCGATTGCAGTTTCGGCCCAGACGGCTAAGATCCAGATCATTCACAATGCAGCTGACCCAGCGGCTGAAACCGTTGATGTGTATGCGAATGGCGAAATCCTGATTAATGATTTCAAGTTCCGCACGGCCTTCGGCTATGTGGAAGTTCCAGCCGGTGTACCCATCACCGTTGCCATCGCTCCAGACACCAGCACAAGTGCTGCCTCGAAGGTCTTCGATAAAACGTTCACACTTGAAGCCGGCCAGGTCTATGTTGCTGTTGCAAACGGTCTGTTGAAGCTGGACGGCTTTGCGACGAATGCCGATCTAAATGCAAGGCCACTAACGTTTGACGTATATCCTGTGGCTGGCCGAACAGAGGCGAAGGAGTCAGGTACGGTAGACCTCTTTGCGTGGCACGGCTCAACCGATGCACCGGCTGTCGACGTTGTTGCCGGTGGTTCTCGACTCATTCAGGGAATCTCCTATGGGTCTGCATCGAGCTACTTGACCGTTCCGCCTGGTGTTTACGACTTGGGAATTGCGCCAACCGGTGGCGCACCAATTGCAACATTCCGCGCCGATGTTTCAGGCTTAGGTGGTGCAGCCATAGTGATTGTGGCATCTGGCTTCCTAGACCCGGCAGCCAATGGAGGTGGACCAGCATTTGGACTGTTTGCTGTTGCCCCAACCGGTGGCGATTTCATCGTATTGCCAAGCGTACCTACACCACCAACGGCGCTGGTCCAGATCATCCATAACGCTGCAGACCCAGGTGCTTCTGTTGTGGACGTGTGGGCCGGAACGAGCCGCCTTGTCAATGATCTTGCATTCCGCACGGCAACAGAGTTCTTACTCGTTCCTGCCGGAGTGGAGATACCTATCGGTATCGCACCCGGGACCTCCGATACATCGGCACAAACACTCGCAACATTCAACGTGAATCTCGCGCCAGGTCGGTACATCGTTACGGCCAGTGGACTCTTGGATACTACCGAATTTGCACCGAATGGTGACGCAAGTGCTGCCTCTCGCAGTTTCAGCCTGTACTCAGCGGGTGATATTCGCTCTGTCGCATCAGAAGTCGGGAACGTAGACATCCTCGTCTTCCACGGGGCTACAGATGCGCCCAAGGTAGATATTCTTGCCGGTGGCGCTCCGCTGATCTCTGGTCTGTCTTATGGGCAGTATGCGGAATACAAGAGCGTACCAACGGGTTCGTATGTGATCGGCGTGGCTCCAGCCGGTGGTGCAGCAATCGCATCGTTCACAGCCGATGTTTCCACTCTTGGAGGCAAGGCCATCTCCGTTTTCGCATCCGGTTTTCTCGATCCCGACGTCAACAAGGGCGGGGTAGCGTTTGGTCTATTTGCGGCACTTCCAAGCGGAGGTGCACTGATCCAACTTCCGCCAGTCACAACGAGCGTAGATGAGACCTCATCCAGCATCTCAGAACTCAACGTCTCACCGAATCCCATTACAGGCGATGCACGCTTCTCGTACTACATTTATCGTGATGCTACTGTTACAGCCCGACTCATTGACGTAACGGGTGGCAGTGTTGCGTTGATCAACCTTGGCTTCGCCACAGCAGGCAGACATCAAGCATCCCTGGGCGTTCTCAATGTACCGAGCGGTCCATACTACCTTGTGATCGACAGTGGTTTTGGAACTGTGTCCACAATGATCAACATTGTTCGGTAACCGCACCCCTTTGTATCTCAAAGCCCTTTGTATCTCAAAGAGAGAGCGCGTCACGATCTTCGTGGCGCGCTCTTGTTGTTTACCTCAGTAAAATGGAAACACCCTCACACGCATAATGGCTTGAGGGTGTAGATGCTTGTACAAGCGGCGGGAGTCGAACCCGCACGGGTGTTGAGCCCGCCGGATTTTGAGTCCGGTGCGTCTGCCAGTTCCGCCACGCTTGCGTGTTGTGGGCGCTGAGGGATTTGAACCCCCGACCCTCTGCTTGTAAGGCAGATGCTCTGAACCAGCTGAGCTAAGCGCCCGAATCGATCACGCAAGACTGCAAAGGTACGAGAAATTTTCAAATGAGAAAGCGTGATTCATAGAAAATTTCGCGGGATGAATCTATTGCACGGCTTCTACCCTACGGATCTCAGGGAGGTGCATTCGAATAGCGCGTTCGATCCCTGCACGGAGGGTCATGGCAGACATGGAGCACGTCTTACATGCTCCCAAGAAACGTAGCTCTAACACACCGGTTGATTCTTCGTATCGAACGATCTCTATGTCACCATTATCAACGGCGAGGAACGGTCGCACTTCAACCAATGCATCCTCAATTCTTTGGCGCAAGGACTCGGTCATATCGAGATTTCTACAGGCGCTTCAGTAGTAAGAGCATTTGTCCGACGTGTTTCGCGGACGATGTTCTCGGCAACCTGTCGAAACGCATCACCCAATGCACCTGATTCTGGATCGAGGACAAATGGGAAGCCTTCATCAGCCCCTTCTCGTACTCGAACATCGATTGGGATCTCACCAAGGAACGGAACATTGAATTCGTTCGCTACGGATTGCCCGCCACCCTTACCAAAGATGTGGTACTTGCGATCTGGCATATCAGGGGGCGTGAAATAGCTCATGTTCTCAACGATCCCTAACATTCCTACGTTAACCTTGGAGAACATTTGTATTGACCGGCGCACATCTGCCAAAGCTATTTCTTGTGGAGTGGTCACAACAACTGCACCAGTGAGTGGGATCCGTTGTGTAAGTGTGAGTTGAATATCGCCCGTGCCCGGAGGGAGATCGAAAATGAGGAAGTCGAGTTCTCCCCAAACGATCTGTTCAACGAGCATCGTAAAATATCCCGCAAGCATTGGGCCACGTAGAATGGCTGCTTGATCACGTTGCATTACAAATCCAATCGAAGCCACCTTAACGCCATATGCCTCGTTCGGATAGCCGATCACCTTACCGTCAGCAGACTTCTCCGCACGCATTGTTTCTGAGGAAAGGCCATACATCGTAGGCTGCGATGGACCATAGATATCCGCATCTAAGAGACCTACAGATGCCCCACGTTGAGCCAAGGCTGCTGCAAGATTCGCTGCAACTGTAGACTTCCCTACTCCGCCCTTACCTGAAGCAACGGCAATCAGATTCTTGATACCAGCAAGAGCAGGCATTCGGCGAGCTGTACCACCTCGCTCACGAACCAAGACTTCGACCTCCGCTTCAGGGAAACTAGCCAAAATCGTTGCCTTACAGTCGTGATCCAATCGGCGAGCAACCCAGTGAAGGGGCTGTACAGCATCGAGAAATACACGAACACGGTTACCCGAGATCTCAACATCGTGAATGGCTCCGAGCGCTGCTAGTGACTGCCCGAGGTCCGTATCAATGATTGGCTCGAGTATGGAGATGATGTCTGTTTTTGTCATTTGCTGTAACATTTGGGGTGGTGAGAACTCGAACAACGAAAATACCGATCTCCTGCCGCCCAACAGCAACGAACAAAAGAGACGGTATCCTTATCTTTAGCCCCCTACCGCAATTGGTACCCCCAAATTCGGAACCTCACGTTTTCCCGTTTTCACTCTTGGAGTATTACATGAAGCATGCTCTCCTCGTTGCAACGTTCGCCGCATCAGCGGTGTTCAGTGTTGCACAGCAGCCAGCGGCTCAAATGTCCACACAAGGCAATCGTATCCCGATGGCTTTGTCCGCCTCAGACCGGTCCCTGCAAACATCCGTTAAGCCGGAAGAGCAAGGTCAAGGCGTTTTGTTCAAGCGCGTCTTTACAACTGACGTTCGCAGCCAGTTCCACTATTGGCCGTATGGAACTGTGTCGAATGACATGTTCAAGTACGACGTCAAGTCAAACACGTTGAACATCGCTCGCAACAAGGCACTTTTCAACGCTACACAAGAGATCAGCGGTGTGGAGATCGGTATTGTTCGTTCGGCAGATAATGGATCGACATGGTCGTTTGATATCATCCAGAGCACAACAGACATCTTCTTCGGTATGCCGGTCTTCGGATGGGTAAATCCGGACGAAGGAACTGATCCATCGAAGTACCCGGTAATGGTCTATGGTATCCGCTATCCTATGCCATCAGCTGCCTATGGCGGACTCAGCATGTGGAATCGTACTGAGGCTGGCTCGTATGAGCTCCCAATGAATGACCAAACACCTCCGGCTTCTGGATATACCATCCAATTCGGAGATCTTTATTCTGACAACACGAGCGGTTCTGTGCATTGGGCCGGTACGCTTAACCCAGATGCTACTACTCAGTACGGGGCGTACGGCTATTTCAACTTCAATCTTATTGTTGAAGATTTCGGCCAAACGCCAACTATTCCATCTGCATGGGCGTTGGATCACTGGGCACCAAGCACAGGTGGGCTAGGATCTTCTTTCAACGCTCCTGTTGCACTTGATGGAGATGATGCTGGTACGATCTATGCAGCTTTTAACAACCCTACAGCTGCTGAGGCAACTCGCAGTGTACAGGTGATGAAGTCAACGGATCAGGGTGTTACGTGGGGTGCAGAGAACGTTATGCCGGTGAGTTTGCTCGATCAGTTTGCAGCTGCTCATGGCGGAGACATCGCATTCCAGCCTGGCCTTACACCGTATCCGGGTGGTGACTTCGTTGTGTTCGGATCGGATGAATATTCCGTGTTCTACCGTCTCGCAACGGGAATTCGCAGTACAACGGATCCAAATGCTATCGACACGATCTTGACCTTCCACATTGTAGAAGCCAATTATAAGGCTGGCACGTGGACCTTGAACCCAGTGGCTGAATTGCAAACGTTGAATTTCCAAATGATTGAGCTTCAGGATTCAATCACAACTGCGATCGGGGCCCCAGCTATCTCAGTAGATGATAATGGTCGCGGTCACGAGATCCAAGTTGCACTTACTGCCGATGGCAACACTGTTGTTGTAAAGTGGGTAGACATCAACCCAGACACAACAAAGATCCATTCGTTCGCACCAATTCGTGTGTTTGACGAACAGACCAATGGCACGTTCACTGAACTCGATCCACTTTCGAGCATGTTCGATACGGACATCTTCCTTACCTCGCGTCCAAAGGCTGGTGGCGCATACGCAACTCCGAGCAACCTTACCAACAACTCGGATATGGAATTCCGCACGTACATGCCCGATGTTGTCCCATCTGCGAACGACGTTCCAATCCTCCGAATCCTCGGAACAGGAACAGGTACAATCACATCCCTCCTTCCGAAGCCGGTGGCACAATTGATCTGGAACGGTGGCTCTAGCATTGACTTCGCTCGCACAGGACTTGTAAGTGTAGAAGACGAAAAGAACTACACCTTCCGCTTTGGTTCAATTGCTCCAAATCCTGTCATGTCAACTGCTGAAGTCAGCTTCACGCTCGACAAGGCAGCCTCAGTTGGCATCGAAGTGTATGACATGCTCGGCAACCAATTGCAAACAGTTGCTACTCAGTCTATGTTTTCCGGCATGCACAGTGTGAACGTGGACGCTACGGCATTCTCTGCTGGCACGTACCATGTTGCTCTTGTTGTAGACGGAGTTCGCATCATGAAGCCATTCATCGTGGTCCGCTAAGCGGAACACATTTCGAATTCGTATACTTGGGGGCGCCGGACACCATGTCCGGCGCCCCCTTTCGTTTTTTCCGGAGTCCTGAATGATGCGTGGTTACATCGTTGCGCTGTTAACAGTTATCATCTCTGCCAACCCTGCCCAAGCACAGGAATGGCTGATGACGGTTCCCCAAAAGGCCACTTTTTCCGTTGCATCTAATCCGCTCAATCGCTCCTCTGTTCTTGCCGGGAACTACTCCCGTGGCTTCTTGGCATCTACTGATGGTGGAGGCACATGGCAGGAACTATCAGTAGGTGATATCAGCGGGACGTCTCAGATTAGCACCCTGCTCTTCCACCCACGAGATACGACGGTACTTTTTGCTGGTGGTGTTGGATTTACTGGCTTGGATCGGTCCACGGATGCCGGAATGACGTGGGAGAATGTGCTCAAGGATCCTATTGGTTCACGATTCGAAGTATCCAGCAATGGCAGCATTGCATTTCATCCTGGTCGACCCGATACGATGTATCTCATTCGTGCTTCGCCTGGAGTGGTCTTCCGTAGCGTGAATCGTGGAGAGAACTGGGATTCACTTGGTGCTATTCCCGGTATGACCGGAACAGATCGTATGCGTGCACTCGCAATCTGCCCCGATGCCGACAGCGCACACATTATGTTAGCCTGTGGCAGGAGATCAACGATATACAGGTCGTCCAACGGTGGGAGAACGTGGGTAAGTACAGGTTATGCCTTTGGTGGTCAACCGGATACCGATGGATCGCAGATCAGATGGAGCCCGACAACTCCAGGCAAAGTATACGCAACAGCTCAATATTCGCTGATTCAGAACACGGGGAATGGCGGACTACATGTGAGCACAGACTATGGGGCTACGTGGGCTGTGATGAAGTTCCGCGATACGTCCTTATATGCTCTTGAAGTTTTTCCAACCAAGAGTGGCGACGAGATCTTCGTTGGTGGTTCACAACTTTCAACGACTAATCCAGCGCTCAAGGGCGACTCCATTATCTATCGCTCTCCAGACGGCGGGGCAACGTGGCAAGACCTCAGCAACGTAGCATGGACCGACAACGAACTTGGCGAACTGGCTGCCAACGTATGGGGCTTTGCACTTGTGCACGTAGATGGTCACAATGAAGTCTTGATGGCCACGGAAGTTGGTATCTACCGCTCAGCGGCAGTAACATCTGTTCGCGCAAACAATGCGTCAGTCGGTGAGATATCAATGCGTTCAGCCGGAACCTCGATCCTTGTAACAATGCCGAACGATGTCCACTTCGGCACTTATGCTATCACCTCTGTGCTTGGCCAGATTATCGAATTGGGTACGATAAACGGTGAAGGCATTCAACGTATTGATCTATCAGGGTATCCAACAGCCCCCTATCTTGTTCGCGTAGTTGCCGGTGATCGCGTTGGTGCGATGATCACGATTCGTTAAGCTTTCCTGCATCACCACATGAAAAAGCTTGTTGTACTCGTTGTTGTGTTCTGGTCGGTAATCCCGGTGTTTGGGCAGAGCTGGAAGCTCCTCAACCCAAAGCTGACATTTACGATCCTCTTTAACAAGCAAAATTCTCAGTCGATCTGGGCTGGGAATTGGGCCAATCAAATGTATCGGTCGTTCGACGGTGGCGCTTCTTGGGAGCTTGTTGAGATTGGAAGTATTGACGTGTTGAATTTCATCACTTCCGGCGTTAGGTCGAGCCTCGACTCAAACGTGATGATCCTAGGGGGTTTTGGATTTGATGGTATACGCAGAACATCAGACGCCGGAGTAACGTGGGCCCGTGTTCTCACGGATTCGAGTCCGGCTCGAGCACGGATGTATTTTATCTCAGAAGCTCTGATAGAAGACACTCAGGTCCCAGGTACGTTTTATGGTGCACGTGGAACCACCAATAACGGTATCTGGAAAAGCACCGATGACGGTGCTACATGGGATAGCATCTCTGTTATCCCATCGACATTCACAACGAGATTGTGCACTATCGCACAACGTTCAGATAGCAACAACATACTGTTCGTTGGATGTAGAGGGGGCGTAATGGCGCGCTCGGACGATAACGGTAGGTCGTGGCGTAGAGTCCCGGTGCTCAATGGAGAACTTTCCATCAGCAGTGATGCAGAGATACCGAAGATCGTCTTCTCACGTCGTGTGCCAACCACCGGATATGCTGTAGTTGCCATCACAGCACCAGACTCGATTCGAGACAATGGTGGACTTCTCAAAACTGTCGATGGCGGTGCGACGTGGAATAGAATTGCATTCTCGGATACAAGCTTGTGGTCTGTTGCCGTTCGCGATGGTGCTGACGGAAAGGATGACATCTTCATCGGCGGTTTTCGTACGAGCAATCTACCTACGCTCATCATCGGCGATGGCCTTGTTTATCGTTCATCCAACGGCGGTGAGTCGTGGCAACGTTTTGATGATATTCCCTGGGGCGTGAATGAACGCGAAGACACGATACGCAATGTCTGGTCCCTTCACATAAACCCAACATCCAACAAGGTCTATATGGCCGCGGAAACGGGTACATTCATCTTTGACGAAGCGACGTCCGTTACGGAAACACTTGTCCCAGTGTCGCATGCAACACTCAATTGCACGGTTATCGGCAACGAACTCATCGTGCGCGATCTCGATCCGACCGATGACCACGCTATGTGGACCATTTATTCAATGCAGGGTAGCACGGTTGGTCACGGTGTAATTCACGATCCGCACGAGCTCCACATCTCCACCACGTCCATACCCACCGGCCAATATCTTCTCACATGGGGCTCGGAACAACGATTCAGAACTGCGTTATTCGTTGTTCAGAAGTAGCAGTTGAGTTACAGAGTTACAGAGTTACAGAGTTACAGAGTTACGGAGTTACGGAGTTACGGAGTTACAGAGTTACGTAACTAGTAACTAGTAACTAGTAACTAGAGTAACTTTATTCGTCAACTCTCCCAGCCTATCGATCGTACACGTGACTACGTCTCCGGGTTTGAGCCACCATGCCGGATCGAAAACCTTGGAGCCATTGAGTTCGAGGAAGCAGCCTGTACCGCAGGTACCGCTACCAATCACATCTCCTGGATAGAGCGTAACACCATAGCTAGCACGTTCAATAATTTGTGCGAATGTCCAAGACATGTCCTTCACATTTCCTGTGGAAACACGTGTGCCATTGACGTGAGTTGACATGGCAAGGTTATACTGATTGCCGTTTGGTGTAGACGTAGTGACGTCGGCAAGTTCGTCCAACGTAACAAGCCATGGACCGATGGAGGTTGCGAAGTCCTTGCCCTTTGCCGGACCGAGGTTGAGCATCATCTCCTTCATTTGAAGTGTACGAGCGCTCCAATCGTTCATCACCATCAGACCGGCGATGTAGGAATCGGCTTCGGATGCCTTGATGTTCCGACCCTGCTTCCCGATCACGATCGCACATTCAAGTTCAAAATCGAGCTTGTCACAGTGTAGTTCCTGTACCTGGATCTCCCCGGGACCGAACACTGCCTGGTGATTCGTGAAATAGAAGATCGGTATCTCATCAAACTCAGGGATCATTTCCACGCCACGGTTGCGTCGGGCCGCTTCTACGTGCTGACGGAAGGCATACCCGTCCCGCATCGAGGTAGGGTGAGGCACAGGGGCACACAGTGTTGTGCCTTCAGCCAATACCGAAACACTGTTCTGAGTGGTTGTGTCTGTGTTCGCAAACCACGAGATCAATGATCTCACGTCGGCAAGAGCCCCCTCCCCCAGACGGAGAAATGCATTCATCTCAGAGGGCAAGGCAGAACATTGCAACGCTAGGCCGTTGGACGCAGCATGGGCACGTTCTAGATCCATGATGCGATCACCAACGATCACACCTGTGCGCTCAGTGGAATTCGAGAGATAGGTTA
>DATGWS010000200.1:0-3283 GCA_035299365.1 Candidatus Didemnitutus sp.
GATCATCACCGGGATTCCCCAAAGCGCTATCGTTCCGTCAATATCCGGCGCCGTAAATGTAAAGGAGACAGGACTGGATCCGGAAAACGCAATCATTACGGTTGACAGACCAAGTAAGAAGATGGCAGTGCCGAGAAGTCCACCATACTTGAGTATCCAGAACAAGGCTCTGTTGGGAGCTGGTGCGACGGCAACGCGATTCATGATCGCCGAAGTGAGATCTTGCGAAGCAGCGGATTGTTCTGTGGCTTGATAAAGCTCGCGCAGTCGCTGTTCACCGGACAACATATCGCGCAGCTGGGCTTCTCCCCAAAGCGTTCTCGCCCGCGCCCATTCATCAGGCTTGAGAGATCCATCGAGAAGTTTTGCAAGGAGTTCGTTGTGTTCGGGTGTGTTAGGCATTGGACAGCTCCAGATCCGGACAACGCTTTAAAAGCGCCGTCCTTAATAACGTTCTGCCTCTGTTGAGGCGGGTCTTCACCGTGCCAAGGGGCATACCGGTGATCTTTACGATCTGTTCATAGGAGCACTCTTCACCATAGAAGAGCTCCATCACAGCGGCGTAGAGTGGGGGCATGAGAGACATTTCTTCGCGGAGGACCTGCTCAACTGTGTCGCGAGAGAGCTCGTCAAAGAGTTCCGGTTCGATCCACGACGGTGTGACTTCTTCGTCAAGCTGCAATGCAATTGGCATTCGTCGCTGTTTTTGAAGAGCATTGAGACATGTAGTGTAGACAATCCGATAGAACCATGTGGCAAAGGAGGAGCCCCTTCTGAAACTAGCCAAGGACGTATAGGCCTTAACAAAGGCGTCCTGCACCAGATCCTCGGCTTCGTGATCGTTCTGCATTAGTCGTTGTGCAAGCGACAGAGCCTTACGTTGATATGCAGCAACCAACAAAGCATATGCCTGTTGGTTGCCGGATAACACACGGTCTATGATCTCTGCGTCGGTCATTTCTTTTCGAGACGGTTGGCGATCAAATGATAGCCGATAAGCCCTATTCCGCCAAAGAGGAGGGAGCTGGAGATAAAGACAAGGGGCTGGTGGTTTTCATTGATCATGGAAGAACTCACGATCACGAAGGCAACGAGCAGACCGAGTCCCACTCCGGCGAGCAACATACCAAAACGAAGTGCGCCGTATTTCTTGCTCGACTCGTCGTTGCGATCGATGAGAAGGGAGGGGTCCATTCCCTTTTCGATCATGGCCATACGCAGTACACGTTTGGATTCGATACCCCGCCAGACAACGAAGAAGGAACCGAAGATCGCGATGATGGGGATCATGACCCCTATGATGTCCTGAGGATCTGTCCCACGGTGTTGCCGAAGTTCTGTTTCGCGGAGCTCATAGTCATGCTCCTTCTGCATACTGTCGAGACGGAATTGTTCACCCGCTGTTAGTCCCTGAGGTTCGGTCTGTGGGGTGACGGTCTCCTGAATCACCTTGCCGTCCTTGGAAACAGTAGTTAGCGTCTTTGTGGTGGTGGTCTCTTCGGCGCGCAGGAATGTCACGCCAACGATGGTTAAGAGCACGATGAGTAGGTGTTTCACGGAAGATCCTGATGAAGTGGGGAATTTCCGGTTTAGACAGCAAGAGTAGGTCAGGGTTTCACGTAGATTTGTTGCGCCTATGAAAAAGATCATCGTTACCATCGACGGACCTGCCGGAGCAGGCAAGAGCACAACGGCCAGACGCGTGGCCGAACGGCTTGGATACATCTACATCGATACCGGTGCCATGTATCGGGCTGTTACCTTGGCGGCATTGCGCCAAGGCACGGCCATGACCGACCACGAGCTCGGAGAGCTGGCTACCGCTACCGAGATTCAGATGGAGCCCGGTTTTAATGGTCAAACCGTTGTGATGAATGGTGAAGATGTGACCAAGGCCATCCGTCAAGCAGACGTAACGAGCAATGTGAGTCAGGTGAGCACCTTCCCATCTGTGCGCCGCGCACTGGTCCTTCGTCAGCGCGCCATGGGGTTCAATGGCGGTGTTGTTATGGACGGAAGAGATATCGGCAGCGTTGTTTTTCCAAATGCGCAAGTAAAGGTCTTTCTCGTAGCTGACCCGGAGGAGCGCATTAGACGGCGGCTCGCTGAAGCACTTGACCGTGGAGATGAGATTGACGCCGAACAAGTACGGAATCAGATCATGGGCAGGGACAAACTCGATAGCGAGCGTGCAGATAGCCCCCTTGTAAAGCCGGATGGAGCAACAGAGATCGACACAACACGTCTAACAATTGACGACCAAGTAGAGCAGATCCTGGCAATGGTGCATAGCTACCAGAAGACCTACGATCTGGTCTCCAAATACGGAAACTTCTAATTCCTTGCTGATGATCTCACACGTATGAATGTCTCCATCGACCGGTTCAGTGGCTTCTGCTGGGGCGTTGTCCGCACAGTTCAGATTGCGGAAGACCAACTTGCAGAAACACGAAGCAATAGAAACGTCTATGTCCTCGGACATATCATCCACAATCCCAAAGAGATCCAACGGCTTGAGGATAAGGGGCTTACCACGATCACTTCAGACGATTTCCCGCGTCTGGCCCACTCAGGCGCAAAAGTGATCATCCGTGCTCATGGTGAGCCCCCTGAGACATATCGTAAGGCTTGGGAATACGGTATTGAGATCGTAGATGCAACGTGTCCGGTAGTGACCAAGCTTCAGGAGCGCGTTCGCAAGTTTTGGGACCAGGACTATCAGATTGTGATCTTCGGCAAGAAGGACCATGCTGAGGTCCTCGGTGTACGCGGCGTAGTGCACGACCAATGTGTGGTTATCTCAACCGTAGAGGAAGCGGAGCAACTTGTTGCACTGGGGAGAAAGACCGTGCTCTTTTCCCAGACCACAATGGACCGTCCAACGTTCATTGCTGTACGTGACGTACTTAAGGCTCGCATTGCAGAGCTTGTTGTTGATACCATGGAAGACATCGCAACTGAATTCCACGCAAAAGATACCATCTGTGGTCAGGTCAGCGGTAGGGAAGGCCAACTAGCCAAATTCGCTGCCCAGAACGACGTGATCCTCTTCGTAGCCGGACGTGCCTCGTCCAACGGCAAGGTCCTCTACAACGTGGCCAAGGCTGCTAATCCACGAACATATTTTATTGAAACAATCGCCGAGATTGATCCGGAGTGGTTGTCCGGCGCAACATCCGTAGGCATCTCAGGAGCTACCAGCACGCCACATTGGTATATGGAAGAGGTGAAGGAGTTTTTGTCTAGTTACTAGTTACTAGTTACTAGTTACTAGTTACTAGTT
>DATGWS010000201.1:0-4126 GCA_035299365.1 Candidatus Didemnitutus sp.
CGCCCCCTATCGGCGACTGTAAGAGGATAAGGCCCGTGCCACCAACAAGCGTGACGTTAGGCGGACACGGCGATCCCGTAAATGAAAGCTGAGCCTGACGGAACGCACGTGCGGCACCTTGGGTGAACTGTACGCGGATCACACGTTTTGCATTTGGAGCAAGATTAAATGGTGTGAACGTTGCCTGGTTCATTGGATAGTTCCAGTCCACAACCTTGAAGTACGTGGATGGAGTAATGGTAAAGGCAGTAGCCGCGAACGTGGCATTTTGGGCTGTGATCGTCACATTAGCGAACGACGAGTTGTTCGCCGGGGGATCTCCGCAGAAGAGCACAGGATCACTGACATCCACCTTGGCAACACTGGTTGCCGGCGTAAGGTATTGGACTGTTGACTTCGGATTGGCACCGCGCAACAAGGTGATGAGCGCAGTGCGATTTCTGCCTTGTTCGTTGCAGGTATATGGCGAGACCCAACTGATCTGACAGACCTTGGTGATCTGTGTTTCGAGTGCGAGATACGAGAAGAGATCAACGATGCCCTTCTCGTCTGTAACAATTGCCTTGCCACCACTTGCCTTTGCGAGCGACTCCAGTGTCCAGTGTGTGAAGGACTCCTTGATCGTTACGCTAAAGAATCGAATACCTTGCGCCTGAAGAAGCTGTGAGTTGTCGTTAACAAACTTGATCTCGTTGGGGATGGCCGGGTTTGGGTGACCGTCTGTAAGGAAGAAGCAGTATTTCGGAATATTCGCCGGACGCTTCTTGAACAACTCGTAGATGTTGTTGCCGGGTGCTTCAAACGGTAGGACGTAATTCGTTACTGTTTGCCATTGTAGCGTTCTCAATGAGTCGAGAATTGGTTGAGCGTTGTTTACCCACTCATTAATGAGCTGGTAGTTTCCCGCAAAGGAGACAAGTGAAACACGAGTCTCGCCCGTGAACTTGATGCGATTCACAAACGCGCGAACTGCGTCCTTTGCTGTTTCCCAACGTTGTTTGCCATCCACCACGTCACTCATTGACTGTGAACGGTCCAGCACGATGATGATGCTTGCTTCTGGATCCGTGTTCTGGTCAATACACTTCTGAGTGAGTGTTGCCGTAAGATTTGTACTGGCCCCACCTTGCGGAGTCTCGATGATCGAGAAGTCGGCAGCGGTGAGATCTGTGATCGGATTACCTGCTGCGTCAAATGCAACGTAATCTGCTGTGATCTTAGGGAATGCTGATGAATTCACGCCGTAGACGTTCACGGTCTGGGCGTGAGTTGTCGCAGCTACAAGAGCGAGTGCAACAACAAGAAAGAGGGTCATGCGAATGCTGTGCATGATCGACCTTTGGAGAGATGGAGTGCTAATGTTCATAGTCCTGATCGTGCAGCCACGGCGGGTTCGAGAAGACGCAAATGTTTGTTCGTTGCATCCAGCTCAGCCCGTACGCCTAGTGGCATGGTGAGTTTGTCTTTTACATGTCCAACTGGAAGACCGTATATCACCGGTATGCCAATTGATGCTATTCGCTGCTCAAAGACCTGTTCCAACGTAAATGACGGTCCGGTGATTGAGGTTCCCTTTGCTTCACAGTCTCGGAAATTGCCAAGAGCTATTCCCTTGCATGACTGCAATTTCCCCGCTAACCAAAGCTGTGTAAGCATCCGATCTACGCGATACGGCTCTTCGTTGATTTCCTCAAGGAAGAGAATTGCGTCCGTGGTGTCGATCTCGTATTTCGTACCGAGTGTACTGACGATCATTGCCAAGTTGCCGCCAGTAAGTCTGCCATGAGCCAAGCCAGACCGAATAGTGGTCAATCGTTTGTCAGTAAAGGAAAGGGGCGTTGGGTCTGACGAAACCACTACGGTCTTTAATGAACTAACCGTAAATGGGTTGAAGGTAGACGACGCAACCGGTCCGTGGAACGTGACCACACCACTAAGCTGCTGTACGGCAATGAGGAGTGCAGTAATGTCACTGAACCCCATGATGATCTTGCCGGCATCGCGAATAGCAGAAAAATCCAGCATCGGTAGGATCCGCATAACCCCGTAGCCACCTCGAGCACAGACTACAGCATCCACTGTTGGGTCATCGATGAAGTCCATGAACTCAGCGGCGCGTTCTTTGTCTGGGGCAGACAGGTAGCCGTTTCGGCGAGAAATGTTTCTACCCATTTTCACCTTTACACCCCAAGCAGTGCAGAGGTCTACAAAGTCCTTAACGTCGGCTACAGTAGCCGCACTTGCTGGACAGACGATGCCGATTGTTGAACCTGGGTGCAATCCTTTCGGTAAAATTCGCGTGCGACCTATCCCGGATGCTTCCACAGAATCTGTGGAAGTCCCTGCTTTCAGTACACTTGCTGCAACCGGGAGGGTAGCAAGCGTTTGGATAAATCGGCGTCTTTTCATGTTGTCGGGCACACCTCTTCCACCCAACAGGCGGTGGTCAACAAATGTACGAAGGGGCGTGGCCGTTACCATCGTTGGATTTCCTCCCGAATACAACCAATAACTCATAACGGGATAGAGAGTTACCATCGTTCGCCGTATATTGCATCCACGGAAAGGTGCAAGAGTGGTTGAATTGGCACGCCTGGAAAGCGTGTGTACCAGCAATGGTACCGCGGGTTCGAATCCCGCCCTTTCCGCACACACAGAAGGGGAATATTCGCGTTCGCATATGAGTGATCTATGAGTGACACTCCGCAGCAGGCGGCGGATTCGTCCGGAGAGGACGAAGCGATCATCCGTGACGTGCTTGCAGGGAACACGAATGCCTTCGCAAAGCTCGAACGGAAGTACCGTCGTATCGTGTCCTTCCTGATTCGGAAAATGATCCGTGACGAGGAGGATGTGAACGACCTGGTGCAGGATACGTTCGTGAAAGCCTATCAGGCCCTTCCTTCGTTCCAGTTCGAATATCCGTTCTCAAGATGGCTGTATAAGATCGCTTCTAACAGATGTATCGATCATCTGCGACGGCGACGGTTCGCCATGGTCTCCTTGGACACTCCATTGCGCTCTAAGGACGGTGGGGAGTTCTTTATGGAACCGGAGGACCGCGGACCCACTCCTGATGTGTCGCTCTTAGCCAAAGAGCGTGTGGCAATGCTCAAGCAGGCTCTGGCAACCATTCCGGAGAAGTACCGGGAGGTGATTCGGCTCAGACACGATGAAGAGCTGGAGTATCAAGAGATCGCAGATCGGCTCAAACAGCCACTTGGAACTGTGAAGGCAAATCTCTTCCGTGCCAGAAAAATGCTCCTCAAAATGCTCC
This sequence comes from Candidatus Didemnitutus sp., assembly GCA_035299365.1. Taxonomy (GTDB): domain Bacteria; phylum Bacteroidota; class Ignavibacteria; order Kapaibacteriales; family Kapaibacteriaceae; genus UBA10438. The sequence goes on from DATGWS010000201.1 coordinate 3,278, forward strand.
TGAAACACGGAAGTCATTTCGAAGAGTATATGGAAGACGAAGAGGATGACGCATGACAACCGAACGCCGGAGACCGATCTGGCCGTGGGTCCTGATCGCCGTGCTCGGTGCTGTTGTTGTTGTGTTCCTCGGATCCCTCGTCTGGCGATTGATCAACCCGCCGGTCTCACCGCTGGTGAACGAGGATGATCCGCGCAGTACGATACAAGTGGATGTTGTTAATGCCTCCGGTAGGCAGGGGGCTGGACGGCACACACTCGAATTCCTTCGAGAACGTGGGTTCGACGTGGTGGAGATCTCTTCTGCCTCGGATCGTCCAAAACGTTCACTGGTGATCGATCGGATGGGAGACAAGGTCTCTGCCCGAAAAATCGCCAATGCCATGGGAATTGCAGACACATTGATATCAACCGATATCGATTCCATGAGGTTCGTTCGAGCAACCATTCTGCTCGGAGCGGACATCGACAACCTAGAACCTTTTCTCGACTGACATTAAAGGACCACCAAGTGGCCACACCAAAACCAAGAACAACCAAGGGGCGCGCAGTACTCTGCGCCCGAATGGCGCAACAGAAGCAAGCACACGATCTCCTGATCTTGGACCTGAATACGATCGAAGCGTCGCCGGCTGAGTTTTTTGTGATTGTCTCGGTTGACTCCGAGGCCCAGATCAAGGCTGTTTCCGACAACATTGAAGCAACCATGAGAGAAGTAGGCGCAGGGAATCCTCGTTCTGAAGGTCGGGGTACGTCAACCTGGGTGATCCTCGACTACTTTGACGTGGTGGTTCACATCATGCTGAAAACCACGCGCGATTTCTATAAGCTGGAACGACTCTGGGGCGAT
>DATGWS010000202.1:0-1719 GCA_035299365.1 Candidatus Didemnitutus sp.
CGGGGCGGGTGGTGAAGCGGAAGGGTTGATTTCTGAGTCCTTGGCGATCCGAATGGCGAAATCACCACTGCGGTTGAACAATTCGTGAGTTAGCCGCCAATGGTTTTCTTCAAGTTCGTCAAATCAGCACAAAAGGCGTCATGCATCTGAGTGGTATAGATACGTGTGATCTTGCCCTGATTTTGTCGATCTACAATTTTCTTTAGATCGGAGATGCGCTGCGTCCACGACGTGCCGTCGGTTACAAAGAACAGGTATGCGTCTCTCCGCATCGCGTCAATGATGGCGTCCAGATCACCAATGATGTCAGTCATTTTTGACCCAGTCGCTCCGTAGCCTTTAACTTCGATGACTATCCGAGGGCGTGCCCGATTTGGCACGCAGAAGTCACATTTTGCGGTTTTGTTGTCCGCTCCGGTGAACGTGCAGCGAGTCTCATAGTCGTTGCCAAACACCTCCCGAACAATTGCCTCCGTAAAGTCCTCGAGATCGCGTCCGCGTCGTTGGCCCGAGATAGCCGAGCCGCGACCAGATCTCAATCGCTCGGCAAGAATGTCGCTCCACACCGGTTCGTAGTTGATGCATGCTGCCATTGCCTCTGGCAACTTCAGCTCTTCCAGTGCTGCAAGGTAGGTTGCAGTGTCCGATTTGTAACGTTTGACGCCAATACCACCGGCGCCTAGAACGCGCCTGAGCTCTGCATCCATTGAGTCTTTTGATAGCGCGAGGAAAAGTCGCGCGCATAAGATCCCCTCCTCGAAGTCTCCAGAAAAGAGCGTAGCCATCTCATTACGACCGTAGGACTGCTGCTTCGGGAGTTTGGTAAGGAGATCAATGGTGTTTGCGGCTGTGTCATCCATCCAATCGACAGCCAGGGGGGCAAGGCTGTGAATAATCTCTTCCAGGGTCTGGTCTCTGGCTTGCATTACGTTCCCACAATCAGATATTCGGTCACCACGGCGCGTTCAACGCCAGCATGGGTACCAAAATGATATCGGTGCGGTTTCTCGAAAACGCGCACACTGCTCTTGTATTTGCGCATGAGCCCCACCAACTGCTCTAGGTCTGGGTAACCGTTTGAACTATAGGAAAGCGCTATCTTGCTTCCTTTGAACTTGGCAAACATTTGATCGAAAGCTTCGACTGCGGTACGTCGATAGCTAAATGGGGTGTAGCGTTTGGCGATCTTGCGGACCTTCGTCTCCGTGTTGATCGGAAGCCCTTGCCAGTAGCACGAAAGGCCTTCAAGGAAGTGATAACGCTTGATGTAGCAATTGTCATCCGAGCGTGGGACATACGGCGGATCGAGGTAGACAAGGTCAACTTTGCGCCGCGGTAGGTCAAATATGTCAGAACGCAACGACTCATTCTTGCGGCCATTGTCAAATACAGCGGCGTTATAAATCTCAATCTGCTCTAAGAAGTGTTCTTCGAGTGATAGCTTCAGATCGCGGCGGCCATCGTCATATCTGGATAAGTCACCAGAGATCGTGAATACGCCTCGAGGTTGACGTTTCAAACAAGAACGGAACAGTGCAGCAAATGCCAGCGACTGTTGATGTGGATTTATCAGTTGCCGAATGTTGCCCGAGACGCGATCAAGAAAGCGCAAATCTTCAAGCGTGTAGAACACTCCTCCGAAAGTTCGTTCGATGAAATCATGTGCTGATGGTGTGCAATCAAGAATTGTCTTGATTGCTTTACCATCGAGGTGAACGA
>DATGWS010000203.1:0-18469 GCA_035299365.1 Candidatus Didemnitutus sp.
TCCGAAACGCAGATCGTTTGCATCACGTGTGCCCACAAATGCCGAGGCCGGAACAGCAGTGTTCCCACTAAGCGCCCAATATTCGGTTTTGTCCGGGTCTACCCATTGTGGTGTTCCCGCTACAATCTGGAGCAACGAGCCGTTTAATCCCGGAGCTACAGGTGCCGACCAATTATTGGCATCTCCAACGATGATGTGACCATACTGAAGGGCAAGCTTGGGGAAGACGCGGAACGTTGCTGTATCGATGAATTCACTGCGTCCACTCACCGTGAGCGTATTGCTCACGCCGAGTGCACGTAGTGTTAGACTATCGACGTACTCAGGAGTGGCCCCGGCACCACGTGAAATCAGAACCATTCCATCGGTGCCTGCATTTCCATTGAGAAGAAGAGGCGTTGTTGTTCCCGAGAGATTGAGTGGCACTCGGGCATCAACCTGTGGTGTGGTTCCATTGAGGAACAACATGGACTGTCCACCCGCATAAATGTCGAGATCGCGGACACCAGTGAGCGACATGTTACCAAGGATCGGGAACGCACCTACGTCAACATTACCTCCGATAATCCAGGGCAGATCTCGCAACAATCGCGATCCATCTACCCACGAAGGAATACCTGCCATCGTTACAAGGAATGATGAATCAGCACCCGGTGCGAATGGTTGAGCAACGTTATTACCATCCCCTAAATACATGTGGTATTGAGGGAGTTGCAGAAGTGATTGGTTTTCACGCTTGAACAGCTTCCCTGCAGCGTCAACCATCACGAGTCCTTCGCCGGCATTCGGTGGCACGGATGTGCCGGTGCCAGCAAGAGAATTAATGGTTACCTCGCCCGTCCCCGCAGTGATCGTCATACGGAACGTATTGTCCGTTGCGAATCTCAGATCATTTGCATCCCGCGTGCCTACATAGGCAGACGCTGAAACGCCCGAATTGCCCGTAAGAGTCCAATATTCAGTCTTATCTGGATCAACCCATTGTGGCTGACCTGCCACGATCTGCAGCAGCGAACCATTGACACCCGGTGCAAAGGGAGCGGCAAGATTATTGGCATCTCCTATGAAGAGGTGACCATACTGAAGTGGGAGCTTTGGAAGGATGAGGAAACGCGACGAGTCGCGCACAGTTAATGGCCGGTTGATCGTCGTTGCTGCGTCAAGGATGAGCCCCGTATCCGAGACCATGAGGTCAGATGTCCATCGCGGGGTGAGCGTTGGGCCAGAGGAAATGAAGACACCCCCACGAGCCCCTGCCTGGCCATCAACAAAGAGCGGGGTGTTGGCACTGTCCAGATTCAGAGAACCAACAACATTGGTTGCACCCGTAACGTTGATCTCGCCCGTAGGCGTGAACACCATTCGTGTGACGTTATTCGACTTCAGAACCAAGGAGGCGTCGTTGATCGTACCGAGGAAGTGATTGGCCTTGACCGAATCGTTTCCGCCAAGAGCCCAGAACAGCTGATTAGCCGACCCATTATCGCTCCCTTGGAACCACAGCACTGTAACCCAATTCGGAACAACCTTGGAGCCAAAGTTGTACTGGAAGGAACCTGTTGTTGTGTTATAGATCAGCAAACCCGTGGAAGGCTGAACGAGTGCGTCGCGTTCCGTTTGGTTCATCCGCGGGACAAGAAGGCCCTTGGTTGTGCTGTTCAGCTCAAGAAGGGCCGAGTTATCAGGCGTGGCCGTGCCTATACCAACGTTGTCGGTAGATTGAGCATGTGCCCCAATACCGCTACCAAGAATGGCAGCGGACAGACAGAGCATCGCAAAACTCAACCGAAGGAGAGTAGCGATGGTCATAGGCACCGTTTTTGGTGGACAAAGGCGATCAAATGCTTCCTCTTTTCCGAACCAGCTGCACTTTAGGCCGTATGCTACACGACGCGTAAAGTTCGGGAATTATGGTGCAGGTTAGCATACGTACTTTCTCGTTACTCTTTTCAGAACAACGGCTTGCAACACTTTGGAGGTCTTCTGTAGTTTGAAGGCATGTGAAATCACTGATTTTGCTTTTGCTGTTTTTACGTACGTAAAAATACATAATCACACTTCATTTAGTAATTGTTTTTCCACATTGCAAATGCAGACACATTTTTTGGTCGTCGGATTGGGAAACCCAGGAACCCGATACGCCTCAACTCGTCACAACATTGGATTTATGGTGGTAGACGCCTTCGTTGAGCGTCACAAAGGAGATTGGGTGGTTCACAAAGGCAAATTTGAGTCCGCCCGAGTGCGTATTAGTGGTTCGGAACTCCTTGTTGTTAAACCACTTACGTACATGAACCTATCGGGAGAGGCAGTGGCCCCACTGGCGGTTACCAATGGCCTTCAGCCTGGCCGTGTAGTGGCCATAACAGATGAATACAACTTCCCTACCGGAAAAGTTCATTTACGTCTTGGAGGGAGTTCCGGTGGGCACAACGGCATTTCTTCCCTGATCGAAAAACTGGGTTCTACCAGCTTCTGGAGGCTCCGATGTGGCATCGACCGGGCATTTGGGCCGGGTGAATTAGTTGAATACGTCCTAGCCCCTTTTTCGGCCGAAGAGCAAGAGCTGGTATCTCAAATGATTGAAAGAGGCGTAAAGGCCATCGAAGAGATCGCGAAGGCCGGCCCGGAGCTGGCCATGCAAAAGATCAATCGCGCTTGATCACGATCAGCGTTTTATCGTCGGCATACCGTGCGCCAGCCGAGTAGATCTGTACGTCGTCCAGAATCGCCTGTGCGATCACTTCCGACGTTGAAGTTGAGTTGAGGCGAATAATGTCGATAAGGCGCTCTTCACCATAGAGCGTACCGGTTCGGTCTTGCGCCTCGGTGATTCCGTCTGTGAACATCACAAGGACGTCTCCATGGGCCATATTGATATTCTCCACGCGGAATTGTTGGTCTGCAATGATTCCGAGTATCCCTCCTGTTGGCTGAAGGAACTCGATGGTGGCCGAGGCAGCGCGATAGTGAACGGGGGGACAATGACCGGCGTTTGCGTAGAGAACCAATCCGTTGGAAGAATGTGTGAGTTCGCAGTAGCACAGCGACACAAATCGCTCGTGGGGAAACGTGTCGTAGATGAGTGTATTCAATCGAGAAATGAGCGAGGACATCTTCGTTTCAAAGCTCACTCCCATGCGCATCGCACCGCTCACGAACAGTGCTTGAACGGCAGCAGGAAGCCCCTTACTTGCTGCATCACTGATGACCACGCCAAGTCTGTCCTGCTCATTCGTTGAGAGGTAGTCAAAATAGTCGCCACCAACAATGCTCTCCGGGAGCGAAACACCATACAGATCGAACTCTAAGAACCGCCGGGCATGATCGGGAACAAGACCTCGCTGGATCTGCCAAGCTTGATCGAGGTCCTTGCGCATTCTACTTTCGCGCACGGCAGCCTGCATATTGCGGAGCGCGGTGGTAGCAGCAGCACCAACAACAACCAATGTGTCGCGGAATTCTTCTGCAATGGCATGGGCAGTAAATGCCAGCGCATATTTGAATACGGTCCCATCCGGCCTGCGAAGTACATCGCCAACTCCGGTTAGGGTGTATTCACGACGAGATGGGCTGTCTGAAGCCCCTTCATCAACGGTGACGAAGGTGTGTTGTTTGGTGAGCAATGTGAATGGAGAATCGACCTCCAAGGTGCGGCGTGTTCCAACCGTGAGGAGTTCTGTCTCCCCGTATTGATAGCGGAGAACATAGACTGACTCCTTTTCATCGAACTCCCATACACGACCGCCTGTCATAACAAAACGATCGTTGTCTACAATGTCTCGCACGAGAGCCGAGAGTAGTTCCAGTTGGCTTTCGTAGCTGAGTGACAAGATCCTATCGATGATCTTGTAGGTGGTCCGTTGGTCTAGTTGACTTTTCACGTGATGGCGCGAAGATATCCATCACTCTGCACAACACGTTGAATAGCTTCTGCCTTGCGAATCATTGGAAGCAAGTCCGAGAAGTGCTCATGAAGGAGTTCGAGTCTGGCATTTTCAGAAGTGAGTTCAATGAGTCGTTGTTTTTGTTCTGTGGCTAGGCCTGCCTTTGGTGCCATGTCAAAGGATGGGCAGAATCCAAGATCTATGCGCGAGAGCAGCGGTGCCGTAGCTCCATAAACAAGCGTAACGATTAGGTTGTATTTCTCTAGGCAGCCATCAACTAGGAGCTGGTCTACATTGATTTCTTCGTCAACAAGACCTTCGATCTCTCCGGTTGCAAACGGACGGTCGTCATTCTTCAGTTGTAGCAGGCGGAATCGCCGAGTGCCTTCTACGATCACATCCATACGACCGTCTGGGTAACTCTGCGTTACCTCCACTACTCGAGCAGCACAACCTATCGGATGCATGTGCCCTTCTTCGACAAGGTTGATTCCAAACTCCAAACCTCGCTCAAGGCACTCATTCATGAGTTCCTTGTAGCGAGGCTCGAAGATGTGAAGCGGAACCCGAACATGCGGGAACAGCACCAAGTTCAATGGAAAAAGTCCAAGGGTCACGCAGAGAACTTCTTGAAACGTTCGTTGATTCTACCCCAGTGGAGATTGTTCAAGAAGGCATCAATGTATTTCACACGTCCCGGACCATCCTTGTGATAATACGCGTGCTCAAACACATCACATGAGATCAGCGGGATACCGCCCCAGATGGCGCCATAATGATGTTCGTCTACGAGTACATTGAGAAGTCTGCCCGAATACAACTGATCGATACACAGCACACCCCAGCCGGAGAGTTTTGCCGCCGTCGCCGTTGCTTTGAAGTCTGCCTTCCACGCTTCGAACGAACCGAATTCACGTTCGATAGCAGCTATCACTTCCGGACCCTTCGTTGGATCACCGTCTCCTCCAAGGACCTCCCAATACACATCATGCAGAACCGTGCCGGCATGATTCCATGTTTGGCGACGCTTGAGCTCACCGAAGTCGCTCCAGTTGCCGTTTGCACCTGCTTTGTCTGCGTTCTCAAGTCCAGTTTCGATCTTGTTCAGGAAGGTCACATACCCTTTGTGGTGGGTATTGTAGTGCCAATCGGAGGTCTCAGGTGAAACAACGTCCTTCAGCAATTCTTTTGCCTCATCATCCGAGTACGGACGTGGGTTGAATTTCCATTCGTATGCCATGTGAATTCCTTGGTTACGGGGTTACGGGGTTACAAGCATCGGGCTGTAGCCTGATGTTACGTGGTTACGCTGCAAATGATGACCCGCAACCGCACGTTTTTGTTGCGTTGGGGTTGTTAAATGTGAATCCCTTGCCCATGAGCCCATCGCTGAAATCCAGCGTCATGCCCATGAGATAGAACATGCTCTTGGAATCAATGAAGACACGTACGCCCTCTGCATCGAGCACAAGATCATTTTCCCGCGATGCTGCATCAAAGCCAAGAGTATAGGACATTCCTGAGCAGCCCCCGCCCTTCACTCCAAGACGGAGACCGAAGTCATCGGCAATGTTGTTCGATGCCTTGATCTTCTTCACCTCAGCAATGGCCTTGTTGGTGATGATGATGTTATCGGATTCATCAGTACCGAGAACACCGGTTGGAACAGAAAGTACATCTGCTCCCATGATCGCTACACTCATGATACCTCCAATTGAACGAGTTGTTGTGGTGATGCAAGCTCTGCCACGGTCATAGACCGGAACGTAGCTTTGATCCGCTCGTGAAGAACGGTAAGGGGCTCGCGGATCGTGCAGGATCCGTGAGCAGAACAGTCGTGATCTGCCGAGTCTTGACAATCAACCAAACCATTGGCTTGACCTTCGATAGCCTGAATGACGCGCTCGATACTGATGTCTGCCGGCTCAGCTGCAAGCGCATATCCTCCGTTGACTCCTGCATATGAACGCACCACACCGTCGCGGACAAGCTGCTGCAGCACCTTGGCAACGAGGGCCTGGGATATCGAATACTTTTCTGCGATGTCCTTGGCCGATACGATATCGGACGGACGCAGCGCCATGTCTTGCATCGCAAGAAGGGCATATTCGACGCGTTTGGAAAGTTTCAGCATTATTGATCGTAGTCCGCAAATACACCGTCAGATGTTGGGTGTGTCTGACATGTAAGTACATAGCCATCAGAGATCTCGTCATCAGAGAGTGCTTCGCGTTCGTCCATGATGGCTGTCCCGCTGAGCAACTTTGCGCGGCACGTGCAGCAAGCACCAATCTGGCAAGCATAGGGAGGATCGAGATCGGCGCGTTGTGCAGCAGAGAGGATCGTCTCGTCCGGCTCTACGTCAAACTCATGCTCCTTACCATACAAACGAATGCGCACCTTGCGGGTCACCAGCGTATCACTTGCTGCTTCCGCTCCGGCCGACGCTTGAGTATTCGTTTCCATTGTGTCCTTCGACAGTGTGAAATATTCGCGGTGTATGTGTTTGTCGTCCACCCCAATAGCGTGGAGATCAGCGATAACACCATCCATCATGCCTTGCGGGCCACAGACAAAGGCGTCCACTGTCTCTAGCGTTGGAACATATTGGGCCATGAGCGTAGTGAACATCGGTGTGTCTAGTCTACCTACAACGTGTGTGCGTCCGGAGGTTGTTGCCTCTTCAAGAATGTGAACAACTCTGCATCTCCCACCATTGGCTTCTACAATCGACGTCACCTCACGGTCAAAGATGATTGATGCCTCGTCACGATTCGAATAGAAGAGAGTCACAGCGCTTCGTGGTTCAATACGCAGGATACTCTTCATGATCGAAAGTACCGGTGTGATCCCACTGCCCCCTGCAAAGAGGAGATAGTGCCGTGCATTATCGTGATGTAGGTCCTTTGTGAAGTTCCCCATTGGTGGGTATACCTCAAGCGTGAGTCCTGGCTTCACATGATCCTTGAGCCATGTAGAAACTGTACCCGAACTCACACGCTTTACAGCAATGGTAAGGGGCTCATCTAGAACCGGACTGGAACACAACGAATAATTCCGACGATGGCTAACGCCATCTATCTCTGTCTTGATCGTAATGTATTGTCCGGCCTTATACAAGAACACCGGCTTGAGTTCCTCAGGAACGTCAAGCGATATGGCAACGGTGTCCGGCGTGTCGTGCCAAACATTGGAGATCGTGAGTGTATGGAATTGAACGGCCATGAATTAGAACATTCCGATGGAAAACAAAGCAGCCTCTGACATCATCGACTTGTCCCACGGTGGATCGAACGTGATCTGCACTTCAACATCGGCAACACCTTCTAGGTCCTTCACTGTTCGCTTCACTTCCGCCGGCAAGGACTGTGCAGACGGACAATTCGGTGTTGTGAGCGTCATCACAACGAGAACATCGCCGTTCTCGGCAGTACGAACTTCGTAAATCAAACCCAGCTCATAGATATCGATCGGTATCTCGGGGTCATAAATCGTATGTATTGCCTCGATCACGCGGTCTCGAAGATTGATCTCTGAATTCATGAGACCCTCGTCATGGAATAGACCAAGGCATATAGCTTGATCTGTTTCAGCATGCTGGCAAGTCCATTGGTTCGGTTATTGGATAGGTGTTGATCCAATCCCAATCGCGATACCAGATCTGCTGGTGCATTGAGGATCTCACTTGGAGTCCGCTCGTTGTAGACTCTCATCAAAAGTGCCACAAGCCCCTTTACAATAAGGGCGTCACTGTCCGCCTCAAAATGAATCGTTCCATCAGAGATGCTCGGATGAAGCCATACCTGAGACTGACACCCCTTCACCTTGAATTCGTCATTTCGGAATTCTTCGTTGTACGGGGCTAGCCCCTTACCCATCGCAATGATATGCGAATACCGCTCTTCCCAATCCGGGAAGCTTGCGAATTCACTCTGCAGATCACCAATGGTCTGATCTATTGTCATGAGGTGGGAATCAACGTAGAAGTTTGATGGCTCGAAACAATGCCGTAGTAAAAGCATCCAGATCTTCAGATGTTGTATAGGCCGCTGTAGAAGCTCTGGCAGTTGAGGATACTCCGAACCGCTTCATGAGCGGCATTGTGCAGTGATGTCCAACACGTATGGCAACGCCTTGTTCATCCAGTAACACTCCGAGGTCGTTGGCGTGAATTCCGTCAATGACGAATGACACGATCCCAACGTGTGACTCTCGTGGTCCGAGAATACGCAGCCCATCAATGGAGTAGAGATCGGCATGCATCCGTTTTGCTAGTGATGCTTCGTGCTCACGCATTGCCGAAGGATCGAGTCGCTTGAACCATCGAATTGCCTCGGCCAATCCAATAGCCCCCTCCATATTCGGCGTGCCTGCCTCAAATCGCATCGGAGCATCGAGATAGGTGGAACGTTCAAAGGACACGGTGGAGATCATCGCCCCACCACCTTGATATGGTGGCATGGCAGCAAGTACATCTGCCCTACCGTACACAACACCTATCCCTGTTGGGCCATAGAGTTTGTGTCCGGAGAATACATAGAAGTCGCAACCAATCTGACGCATGTCGGTGGCGTGGTGTACCACCGCCTGCGCTCCGTCTACAAGTGAACGTGCTCCTACAGCGCGCGCCAACGAACATATCTCGTGCACATTGTTGGTCACACCGAGAGTATTGGATACGTGAACGACGGAGACGAAGGCTGTTGCCTCGTCGATGATCGTTCGTGCATGGTTGAGGTCCAACGTTCCATCATCGCGAACATCGATCACACGAAGTTCTGCTCCCGTGCGTTCGCAAACCATTTGCCACGGCACGATGTTGGCATGGTGCTCCATACCGGAGATCACGATGTTACGACCACGGAGGGAATCGCCAACCATTTGCGACCACGATGCAGCAATGAGATTGATGCCTTCAGTTGTTCCTCGCGTGAAGATGATCTCGTTCGGCTCCGCTCCAAGGAACGAGGCTACTGTAGCGCGTGCATCTTCATACAATGCTGTTGCTTCAGCACCGAGTGCATGGCCTCCACGATGAACATTCGCGTTTGAACATTGATAATACCGCGAGATCGAATCGATCACACATTGAGGCTTCTGAGCCGTTGCTGCGTTGTCGAGATAGACAAGCGGTACATCTCCATGCACGGTGCGAGAGAGGATTGGGAACTCCGCTCGAACAGCATAGACGTCGAAGGCCGTTGATGATATGGTGGAGATATTACTCACTGTGCAAATGGTTCTGCCCCGAGTTTCGCGGCAATTCGCTGCTCGCAGTGAACGCGGAGCGCATCGTGATCCATGTGTTCCAGCACTTCGGCAACAAAGGCATAGGTCATCAATGCACGCGCTTTATCAGCATCGATACCTCGTGAACGGAGATAGAAGATGGCCTCTTCGTTGAGCTGACCTGATGTTGCTCCGTGCGAACACTTTACATCATCAGCCCAGATCTCAAGCTGGGGCTTTGCATTCACTTGCGCCTTATCGCTGAGCAGTATTGTGTGATTCGATTGGTATGCGGTGGTCTTCTGCGCCTGAGGTCGGACAAAGATCTTTCCGTTGAACACACCTATTGACGAACCATCATAGAGCCCCTTATAGAGCTCCTCACTATGGCAATGATGTACTGCGTGGTCTACAACCGTGTGATTGTCCGCGTATTCTGATCCACCGAGAACGGAGGCACCATAGAGATAAGTTTCACTCGCTGGTTCAATCAAACGCACAAGCAGATCATTTCGGACAAATGAAGCGCCGAGCGAGATAGCGAAAGACGTAAACCGAGATCCGTGTTCAGCACTGGCAGCGATCGAAGAAATATTCTTAAGCGTGGAATTCGGAACTGCGTCCACGATCTTGGTGTACCGAACAGCACTCTCCGGATGGAGCACGCACTCTGTAACGCTAATGTCGAGCGCGGTAAACGATCCAATGGTGTGATGCGATTCAACGATATCAACAGAAGAACGAGCACCGGCTAGGACAAGGATACGTGGCGTTGCCAACGTGTCTCCTTGCCGTACATCGTTAACTATGGCAATGTGGATCGTGCGTTCGAGTGTGATGTTTGCATCAAGACGGATCACAACTCCGTGATGCGTTAATGCAGCGTTAACGGCAACAAAGGGGTGCCGATCGATTGGAGCAAGTGAACCGAGTGCTGTGCGTACTGCACTGTCAGTTGCTACAAGCTCATCGGTGAGTGCTTCAATTGTCAGTCCCGGCACACGCTGTGGCACCGAGGATAGATCCGGTTCGTACCTGCCGTTGATGATGGCCACCATCCAGCCCCCTTCAAGAGCTTCGTGGAGGCCCGAAGTAGACTGCGAAATGTCATCTATCGTTAATGGATCGATTGATCCTTCGTACCGCTCAGAGGAGAACGGCAACCCGATGAATGGCATTACGTTGGTGTATTTCCATTCTTCGTGTCGGGTTGTTGGGATGCCCTGTTTTGTAAATGCATTAAGTGCAGCCACGCGTTGCATATGCAAAGGGCCGGAAGCCTGTCCGTTTACGCCTTTAGCAACAACATCGAATGCCGTTTGGACGGTGGTTGAGAATGTGTCGGTTGACATTACGCCTCCACCGCCGACTCAGCCTTGATCCAATCATATCCGCGTTTTTCGAGTTCAAGGGCGAGTTCCTTACCACCAGAACGTACGATTCGGCCGTTCCAGAGTACGTGAACAACATCGGGTACGATGTAATCAAGCAGTCGTTGATAGTGTGTAATCACAATGGTTGCAGTGGTTGAAGAACGCAAGGCATTCACGCCACCGGCAACGATTCGAAGTGCATCGATATCGAGTCCCGAGTCAGTTTCATCAAGCACAGCAAGCACTGGCTCGAGCATTGCCATTTGAAATATCTCATTTCGTTTCTTTTCGCCGCCGGAGAAACCATCGTTGAGTGAACGACTCAGGAATGACTGATCCATTTCCACGAGTTTCATTCGTTCGCGCATCAGCGATAAGAATGCGGCAGGTGCAAGGGGCTCCTGGCCTCGATGCTTGCGTAGTTCATTTACCGACGTCTTCAAGAAATTGGCAGTAGAAACGCCAGGGATCTCCACAGGATATTGGAATGCGAGGAACATTCCTTCGCGTGCGCGTTCTTCGGGAGCCATTTCAAGCAGGTCCTTGCCCATGAAGGACACGGTGCCACCTGATACCGTGTAGTCTGCGCGGCCCGCAAGTACGGAGGCAAGAGTTGACTTTCCGGAACCATTCGGACCCATGATCGCATGCACTTCTCCGGGGTTGACCGTTAGGGTTATTCCTTTGAGGATCTCGCGTTCTTCGATACCTGCAGTGAGATCCGTTATCTGGAGAATTGGGGTCATCCTACGCTTCCTTCGAGTGAGATTGCTAAGAGTTTTTGAGCTTCCACGGCAAATTCCATGGGTAGCTGATTGAGGACCTCACGAGCATAGCCATTCACGATGAGGGCAACTGCCGCCTCGGTGTCTATTCCTCGCTGATTACAGTAGAAGAGGATGTCCTCTCCGATCTTTGATGTTGTAGCTTCATGTTCAACAGTAGCTGTCTTGTTTGCCACTTCGAGATACGGGAACGTATGTGCGCCGCACTGATCACCGATGAGAAGCGAATCGCATTGCGAATAGTTCCTTGCACCAGTTGCAACCTTGAGAACCTTCACTAATCCACGATAGCTGTTCTGCGATAATCCCGCCGAGATCCCCTTTGATACGATACGGCTACGAGTATGCTTGCCGATATGCATCATCTTCGTTCCGGTGTCTGCTTGTTGCATGTGATTTGTTACTGCAACGGAGTAGAACTCCCCAATGGAGTGATCTCCCTTGAGTATCACACTAGGATACTTCCACGTGATGGCAGATCCTGTCTCAACCTGCGTCCACGAGATTTTACTTCGTGCACCTTCGCAGATCCCGCGCTTGGTAACGAAATTGTAGATACCACCCTTGCCTTCTTTATCACCGGGGTACCAATTCTGCACCGTGGAATATTTGATCTCTGCTTCTGCATGTGCAACGAGTTCAACAACGGCGGCATGCAACTGATTCTCGTCGCGCTGCGGCGCAGTGCAGCCTTCGAGATAGCTCACGTAGCTACCTTCATCGGCAATGATGAGTGTGCGTTCGAACTGGCCTGTGTTTCGCGCATTGATGCGGAAGTAGGTGCTGAGTTCGATCGGACAACGCACTCCCTTGGGGATGTAGACAAATGACCCATCACTGAACACGGCAGAGTTTAACGCTGAATAGAAGTTGTCGTTCGTTGGAACAACAGACCCGATGTACTTTTTCACGAGCTCAGGATGCTCACGAATGGCTTCACTCATTGGACAGAAAATGATGCCGAGTTCGGCAAGTTTGTCCTGGAAGGTGGTCTTGACGCTGACGCTATCCAACACCACATCCACTGCCACGCCGGTAAGGAACTTCTGTTCTTCGATTGGAATACCAAGTTTCGCAAACGTTGCCAACAATTCCGGATCCACTTCATCAAGAGAAGCAGGGCCTTCTTTCTTTTTTGGAGAAGCCCAATAGATGATCTCTTGAAAATCGATCTTGGGATAGTTCACATTAGGCCACGTTGGCTCCTTCATGGAAAGCCACTGTTCGTATGCCTTTAACCGCCACGCTAGCATCCACTCGGGTTCTTCCTTCTTTTCGGATATGAACCGTACAACATCAGCAGTAAGCCCCTTTGGAAGGAGGTCTTGCTCGATGTCCGTAGTGAAGCCATACTTGTAGTCACTCTGGACCACTTCATCTAGGATCGCCGATTCTTGTGCCATGGCACAAATATACGACTCTTTTAGTCCTGATTACCTCTTAGCGCACGATCAAGAGCCTACCGTGCCGCTTTTGCCCTGATTTTGGTGTGGTCACAACCAGATATGAGCCAGGCGCGAGGTCGGCAACCTCTACGTCGGCGAAAGCTGCTGCATCCATCACTAGGAGAGTCCGGACGATCTCTCCGTGGACAGTGGATATGGTGAGCCCCCTATCGCCAGGTTCAAGTGAGAATCGCACCCTTTCTGTAGCCGGGTTTGGACTGATCTGGACGGAAGGGGCTTCTGTGCCTAGTTCATTGACAGAAAGAGGTCCGAAACGCAACTCTACCGTGTCCGAGGCCGTGGTGTCGCACGCAGTACTTGCGCGACACCAATACCAACCCTCATCCGAACGGACCACTGGCGAGAATTGTAAGACCGGACCGGATCCCATAGCAGAATCGCTTCCCGTGCGGAACCACGTAAGGATACTTCCGGCAGATGCCTGCACACGAAATTCCGCTACCCCACCCTCAGTGGTGGAGATCGAGGTTGGCATCGTTGTGAATTGAGGGGCATTGGCTATGGTGATCGTCATGATGGTTGAAGCCACAGTCTGCCCACAACCACCGGTAACAAAACACTCATATCTACCTGCCGATGTCGTTGTGACGGGGTCGAGGATCAGTGCTGGACCTTGTTGTGTAAGGGCCACGCCATTACGGCGCCACGTATACCGAAGGTCTCGGCCGGTTGCCTTCGGTGAGAACGAGAATCTGGCTCCCAAACATGCGGCAATGGTTGTAGGAAGTGGATCAATGGCAACCTGTGGATCGATTGTTATTCGGTCGGAGGACGTAGAGATATGCCCTCGCTGCGTCCGAATGCGGATGTAGGAACCAACAACACTTGTGTCATTGATGGTTGGACGCCACTGATAGGATCGCCCCTTCACCCCTTCGACGATGGTTGTCCAGGAAAGACCATCTTCCGACCGTTCAATGAAGAAGGGCTCGAGTGGACCCATTTCGATGGTATTCCAGTTCGCATTAATGGATTGACCAACGCACAGCCGTTCGCCTCCACGCGGTGAGGTTAGCATCAGGGAGCCAAAGGCCCACTTCACGATCATTGCATCAGCTCCACCGGACGATTGCAACTCCTCACGATCCAAGGATATGTACGGAGAGGTGGATGAACCGGCAACGATGAGATCGCCCTTATCATCGAGGAAACACGATTTCAATGTTTCGTCTAATGACCATCCAAGAGTAGAGGAGAACGTTGTAACTGTGATGCCGATCTTGGCGATGAATCCGTCCGTACCACCACGCAATTCCGATGAGGTGCCGGCTCCGATCGCTGGCAGGTCTCTCGAAGTGGTTGTGCCAACAACAACCCAGACATCATCGGACTCAGCTACAACGCGAGAAACTGTCTCCGTGCCGGTACCGCCAAAGAATGTAGACCCGGCAAGCGAACGCCCCCTATCGGCAAAAAGCGCTGCCATCACGTCCGTATTGCCACGAGGAGACGTTTGCTGACCGTTTACGATCGGCAGGTCTATCGACGTACTTTCTCCAACCACGATGATGCGTCCGCGCGAATCATTGAAGACCGATCTTCCGATTTCCGAACCGCTACCTCCGAAGTATGTTGACACCACAAGTTGAGCACCATCCTGCGTGAACATTGTAAGGATGGCGTCACTTGTCCCTCCATTGTAGGACCAATCATACGGTCGGTCCTTCTGAGTCCACCATTGTTGTGGGTTAACCTTGGGAAAGGTTTCGTAGTTCGCAGATGTCGTTGATCCTGTAACGGCTAACGCTCCGTCTGGCGTGAGGTGGAGAGCAGTAAAGACGTCGTCATTCTCACTTCCGAAATATGTGGAGAATTGAACGATCGAAAGTGAGGCATCTACACGCATCACAAATCCATCCACTCCGCCGTTAAATGTTCGATCGTAGCCGTTATTCGTAGGGAAGCCGGAGTTTGACGTAGTCGTACCACAGATGTAGATACTACCGGAGGCGTCCACGGTGGTTGCCATGGGATGTTCGTCTCCAAGCCCATTGATGTATGTGGCTCGCAACAACGTGGTCAGCGTTGTATTGAATACTGCAATGAATCCATCGATGCCGTTCGAATACACCTGACTAATCGAGCCTGTGGACATAGCAAGCTTTATCGATTCTGTCTCGCCAACAAGCACGATCCGGCCATTTGGATCGATCCCGACACAAGTGGCCTTGTCTTCGTATTCATCACCGTAGAAGGTGAATGCCTTGATCGATTGCAGGTCAGCCGACAACACTGCAACAAAAGCCTCTGCCCCACCGGATGAGACCGTTTTGAAGCCGGGCACATCCACCTGCATATCAGCCGACTCGGTCCAACCACATACAACAACGTCACCATTTGCCATCCGGGCAGAACCTGTGATGTGTTCTCCCTCGGTCCCTCCAAAGAGTGCTCCGGATACAAGAGGTCCGCCCCCTTCCCCTGCCTTCAATCCGGTAACAATGGTCACCAGAAAAAGGGAGAGGAGAAGGGGGCGGAGGATAGAGGTTGTATTCATACTCGATAGTGTGTTTGCCACAGGAAAACGTGACATCCACCAACTTAACGACGAATGACCACTCGTACATGTCCAACTTGCAAACCGGCTTGGATCTCTACGAGGTAGACACCTGTAGATAGCGTAGCAACTGGAATGTGTACATCGGCCTCGTCTGATGCCAACGTGCCTAGATCAACTGTCCTAACAAGGCGTCCCTGTGCGTCCATAATACGCGCGTGTGCTTGAGTCGAGGCTTGGTTATTGATTCGGATATATGCTGCTTCTGTAGCCGGCGTTGGCCCAAGCAAACGCAGCCACGATTGAATTGATGCACCATCGTGTTCTACGGATGTGGTTGGGGTTACGGTCACTACTACAGAATTTGACGTAATCTTTCCACACCCTCCTCCAACCTCACAGGTATAGGAACCGGCATCTGTTAGCGCTGAAGATGTCACACGATAGTCAGCCGACGTAGCACCTGTAATCGGTGTGCCATCCTTGCTCCACTGATACGTGAGGTCTGTGCCGGTTGCTTTAACTGACAGGGTAAATGGCTTTGATTGTTCCACGGTGGTTGGAGCCGGTTGTACCGTGAGCACAGTTGCTTGAGCAATGGCGAGCGTAACGGTCTGCGAGGTAACACTTGGAGAACAGGCACCACTGACAACACAGGAATATTGGCCTGCGGAGGCGGCATCGACTACGGGGATCTCAAGGACAGCCGAAGTGGCATTTGGAATGTCTACCATTCCCTTCCGCCACTGATATCTCAACTGTGCACCAACTGCAGAAACACTGATCGACGTTGATTGTCCGGCACATGCACTCGCATTGCGCGGTTGAGTTTCGATGGTTGGTGGGTTGGAGATGGTGAACGGAGTGATCAACTGGCTAACATGACCGCGTGATGACATCACTCGCACAATGTATCTGCCCGTTGGAAGTACAGGAACCTTCCATTGATAATTTCGGCCAGGGGCAGCACGCTTTACATCCGTCCATGTGTTCGACCCTTCCGGAGCGATCTGGATATCGAACTTCGACGTGTCAGGGAAACCCAATGATGACCAAGAAATTGTCCGGTTTGAACCCACGCACCAGGTATCTCCACTACCGGGCGACGTCATTTCCAACAGACCGAATGCAAACTTTCCAACATAGATTTCAAGGCCGGGTCCACTCTGCGCATACGAAGAATCGAGGGTACGAAGGTCCGCTGAAGACGTTGAGGCTGCAAAGTAGAGATCGCCGATCGGGTCAACCGCCACAGCTCTTACAGTATCCTCACCATTGCCGGCAACAAGTGTTGTGAATTTATTTGTTGATGTATTAATCAGGGCGATGAATCCATCTGTGCTGCCGGAACGATTTGCAATTGCGCCCACTCCTTCAATAGGAAGATCAGTAGAAACAGTAGATCCATAGACAACTGCAGTTGATGTGTGGAGATGTTGGCGAACACCAATCACTTCATCGCGCATCACACCACCGAAATAGGTAGCGCTTACGAGGTCTCGGCCGTCATTGGCCAAAACAGCCATGAATACATCTTGCTGACCGAATGCTTGTGAGAACATTGAGCCAATCGTCTCAAGATTGGTTGAGGTAGTAACACCAACAACTGAGGCACGACCCAGATCGTCAACAAAGATTCCACGACCTTCTTCTTCACCGTTTCCGCCAAAGAACGTTGAGTAGGTTCCATCATCGGTCTTTGCAAGAGCAAGCTCATTGTTGAGCTTAACGACAAAGGCATCAGTATTGCCGCCATTGAAGGTGCGATCATACGGCACGCGTCCTGACGAAAATCGATCGGACGTTGGTGCAGTTTCAAAGTTTGCAGATGTGGTGCTTCCAGTGAGATAGACGCTATTCGATTGGTCGATGGCCATTGCAGTGAACTGATCAATTCCTTCACGGCCAAAGAACCGAGACTGTTGGATAGATCCATTCGTTGAATACGAGGCGATAAAGCCATCAGTTTGGCCCATGTTTGCACCACCACCCGGTTCGTCACGGTAGGTTGGTGGTTGACCAAATCGTCCCGGAATTGTCACCCTGATAGTGACAGGGAATGTCACCGGAAAGTTTGTCGTAGATGTAGTGTTGCCTGCTACATAGATAAGGCCATTTTGATCTACGGCAATAGCGCGGCCAACATCTTCCTTGTTTCCACCGTGATAGAATCCAACGATCAATTTGGAAAGCATTGAATCGAGCTTTGCAACAAAGGCATCCATTCCAGCCTTATACAGTTTACCAGATACGCCCGATGTGGTTGGGAAATCTGTTGAGTTCGTTTCTCCTGTTACGTAGAGATTGTTTTGCGCATCCTTCGCAACAGCGCGAATCCGATCGTCTCCCGCTCCACCAATAAACGAGAACGCACGCACCTTTTGCAAACGCGGATCAAATCGCACAAGGAATCCGTCGTTCGGTCCTTTCACGGTAGTAACATATCCACCCACCACTCCAGGGAATTCGAGTTCCGGTGTGGTACCAGCGGCTACGATGTCTCCGTTGCTTAGGTATTCGAGTCCCGTTACCACATCAGTGCTAGGTCCGCCCATATACGTACCGTACACGGTAGACGAGATTGGAGTGATATCCGCTGTAACTGGTGACGCAGAGCCCAACAACTCACGGGAGATCTGTGTTAGATCTGCCCCATCTTGCGCGATCATCGTACGAACCACTCGGCCTTCTGCGGTAAATCGATACGAGAAGGAAATGCCAGGGTACAGATCAACCATTGCCACATAGGAGTGAACGGGTGCGCTATACCAGCCACTCTGAACGTTCCCCTTGATAAACGTCACGCGTGAGACCTCGGGGCCTGTGGATCCTTGTGACCGTATGTTGATATTCCGGAAGGCTTCACGAACAACGGAACCAGAGCGCGCCCCATCGTTTGCATGTATCGTGAATTCATCTACAACCACGCCCGTCCGAGTTATCCAAACATTGGCACCATTCTGTCGGGCAAGAAAGAGAACCTCGGACGTCCACTGTCCAACATTGGCAATAAAACCATCAACAGCAGTCATCGGAGTGGTCCCAGCCATAAGACGTGCAGGTACTGCAAGGACTATCGCTAGAGCAACCGCCGTGAGGCACTTCGAAAAGGTGTTTGCGAGGTTCAAAACCTACTCCTGGTTAACATGAGTTTTTACCGTGAAGGTTTGACAAACCATCACGACACATTTCGTTACGATTGAATGGAGATCTACCTGCGGACGAGAATACG
>DATGWS010000204.1:0-4940 GCA_035299365.1 Candidatus Didemnitutus sp.
CGTGCCCTAGAGTCGATCGTAAAGAGTACCACGGCATCCTTCGTTGACATTCTTCGATACGACCTCGACATCTATCTAAAGGGGCGAACACTCATGACAATGGTGTTCGGCATGTTCGAGATCCTTATCGCAGATCTGGAACAAGTGGATCAACGAATCCCGTTGAATTTCACCGGACGATTCGTTGACGGTTCAACCAACCTACGCGGCAAGGTCCGGGTAAAGGATGGTACGTCCACGTACAAATTCTATAAACCATTTGTAGCTAGTGGAACACTGGACTTTACGAGTGGAGGTATGACCGATCCCACACTTGACCTGAAAGCAGTCTACAAGGATAGACGTACTCTGGCCGATAACAAGACAGAAGACTTCCGCGTTGAAATTCTTATCACTGGAACAAAACAGAAACCTATCGCTCGTTGGTCTGTATATCGGAATGACCGTAAACAAGAGGGAGACTCTGCGAAGATCACGGGAGATGCCTTGATGCTCATTCTGGTTGGAAAAACACAGGACGAACTCACCTCAAGTGGTCAAGGCAATCTTGTTGGTGAGGTGAACGCCTCACTTTCTGCAGTGGCAACGAGTGCTCTTGGAGATCTTCTGAGTGGAGTAGGGGGCATTGTACAAAGCACACAGATTGATATTGGGTCCGATATCACGCAATCACGATTGACCGTATCAGGTCAGCTCTTCAGTGATGTTAGCTATCGCTTAACCGGCCAAATCAGCGACTTCGCTGGCAATAGCACTATCACGATCTCCGTCCCGTTCACGGTACTCTCAGACGCCGACGCTATGCGCTATTTTATGCTCGATGTCTCTCGCTCGGTAAACACCACGGGTAACATCACACGCTACCAGCGCCTGTGGGAAGTCAAGCTCGGCGCGCGGCTTCCGTAGTTAGAATGTTAGATTGTTAGATTGTTAGAGTGCTGCTTTCGTCTAGCACTCTAGCACTCTAGCACTCTAGCACTCTAGCACTCTAGCACTCTAACACTCTAACACTCTAACTGACTTCCTTCAACAACTCCCTAGCGATCACAATATGTTGGATCTCGCTTGTGCCTTCGTAGATCTCGGTGATCTTTGCGTCTCGGAGGTAGCGCTCTACAAGGTATTCACGAACGTAGCCATAGCCGCCGTGTACCTGTATGGATTCGAGCGCGTTGTAGACGGCTGTCTGTGATGCCATGAGTTTTGCTTGCGCAGCAGCCTTGATGTAGTTCTGATGTTGATCCTTCATGTAGGCGGCACGATACACGAGCATGCGGGAGGCTTCGAGTCGTGTTGCCATGTCTGCCAACTTGAGTTGGATGGCTTGGAGATCTGCGATCGGCTTACCAAATGCCTTGCGTTGTGTTGAATAAACTAACGCAGCATCGAATGAACCCTTTGCGATGCCGAGTGCCTGCGCAGCGATGCCGATCCGTCCGCCGTTCAGTGATTCCATCGCGATTTTAAAACCCTGTCCTACTTCTCCAAGTACCTGATCGTCCGGTACAAAAACATTGGTGAGTCCAATGGAACATGTATCACTTGAACGAATACCGAGCTTGTCTTCCTTTAGTCCAGGCTCAAAGCCAGGCGTGTCGCGCGGGATGATAAAGCAGGAAATGCCGCGGTGACGCAGCTCGCGATTTGTCTGAGCCATCACTAAATAGGTGCCGGCTGTTGTTCCGTTCGTTATCCAATTCTTGGTTCCATTCAAGACCCAACCGCCATCAACCTTTTCTGCTGACGTATGCTGAGAGGTTGCATCTGATCCGGCTTCTGGTTCGGAAAGACAGAAGGCACCGTGGACCTGACCTGTAGCGAGTGGGCGAAGCCACTTCTCCTTTTGTGCATCGGACCCATACGTTTCTAGGCCCCAACAGACGAGGGAGTTATTCACCGACATCACAACGCCTACCGAGGCATCAACGGCAGATATCTCTTCCATGGCCAACACGTAGCTGAAAGCATCGAGTCCTGATCCGCCCCATTCAGGAGAAACCATCATGCCGAGAAAACCCAGTTCTCCCAACTTCTTCACGATCTCCGTAGGGAAGATTCCATTCTTATCACGCTCGATTGATGTTGGTGCAACTTCGTCACGCGCAAATTGGCGTGCAGTGTCGCGAATCATTTCGTGGGTTTCGGTTAGCTGGAGCGTGAACATGCGGAAAACCTTGCGTGTTAATATCGTGAGCGGGCAAAATTACGAAACACAGCTGAGTAGCGTAGAGTTCTCGGTATCTCAAACCTTTGCGATACTGCCAAGGACAACGGCTCGGCTTGCACCAGTCACCCTTGGGAGGTTCCCCGGAAGACCATTGATCGTGCGCCATCCCAAATAGGCAAAAGCCATTGCTTCCTTTGCATTCCAATGCTCATGCACCACAATTGCAGCCTCTACTCCCATATCGCGCAGCAAGACTCCGATGCGTTCCAAAAGGAATGAGTTCTGCGAGCCCCCTCCAGAAACAAGAACTTCTACTGTAGTAGGGGCATAACGTCTGATGTGGTCTGCAACGGACCATGCTGTAACCTCGGTCATCGTTGTAACAACATCTTCTAGGGGGCTAGATGGGTGCGAATATTTGGTGATGAGCCTGCGCGCTTCAGCCTCTGAAAACAACTCCCGTCCGGTAGATTTGGGAGGGTCTTGGTGGTAGTAGGGGAAGGACGTACACTCTTGAAACATAGGAGGGATCACACGTCCGGCACGACCGATATGCCCATCTGTGTCGTAACGCTTTCCAAATGTGGATCGAATCCCGGCGTCGATCCAAACATTGCCCGGACCGGTGTCAAATGCCCACACGTCAGCGGTAGAAGCATTACGAGGCAGGATAGTGATGTTTGCCATACCTCCCAAATTCAAAGAAACTCGATCGACGGTGGGATGAACCAGTGTAGCCGCATCAAACACAGGAACGAGTGGAGCCCCTTGACCCCCAAGTGCGACATCTGCTGAACGGAAATCATGGATAACGGGAACAGATAGCAAAGCTGCTAGGGCCGGACCTGAAGCAGCTTGCCACGTAGAGACTGGAGGGTGGTGCCATAGTGTTTGACCATGAATGGCCACACCGCTGAGCGGTTCAGAGAATGATCGCTCACGAACCACGGCAGCATAATCTCGGGCGAGGAAGAACGGCAGATCGCACAATTCTTCCATGGAAGCATTTCCGGCGAGTGCGCGCATGATCAATTCTCTCGTGTCATCAGAGAAGGGGCGGGTCTCAAACGAACGAAGGGAGACCTCGTGGTGGTCTCCCTTGTTTGAAATTTCGCAGACCGCCATATCGATCGCATCGACTGACGTGCCCGTCATGATTCCGGCAATCACCATTACGGTGTGATAATGAGATCTGACCGACGAACGTCGCCAGTATCCTTACCAAGATTAAGGAGCTGGGGTTTGGACTGAGCAACCTTATCCTGGATGAACAGCAATGCATTCATCAGGGCTTCCGGGCGTGGTGGACAACCCGAGACGTAGGCATCAACCGGAAGGAACTGATCAATACCTTGCACAACCGGATACGAGCGGAACATGCCACCTGTAGACGTGCAAACGCCCATGGCGATGCACCACTTTGGATCCGGCATTTGATCCCAAATCTTCTTTACAACCCAAGACATCTTATACGTTACCGTGCCGGCAACGATCATGAGATCTGCCTGGCGTGGTGAGAACGAAAATCGTTCAGAACCAAAACGTGATGAGTCGGCACGAGGTCCTCCAAACGCCATCATCTCAATAGCGCAACAAGAAATGCCCATTGGCATAGGCCAAAGGGAATTTTTCTGCGCCCAGGTGATCAGCGAATCAACGGTAGTGGTGACAAAGCCGTCACGCGCAATCTGTTCGTTCAATCCCATCGGAGAGCACCTTTCTTGATGACGTAGAGATAGCCGCTGAACAGCAAGACCATGAACAGAACCATTGCGGCAAGACCGTAATATCCAAGTTCACGGAACTGCACGGCCCAAGGATACATGAAAACGATCTCGATGTCAAAGAGGATGAACATCATAGCAACGAGATAGAACTTTACAGTGAATCGCTCACGTGCAGTCTTCACTGGTTCCATGCCGGACTCATACGTAGAGAGTTTTGTCCGCGTGCTTTTTCGCGGACCAACGTTCTCTGCGATCAAGATGTTCATCACGCCGAAGATCAGACCAAGAACGATCATGATCATAAGCGGTATATAGTCGAGGATCATCACAACTCCTGTTGTCTAGATTGGCAAAGATAACGATTCTCCCAACCCGTCGTAGTTTCCGCATATGCCAATTGTCCACGCCTTTGAATGTGGCCCTGTAGCCACGATGTGTTATCTCGTTTGCAACCCCGCCCTGGCCCATGCCTACGTGGTTGATGCCCCGTTTGGCTGCACCCAGCCAGTTTTGGAAGAGGCGGAACGCCAAGGCTGTACGGTAACCGACATCCTCCTTACGCACACGCACTGGGATCACACGGCAGATTGTTCCGCATTGGCAGCCGCAACAGGCGCAAGAGTTGTGGTCCACGCAGCCGACCACTTTCGGCTCATCGACCCGATGGCGCATACCATTTGGCCGCTACCATTCACCATTACCCCAGTCCTAAACGCATTTTCTCTGGATGGAGTTCACGGTGTTCTTGAATTAGGGGGCGGGCAAGCCCCTTTACGATTTATCCACACACCAGGTCATACCGAGGGAGGAATATGTTTTGTCGATGATGCATCTCGATATGTTTTTGCCGGTGATACGCTCTTCCAAGGCAGTGTTGGACGAGTGGATCTCCCTGGTGGAGACGCGGCAACGTTGCTCGAGGCCATACGCACAAGGCTCTTTGCTCTACCGGATGATATGATTGTTTTTCCCGGTCACGGGCCAACCACCACCATTGGTGACGAACGAAGAGCGAACCCATACGTTGGAAAGAATGCAGAATGAAA
>DATGWS010000205.1:0-1739 GCA_035299365.1 Candidatus Didemnitutus sp.
GCGGCGTTGACACGAGCGATTCGGAGATCGGCTCCGATATAACTCTTAACCGTTGCGATCATGCGAAGGGTCTCTGCCGTTCCGCAAACAGAATCAACAAACGTGTAGGTTTCGTCATAGACGGTGCCGGCTGTTCCGCCAAGGAATCGGATGGTCATGTCTGATTGCTGGCCCGGTTGAGTAACCTCAGGCGTGATACTCTCAATGCGGAACTGGCCAACAACGATCGATGTCTTTGGCCAACGAAGTGCAACAGTCCCTGTATTGAGCAGCAGAAGGCGTTCGATCGATTCTTGACCCTCATTGATGTTATTGAAGTTCACTGTTGGACGTGAGAGCTCAAAACCAACGGAATCGCGACGGGCTGAGATGGGGACAACACTGCGACCGTTCACAGCATTAACAGCACTCGATGAGATCACAACCTTGGCATCTTTAGGACCATTCTGCGTTGGATTAAACGTTACGTTCAACGTGATCTGCTTTGTTGGATCGATCTGTATCGGATACGCCGAAGGTGCGGTAATGGTGAACTCGTTTGCATTAGCCCCCTCCACACCGGCACTAAATACTTGCAGCTGTGTGTTGCCATAGTTTGAAACCGTGATCGTTTGTGTGCTTGTTGGATCGGAGCAACGATCAGTAGGGAACAGGATGGTTGCCGTTGTAGCTATCCGACCATCACCGGTTCCTTCACCATAGAGACGTACACGGAATGGTGCACCGCCCTGTATGTCGAGAACAAGGTCTGCAGCAAATCTTCCAAAATCCGTCGGCTCAAATCGAACTTGGAGCTGCTTCTGTTGTCCGGGTGCAACGGTGAAGTTTCCACCACCAGCCTGAATGGAAAACTGACTTGATTGTGGGCCTGTAAGGGTTGTGGTGATAACTGATACCGGTTGTGTTGCCGTAGATGGCACGCGGAAGGTGATGATGGTATCAACAATAGCTTGATTGGCCACCCTACGTCCGTAGTCAACAACGATCGGTGCAACAAAGGTTGGGTTCACCCCATTACCCGTTACACGAACACGCACCGTACCAGTACCCGTTACCACATCCACGTCAGCCGAACGTGGGCCGAGTTGTGTTGGGACAAATGAAATGTCGAGTGGAAGGGGCGATCCTGCCGTTATCTGATCCGGAAGTGTTGTTGTTACCAGACCAAAGTCGGTTACGTCTCCGCTCACGAAGGAAGCGCTTAAGATCTTTAACGGAGCTGAGCCAACTGCCGTAACGGCATTGGCTACCTTATCGGTGCCAGAGCCCAGCGCTACGTTGCCCATGTCGATCGACGTTGCTGTTGCCGTTGCGCCAAGGATTCGGAAGTTCTGATCGGAGGCGTCAGAGATAGATCCGATACCGTCCAAGGTCCATACACGGGCTGTGAAGTCCAGTGATGCAGATGCTACACGTTTGCCATTCGGCGAATACACGGCACTGAAGATCTGTCCCGCATGTCCGGCAAGTGAAGATTGTAGACCAAGGGTATTGGCATCGTAGATCTTTACTGTTCCATCACCGCCCGACGAGAGGAGGCCGGTTCCATCTGGAGAGTAGTCGAGTCCAAGAATTGGTGCGATCACAGCCTGAGCTGTGCCGATCTGCGCTCCTGTTGCAGCATTGAACGTGGCAACGATGAAGTCCGTTCCACCGGTAGCCACACGGGTGGCAGCATTGTTGAGAGCGATCGAATAGATCTCACCGGAACGTCCACCAGATTCCAACGTTGCAGAGAC
>DATGWS010000206.1:0-4800 GCA_035299365.1 Candidatus Didemnitutus sp.
CAAAGATACCCGCCACGATGGGCCGCGCCAGACGCTCCACCACTACCTGATCTGCATAATACCTCACTATCTCAGCAATGGTTGGCTCACCTTCTGGCAACGGCTTCCCCAATCGCAAGAGTGCCTTTAACACAGTGGTGACGGGAACGAGTCTACTCGTGATGAGATGTAAGGGGCTGTTAAGACGGTGCACTCTGCCTTGATACACGATGCATCGAGTGCCTGCCTCTGGCGGTGCATCAAACAACGCGTCACGCACCCCCCATGCAGTGAAGAGAGCGGTAAGATCAGCCGTTAGTGCAAATGACTGAGCACTATGATTGCGAGGCACGCCATCAATGACTGTTGTTGCCAGTACCCCACCGAGGTGCGAATCGTTCGTCACTAGAGTAACGTCATGACCCTTATCCTGATGAGCCCTCGCGGCAGCAATACCAGTTAGACCACCACCAATCACTACGATCTGCATGTATCCATTTCACATGATATTAGTGATGCTAAGATCTGCACCCACCGCGAGTCAGCATTCAGGCACGAAACATAGTCAAAGTGAACGCCTCCATGGTGTAGAAACTTCTCACGTGTTCCAATGCAAAGCTCTTCTAATGTCTCAAGACAGTCGGCAACGAAGGCCGGCGCCATAAGTACAACACGTTTTGCACCTTCCCTAGCGAGTTTCACAACCACGTCATCCGTGGATGGCGTGAGCCATCTGTCAAATCCAAATCTGGATTGAAATGTCATGTGCACCCGATCTCTTTGGATCGGCAATAGGACGGCAATGCCATCTGTCATTACCTTGCACTGGTGGAGATAACACGTAGCGTGGGCTAATGATGCTGTTGTACAACATTCACTATCTGCCTTACAGTGATGCCCAGTTGGGTCCATCTTGTGCAAGTGACGCTTCGGGATGCCGTGATAGCTCAAGATCACAGCGTCAGTCTCAGCATCAACCATCGATGAGAGCCTTGACGCAAGAAGAGACATCGCGCGAGGTTCATCGTACCAAGGTTTGATGACGCTCGTTCGCAATGTTGGAGCGATTTGCTGTTGCGCAGTTGCAAATGAATCAATTACAGTCTTCGTGGTTGCCATCGCCGATTGCGGATACAGCGGCACTAGGATAACGTGCTCTAGGTTGGGGTGCGCTGCGACGAGCGATCCTAACGCTTCCGAGATCGATGGATCACCATATCGCATGGCCAATGCTACAGGTACGTCCAGAATATCCGCAATTGATTGACGCAAGGCCCTGCCACTGACGATCAAGGGTGATCCTTCATTGGTCCATATGGAGGCATATAGCGCTGCTGTTCTAGGTGGACGTGTTCTCAATACGATACCGTCCACGATAAATCTACGTAGCCACCATGGCAGGTCGATCACATTTGGGTCGTGAAGAAACTCATCAAGATAATTACGTACATCCTCCTCGGAAGGCGATGAAGGTGATCCCAGATTTACAAGCATAACGGCCTGTTTCATACCCCAAGTACCTCACGGAAAGTCTGAGTCAACTTACCTGGTGTGATGCCGTAGCGTCGTTTAAACGCTGTGATGAACTGACTGACGTTTTGATAACCAACGGCTTCGGCTACTTCATTTACATTATGTGTTCCAGATTCTAGCAAATGATATGCACTGCCCATGCGCTGTTCAACCACCCACCTATGGATAGTGCAACCATAGATCCTCTTAAAGCCCGACTTCAGATGTGTCTCATTCATGTGGATGCGCCTTGCTAATTCTTTGATTCCCGGTGGGTTGCGAAGTTCATCATGCAGGATCTGCTTGGCATTACGGATGCGCTCCATATTCACCTCATCAGCAAGAAACGGACAATGATTGAGGGCGACATCAGCGTCAACTCGGAAGGCATGGAACAGCAATTCATATGTCTTTGAAAGCGCGAATACCCGCTCTAGGCCGGAAGGACAATGGCGCGTTGCAATCTGATACATCGTCTGTTCCACACCAGACGACTGTGCTCGCTCGGAATGGAATCGTTTGTCAATATTTTCCGAACGAAGAAATCGCAATTCATGCAGATCTGAGTGCAGCAAACGGTGAAGAGCTTCCACTGTTATGCGTATTGCGATCAATTCTTCCTTCGCTGGAACCTTAACCACAAAGGTAGACGGGTGCTGTGGTTCATAGATGATCATCAACGATCGCGGTTGCATAGTATGAACGTATCGCCCTCCTTGAAAGCTGAATGACATTGCTGATATGCTGTTGAAATATAAGCTGATCATTCCCGGCTTAACCGCAACGTCCACGTCTGCATCGTAATCTTGGGTGCGAATCCGTAGGTATTGGACAGAATCGTCACCATGACGTTCGATCTGTGCAATGGAGTGTTCAGGTGCGTGATTGTTAGCGGCTTCCACGTAGCAAACCTATGTCAATGGCTAGAAAAGTGCGCCACGGATTTCTCTTTCGGATAAAATCGTTTCGGAATAGGATATCCGCATCAAGTCTCCTCTGAATAGTTTCGCATCAATGGTACGTGTTTTCGAAAACTGTAGCGTTATTCAACTTCCCTTTGTATCCAGACCGTCCGCCGAGGACACTCTGGATGTATTGTTGCGCCATGAAATCAACGCAGCATGCATCCTCTTCACTTGCCTTCGGTCGGAGATCTATGTCGTGGGGTCAACACCAGAGGAGACATTGGCGGCATTGTTGCCGCTGCTACCAGAAACTACTGAGCCCCCTGCCGTGATCATCGGCTTTGATGCGGTGTCTCACATCTTTGAAGTAGCGTGTGGACTTCAATCAAACGTCCTCGGTGAGTCTGAAATCTTAGGCCAGCTACGTGCTGCACATGCCGCTGCATTGACTAATGGGATGTGCCATGGGAAACTTGACCGGATCATTCAGGGAGCCGTAGCGGCCGGCAAGCGGGTACGCGCAGAAACAATACTCGGACATGGATCTATGAGTGTTTCGTCGGCCATTCACGCGATCGCATCGAGCCATGGCAAACGAGGTATGAATGTGGTGGTAGTAGGCGCAGGTTTCGTTGGTAGGGCCTACGCACGGCTGCTCTGTTCCGATCCTGGCTCCTACAACGTGTGTATTCTAAATCGTACCGTTCAGACGGCTCGCGAACTGGCAGAAGAGATTGGTGCTGTGGCCGACCAACTATGCGCACTTCCGCATTGGGTAACATCGGCTGACGTTGTGCTCTTTGCCGTTGATGGCACCACATTCCGAGCAGATGACACACTGATGTTTAAACGGGGTGCCGTTGTAGTGGATGTATGTTCTCCCAGTGTTATAGATCCCTCTGTGCGGTCTTGTGGTGTGCTCTTGTATACTCTTGGCGATATCGAAAATCGCATGGGACGAGCAAGTCACGGGCGGCGATCTGCGATACCTGAGGCGAAAAGCATCGTTGCTCAGGAGATTGAGGCAGTTGAAACTTGGTGTTTGTCCCAGCGCATCCACCCGCTACTGCGCCACGTAGAAGAAACAATGCGTGCTGAGGGGCAACATGATGAAGCCACTATCGGAAGCCTGGTTAAGGTTTTCAGAAGGTCCATCTTCAGCAGTATTCGGTATCGCGATCGTCTGCCGACTGACATAGTAGATGGGCTGTTTGTGCTTGATGGCCGTGAGACCGCCAGTACATGAAACTACTGCGTATTGGTACACGAGGTAGTGCTTTGGCACGCCGTCAGGCTGATGCCGTGTCCACGGCATTATCGGGTGCGTTCAACACCACAACCGTTATTATCGAGAGCCAAGGAGATCTAGATCTATCTACCCCACTATGGCACTTTGATGGTGTTGGTGTATTCTCTGCGGCACTAGACAGGGCACTGCTGGAAAAACAGATTGATATTGCTGTGCATTCAATGAAGGATGTGCCAACAACAATGCCAGAAGGACTTTGTATAATGGCCGTGTTGCCGAGAGGTTCAGTCCACGATACTATCATCATGGCATCGCCAACATTATTGCTGGAAGCGATGCAGCAGCGGCTCACCATTGGTACAAGCTCTAGGCGTAGGTCAGCGCAATGGCTGCATCGCTATCCTCATCATACAACTGTTCCACTTAGGGGTAACATCGCAACACGGCTTTCATATCTGGAACGCGGCACGATGGATGGCATCATCATGGCCGAGGCCGCTCTCCAACGATTAAATCTCACGCCGCAGACAATGAAACGTATAGATTGGATGATACCTGCTCCATCACAAGGTGCAATTTGTATAGTTGGTCGCATTTCAGACCAGAACATTGCCGATGCGCTTTTGATTCTCAATGATCCAGTTACGGCGCTGGCCACTACCCTGGAACGTACGTTTCTTGCGGCTCTTGATGGAGGATGTTCGAGTGCCATCGGCGCGATCGCCACTGTGGACAAGCTCACAGTTTCCATGAAGTGCACGATTCACAACGCTGACGGTTCCAAGGCCGTAGAGGTATCAGGGACTGCTGCAAGAACCAGTGCCCATACGCTTGTCGCAGATCTGGTTCAACAGGCTCTGCGCTCTGGTGCGAGAGCGCTAGTCTCCGTGGCGCGCAATGTCTGATCAGGTGTTGTGGACACGCCAGCCACGTAGGGAAACGATGGAAGCTGCGGCAGAGCTAAGCATCGAGCTTGTAGTAGTGCCTGCACTCGAAGTGGTCACTACCTCAGACAAAGCATCGATCCTTGCATTTATGGCCGACGCGCTTCAGCTAGTGATTACCAGCATGCACGCTGTTTCTTCTATGATCGAGCATGACTGCATCGACGTGCTTCGTTCATTGCCAATTATCACATTGACCGGCAATACTAAC
>DATGWS010000207.1:0-5681 GCA_035299365.1 Candidatus Didemnitutus sp.
ATGTATAGACTGGACACATAGGTGACAGTTGTTCGGAGACATGGGTGACATATTTGGACATCACAGATCAACCATACTGGTGGAGTATGCGATGCCATGGAAGGAGTCGTCACTCGTGAAACAGCGGGAAGAGTTTGTTCGACTGGCTCTGGCACCGGGTGCCAAAGTCGTGCAGTTATGTGATCGGTACGGGATCTCCCGGAAAACGGCCTACAAATGGATCGATGTCTATCAGAAAGCGGGAGTGTCGGGCCTGGTTGATAGATCACGGAGACCTCACCACAGTCCGAAGCGAGTCAGCGACGAGATCGAACAAGCCGTTCTTGACGTTGCCTATTGTTATCCTGCATGGGGCGCTCGCAAGCTTCACCGGATTGTTTCTCGTGATCGGTGTGACGTACCTAGCGTGAGCACAATTCAAGCCATTCTCAAACGCCATGGACGCGTCTGCCAAGGAGTGCCGGCAAGTCATCGAGCCGTTGGACGCTTTGAGCATCCCAAGCCGAACGACTTATGGCAAATGGACTTCAAAGAATCGATCTTGCTCTACAAAGGTCATGCTGACGCTTTGACCGTGCTGGACGATCACTCGCGATTCAGTCTTTGCCTGCGCGCATGTGCCGACCAGCGTACCAACACGGTTCAGCAGGCCTTGCAGGAGGCATTCAGATGCTACGGACTACCACGTCGAATGACCATGGACAACGGCTCACCATGGGGTGATGATGGTGCGTCGCCGTATACGCGGTTTACTGTGTGGCTGTTGAAGCTCGGTATCGGTGTCTCGCACTCACGCCCATATCACCCTCAGACACAAGGCAAGGACGAACGCTTTCACCGAACACTCAAAGCCGAGCTCTTACAGCAACGAATTTTTGACTCTCCTGTACATCTTCAGTCTGAGTTTGATCGCTGGAGGCATCAGTACAATACAGTTCGACCCCATGAAGGAATCGGTATGCAGACGCCCATTGAACGGTATGCACCGTCCCCGATGTCCTACCCCGAGCGCATTCCAACGGTCGAATACGACACGCACGATCATGTACGTAAAGTATGCCAGAAGAGTCTTGTCAGCTGGAACGGTCATCGAATACGCGTTGGCAAAGCGTTCATCGGTGAGAACGTTGCGGTGAGAACAACTCAAGACGAGTCCACCGTTGAGATCTACTTCGCAACGCATCGGATCAAGATCATCGACCTTAAGAACCTCAAATAATCCTAAGTTTAACTGTCACCTATGTCTCCGCACACATGTTACCTATGTGTCCGGTATGAACAATCCTGAGAAGGGGAAAGAACGATTAGCCCCTCTCAGGATGAGAGGGGCGGCGAGCACAGCGAGCGGGGTGAGCCGAGAAATCCAGAGCGTAGCGAGCGGGGTGAGCCAAGTGAGCTCAACGCAGCACCATCTCCATCTCATCTCTCGTTTCTGTATCCAATCCGCCCCCTACCACTTGGAGGAGGGCGAGAGAGAGGTGACGGTAGAGGTCACGTTCTTCTAGGGGAATGCTCTCGAATTGACGTCGCACGGCGTCTACATCTCCGCGAATGAGGGGGCCGGTGATAGCAAAGGGGAGATTCTTCTCCAGTGCGGTAGATGCATTCTTCAGGGTGCGCTGCATGATGGGAATGAGAAAGACATCGGCGGGGATGTCTGCATCATCAGCGAGTCGGCGCGCCAACTCATACGCTGCATAGGTAAAGTTCGATGCGGCAACTGCAGCCGCATGATAACGGCGCTTCCGTTCATGAGACATGTCGGTCATCAACCACGGGATACCACCGAGGTGCTCAACAAACTCGCGCGTTCGATGCCACGCCGAATCATCACACTGCACGCCCCACCCTATCTCATCCAAGGCCGATGGGTCATCATCGCCAAATGTCTGGAACGGATGTGCTGCCGCTGCAAGGGCACCAACATCATGAACGGGGCTTAGCAGTTCGGCTCCCTGTGATCCATTGACGTGAAGTACGAGAACGTTCTGAAGATCGATGCCGCGCTTCTCAACGATTCGCTCAACCACGGCGCGGAGCACATCGTCCTTGGTGGCTACGATGAGGATGTTGCCGATGGGCTCGTGTCCGTTGCACCAGGCATCAAAACCATCCCGACGTACAGCAGTAACGGCAATACCACGATCGTTGAGTCTATGGTGGATGGCACCGCCTACTCGACCTCTACCGATGATGGTAACGCGAGAGATCATGCCATTGGTTCGAGTGTGTAGGAGTCCTTCCCATCATTCATCGTCCAGCCAAGAGCAGTGAGCTGCGCACGTAGTCTGTCACTCTCCGCCCAATCCTTGGCCGTACGTGCAGTCCAACGTTGCTCGGCAATCGATGATACTTCGTCGGGGACAATGATCACCGGACGATCAGCGATCTCAAAGACAGCGAAGACATCGTTGATCTCCGCAATCACGCTGAGGACATTGGCTGCCTCAACATCGGATAGTGTTGATGCTGCGTGCTGACCGATAAACGAGAACAACGCCGCAAGTGCCTTTGGTGTGTGGAGATCGTCGGCAAGTTCTGTGAAGACAGATGTGCGGAGTTCGCTCGCGAGAGTGCTACTCCCCGAACTCGCAGTGGAACGTTCCTTCACATCATAGATGTAGTCTTGGATCTTGGTGCGGGCAGCAGAAGCCCCTTTCACTCCATCGAAGGTGAAGTTATAGACCGTGCGGTAATGCGCCTGGAGCATTGCAAAACGTACGTCGAGTGGGTCGATGCCTTTTGCAACAAGGTCTCGCATGGTGTAGAAGTTGCCAAGCGACTTCGACATCTTCTTGCCTTCTACTTCGAGGAATTCGTTGTGCACCCAGAACGTTGCTTGGTCGTGCTCGTGATATCCAGCCGTGCACTGAGCAAGTTCATCTTCGTGATGCGGGAAACGCAGGTCTACACCGCCGGTATGGATGTCGAACGGCAATCCAAGAATATCCTTCGACATCGCAGAGCACTCGATGTGCCATCCAGGACGTCCGGGCAGGTTCGTGCCGTTAACGTCGTAGTCCCAAAACGGTTCGCCTTCCTTGCGCGCCTTCCACAGAACAAAGTCGCTTACCGACTCACGATCATATTCATCCGCGTCGATGCGCACACCCTCTCGGAAGTGTTCGGTGTCGATTGCGAAGAGTCTGCCATACGCATGGTCCTTGGCATAGGCAGCAACATTGAAGTACACCGAGCCATCACTTGCATAGGCATATCCGGACGCAAGAATATCGTTGATCAGCGCCTGCATCTGTGGGATGTAGTCAGTGGCAAGGGGCTGAGCAGCAAAGTGTTCTTTGATAATGTTGAACGACGTAAGATCACGATGAAACTCCTCGGCATAGAACGCCGTGAGCATCTTCAGATTTGCGAGTGCATCCGTGGTCTGCGTACCCATCTCTGGTCGCCACTTCTCAGAACCAACCGCACTATCTCGAATCGTCTTGTCATCGATATCTGTGATATTCATCACCCACGCAACATCAAAGCCCCCTACCACTCGTAATGTCCGTTGCAACAGGTCGGGCAAGAGAAATGCCCGCATGTTTCCAATGTGTGCTACATCATAGACCGTTGGTCCACACGAGTACATTCGAACACGAGAAGGGTCTAACGGACTGAACGCATCGATGCGTTTGGTGAGCGTGTTGAAGAGTCGGATGTTCATGCTGCAAAGGTACGGAGAGGCGGGTCTATCAGGACTCACCCAGCATTCACGCGCACTAGTGGAAGGGCATCCCCGTACGTGTCAATTGCGACTCCGGATTTCAAAGTTCGCCTCATGTTCATTCATTATTTACGGTCCTGAATCTTTTGATAGACTTCCTTGCTGACAACTAGCAATGAATTCGATTTGCATGACCAGATGTTCACATACTTCTCGCCTACCACGACATAGGACTCCCAACCAGCATACTTCGCGTAAAGCATCAATGTGCAGATGTCTGTTGAGGTAATCAGTTCGCCAGTCTCTGGCAAATGTGAATGAATACCGCTAACTACATCAACTCCGTCAATCCGTCCATCGGGTGAATACTCCTGCATGATCACATTGTTATGGAGTCGCCTTTTACTCTTCACCTGGTTGTTCTTATCGAAGGTTACAAGATAGTCATTGCCAAAAATGACGACGCCACTCTTCTGCGGACCGGTCACAACAAACACCTTTCTACTGTCGCCTTCTATGAGGGGGATCACGTTCAAATTGGTGTTGTTATATACTACAATCGAAGTGTCGGTCCGGATCAGCTTTAGCGCTAGTAAGCGAATTGTGTAAAGTTCGTTCTCAATCGCTGTGAAGTCTCGAATGGTGTCGTTCACGCGTGCCGACTTTACGTCGAACGTACTATCAAAGGAGATAACGGCAAGAACCATTGGGGGAATTGTCTTGGAAAAGTAGAGGCAGTTCACGCTGTCCCCGGACATATAAGAGAAATAGCCCCCGATACTCCCTTTCTTGTCAGGGAATCTCTCCAAGAAGACATCTGTGCCGTACCAAGAGGCCATCTCCAAGGCGTAGAGTTTCTTGCCTTCGAGCACAACAGCTTGCTGCTCGGCAGAATCTTGCCCATATACACTCATGCCAATCAGAATCGCGATGGCTAGAGTCACCAGCTTTGTATTCACACTATGCCTGTCAGTTATGGTTACGAGATGTCCGGTTGATTCTGTCTTTGCGAGACATAACTCCCCCTGCTTTCATAGGCAGACAGATTTATCTCGTTGTTGTGATATTGGCTCTACATCGATTTGTGTTGACGTCAATCGGTTTATGCCGGAATGCGGCAACGTGTGGATCAGCTTAGCATCAATCCAAACTAACTCCAACACCAAATGACAAGCCAAACCAAAATTCAACACTTTGTGTTTCAAACTCGTACCAAGGCGACATAAACACGCGTATCTGTCCGCCTCCATCCTGTGGCTCGTATCGGTATCCGAGAATCACGAACCCAACTGGCGATGTCGCAGGATAGAAATCATTCCTTTGTCGGTCCTTCAATAGGAACGAGAGCCCAACCCCGGTTTCGATGTGATGTCGTGAATCGAGTAGAAGCAACTTGAGCGAAACCGGCAGGAAATAAGGGTCAAATACTGACAATCCAACAGATGCTCGAACTGAATGGGCCCATGTAATGTCTGGCTTGTTCCGATTGAATCTGAAAAGGGTCAGCTCACCATGTATGGAGAACGTGGACAACCCGGTGCCCCCAAACTCTGCATACCAGCCAAAGAGTGGGGAGGCAACCTTGGTGTCTCCGGTCGTTGTTTGGGCTCTACTACTCGTATGACACAATACACTTGCAGTCATTATCAGAAAGCCCAGCACGATCACTTTTGGAACCGATCCCGTCACGGCTAATCCCTCCTGTCAAATGCAAAGCAACCCCGTAATTCTGTATCTCCGTAGCTCTGTATCTCTCAACATCGGGCTAAAGCCCGACGCTAGTATTTACCCCACCACAAACGATCTCATACTAACGCTGCCGAGATCGATCTGCTCGTTAAAGAATGTGAGGCCTTCGTTCTTCTCTGCCATCGATAGAGCGTAGATCATTGGGAGATAGTGTTCATCGGTTGGGATGGCCATCTGGGCGGCGCTGCCGAGCGATGGATAGTTGGCGAGTGATGCGAGGTCTCGTGATTCAATGAGACGTTTGGATGTGGCGTCGAATTCC
>DATGWS010000208.1:0-3335 GCA_035299365.1 Candidatus Didemnitutus sp.
GTTACGCGCAAAGCAACCTTCTCAGCAGCACATCGGCTCTACAACCCAACGTTCTCCGACGAACGGAATCAGGCTGTATTTGACAAGTGCAACAATCCCCATGGTCACGGGCATAATTACACCCTGGAAGTAACGGTTAAGGGGCTTCCAGACCCGCTCACGGGATATGTGATCGATCTAAAATTGCTCAAGGATATCATCGACGAGGCCGTTGTGGACAAGGTGGACCACAAACACCTCAATTATGATGTGGACTTCCTCCGTGGCATCATTCCTACGGTGGAAAATCTCTGTGTGGTTTTCTGGCAACAGCTTGAACACCGGCTACCAAGCGGAGAATTGCACATGATCCGTCTATATGAGTCGGAGTCGAACGTTGCGGATTACCTTGGTGCCCCCGTCTCCATTCCTCGATATGAACTCACAACATTTCCTCGTACCGAGAGGCTTGAGGCATGATGTCCATGGAAAAACCTCAGAGAACGTCGCTTGTGGACCTAGATGATGAAGAGCTCGAAAGACAGCTCCTGCGCAAAGGGCACTTGTACCCAACGGAAAGTACGCTCGGACACCGGCTTTTTGATGCAAATGGCAATGCTCCGATCAGCAACGACGAGCGGATGATGATGATCGATCAAGTAGAACAGAAATTCGCAGAGATCTTTGATATCCTCCGAATCGATCGTAATGACCCCAATAGTACGGATACGCCGTTCAGGCTCTCGCGTATGTGGATCAATGAACTTTTGGCCGGACGGTACACACCAGCTCCAAAGATCACCGTCTTCCCAAACCGAAAGGATGTGGATGAACTTGTGATCTCAAAAGGGATCAAGGTGATGAGTGTCTGTTCCCACCATTGGCAGCCGATCTCCGGCACCTGCGCCATTGGATACGTGCCTCGAGACAAGGTGATCGGGCTCTCAAAGTTCACACGAATTGTTGAGTGGTTTTCGCGTAGGGGGCAGATCCAAGAAGAGCTCGGTGAACAGATCGCCGATTTTCTCGTGGATATGCTCGATCCTATCGCACTCGGAGTTGTTATTTCTTCTAAGCACTATTGCATGATCGCACGTGGCGTTGAAGCGCATGATTCGAGTGTGATGATCACATCTGTGATGCGCGGGGATTTGGCCACAAACCATGTTCTTCGAAACGAATTCCTCCAACTCATCGGTGAGCAGTAGGTTTGTGGTGTGATATCCACACACTACGAAGAAGAATTCTGGCATCATAACCACCTCGTCATTGGTATTGACGAGGCTGGAAGAGGTGCTCTGGCAGGTCCGGTTTCCGCCGCTGCAGTGATCTTGCGTCCCGACAGAATCCCCCTTGGACTCAATGATTCCAAGGTACTTACCGCCGCTCAACGGTCGCAACTCGCAACTGAGATTTCCTCCGTTGCGCTTTCGTGGTCGGTTGCGCTTGTAGATCACGATCGTATCGACAATGTGAATATCCTGCAAGCTACCTTTGACGCAATGCACCAGGCCATCAACGCCTGCATGCGTTCTGTAGGGACTGCTCAGCCCCTTCATCTGCTTGTTGACGGGAATAGATTCCGGCCCCATTTACTCCCTCACACAACCATTGTGCATGGCGATGGACTCAGTGCATCAATAGCAGCGGCATCGATTATGGCAAAGACCTCACGTGATGCTTGGATGACCGACATCGACGCGGTGTATCCAGAGTATGGGTTTGCCCAACATAAAGGGTATGGCACGGCTGCACATCGTGATACGATACTTCGGCTTGGCCCATGCTCCATTCATCGACGAACATTCTTGAAGAAACTCACCTCAGTTGCTCAAAAGGGTGAGTTTTGATGGGGGAGATCCTACAGCTCGACATATTCGATGTGGTTGTTATCATCGGAAGCCTTGCCGCTGTCCTCATTGCCGGGATGAAAGGCATTCGAAAAGGGGCTGGGGGGAGCGGAGCAGACTACGTTCTTGCAGGAAGATCTCTTACACTTCCATTCTTTGTTGCCTCCCTTGTAGCAACATGGTACGGGGCCGTGCTTGGTTCCGGTGAGTTTATCATGCGATACGGGATCACGTTCATCCTGTGTTTTGGGTTGCCGTATTATGCGGTGGCCGTTGCGTATTCACTTTGGCTGGCTCAACGAGTGAGGGCATCAAAGGCGGTATCCATTCCGGATCAGCTTGGTATTACCTATGGCCCCCACGCTCGAACGTTGGCTGCCATTGTTATGCTCATCATAACCATTCCGGCATCTTATCAACTCATGCTTGGTGTAATTGTTCAGTCGATCACCGGCTTGTCCCTTCTTCTTTCCATCATTATAGGCACCGTAGTCTCAATGGTCTACGTAGCCAAGGGTGGACTACGGAGTGACGTTTTTGCGAATGTTGTGCAGTTCATTATCATGTATGCAGGGTTTGTTGCCCTTGTAGTGGGTTGCATGATGGTCTATGGATCACCGTCGGCAATGATCTCAAGATTGCCGGATACGCACAGCAGCTTGCCCGGAAGCCTTGGTTGGACGCCAGTTATAGGTTGGTTTCTCGTAGCTATGCAGACATTCGTCGATCCGAATTTTCATGTTCGGGCGGCGGCATCTCGCGATGTGGCAACTGCCAGACGTGGCATTATTGTTAGCGTAGGAATGTGGATGGTGTTCGATGCCCTCCAGCTCATCGCCGGACTCTATGCCGTTGCCTACCTTACTGGAGTGGCCCCAACAGACACATATGTGGCCCTGGCTCAATCTGTCTTGCCCTCGGTTTGGAAGGGGCTTTTTGTTGCCGGAGTTTTTGCCGCTGTAATGTCAACACTGGACGGATATGCTCTCGTAAGCGCTACCACTATCGGTCACGATCTCATCGATGTTTGGCGTGGGAACTCGCCACAGGTAGTCTCTCTACGAATTGGCCTCATCATAACGGGCTCATTGGGCATCATTGCTGCGTGGCTGGTGCCAAGTATCATCGATCTTATGTACAATGCTGCTTCTATCGTAGTTCCGGCACTACTCCTGCCCCTTCTCATGAGTTTCACAAGACAGTCGAGGCAACTTGCACACGCCATTGTGCCGATCATCGTCATACCGGCCGTCGTGAGCGGGTCATCGCTTCTGTTTTCATTAGGCGAGCCGATGATCCTTGGCCTTGGCGCATCCATCACTCTCATCGCCCTTCGTAGCTTCCAACGTGCGCCTTCAACCATCTAGCACTACATTCTTGACCGCATCTAATGCGATCTCACTCGTACGTCTTGTTTTAACGGGACCCGTGGTCTACACGCTTCTCTATGAACACTACATAGCTGCGTTTGTACTGTGCTGGTTTGGTGCATTTACGGACTGGCTC
>DATGWS010000209.1:0-3387 GCA_035299365.1 Candidatus Didemnitutus sp.
GGTCAGTTTGAGAATCTCGCTGCTGCAAAGGAGCGTTTGATGATCGCCGTTCCAACTGCGATGCT
This sequence comes from Candidatus Didemnitutus sp., assembly GCA_035299365.1. Lineage (GTDB taxonomy): Bacteria > Bacteroidota > Ignavibacteria > Kapaibacteriales > Kapaibacteriaceae > UBA10438. The sequence goes on from DATGWS010000209.1 coordinate 66, forward strand.
GCTCATTCTCTTCTTGCTCTACATGACCTTCCAAAGCATTCGAAACGCTCTCCTCATCTTCACGGCTATACCGCTCTCGGCAATTGGTGGCATAGCCGCATTACTCTTGCGCGGCATGCCGTTCAGCATTTCTGCCGGTGTTGGATTCATCGCACTGTTCGGTGTTGCCGTTCTCAACGGCATTGTGCTCATCAGTGCGTTTCAGAAGCTGCACGAGAAAGGCAATTTCAACATGCTACGTGTGGTGATCATTGGCACTTCGCAGCGACTACGACCGGTGGCGATGACGGCCATGGTGGCATCACTTGGATTCTTACCAATGGCCATCTCGCAGGGTGATGGGTCGGAAGTGCAACGCCCCCTGGCAACAGTCGTGATCGGCGGACTCATCACCTCTACGATGCTTACCCTTCTCTTGCTTCCCACGCTCTACACCATGTTCGGTCACGCACGCCATTCGGACGGACGCACACACCGCAGACACAAGCGCGGACATAATTTTGCTGCAGCAACATCTGTTACGCTTCTTGCCTGCTTGTTGTTACCGGTTTCGATTTCGGCACAAGCACCTGTTGCCATTTCGCTCGATAGTGCGATGAAGGCAGCACTTGTTGCCAACATCGATCTGCGTTCTGCACGTGCAGAAGAAGGTCAGGCAGATGCGTTGCGAGGAGCTGCGATTGATCTCGGTCCTACGTCCGTGACCTATATGGGCGGACAGTACAACTCCTCGTTGGCTGACAACAACATCACGATCATGCAATCGGTGCCCTTCCCCACCAAGATGATTGCCTCTCAGTCCTTGGCAGACGAAACATATCGTGAAGCACAGCTACGGCGAAGTGTTGGTGAGCATCGCATTCGCTTAGACGTCCGCAGAGTCTATGCGATGATCTGTATGAATCGAGAGATCGACGCCATACTCAAGGAACAAGAGAGCTATCTCGATAAGGCCGTTGAAGTTGCAGCACTGCGTGAGCAGGCAGGCGAAGGCACGATGTTAGAACGCGTGAATGCTGAATCGCAGCGTGCGGAGATCGGCGTGCAACGATTGGCTTCACAATCCAACATACGTACAGCAGAAATGGAACTTCGCGTGTTGTGCGGAAGTGTTGTACCGATCACGGCATTGGAAACCACTATTCCGGCGTTACCCATTCCCGGAAATGCCGATACTGTTATAGCAAGCCCCCTAATCGATCTTGCCAACCAGCGAATCCGCGTTGCTGATGAGGCCAAGAGTGTAGCGTCTTCCGGCTATTGGCCGGACATCACGATTGGATACTTCAATCAGTCACTCAACGGCACCGTGCTTCCCGATCAGAATCGGCTAGCTGGTAGCGGTGACCGCTTCTCCGGCTTTACCGTTGGGCTTGCCCTGCCCTTGTGGTTCATTCCTACTGCGGCAAAGACTGAAGCGGCCGGTATTCAACGTACGTTGGCAGAGCAGAGAGCTGCGCAGGAGATATCAACACTCTCTGCATGGCGTCAGCAAATAGATATAGATCTCCAAGCCGCACGAGCAGCAGTTGAGTATTACGCCAAGACAGGACTTGCCGAGGCTGCGCTACTTGTTCGACATTCACAGTCTGCGTATCAAGCCGGTGAGATCGGCTGGCTAGAGCTACAGGCAAGCCTCTTGCAGAGTTTGCAGACCCGCACCTACGATGTGCAGGCACGTCGCAGACTCTATGACCTCATCATCCAACACGACTATCTCATGGGACAAACTCGATGAACACCCACCTGACATTAATTCGCAACTTGAGCATCACACTCGCACTGCTCTTCACGATTGCGGCATGCACCAAGACGGAGACGCCCCCTACGGATATGGGTGCTCGTGTTTCGGGAGATACTGTGCAGCTCACACCACAGCAGGCAGCGAACGCGCACATCGTGGTTTCCAAGGCAATTAGACGTGAACTCACAACAGGACTCCGTGCCAACGGCATGGTGCATGTACCGCCCCAATACGCCTATAGCGTTACAGCTCCCTTTGGCGGAATCGTTCGCACAACGTCCGTCCTACCCGGCTCTCATGTTACAAAAGGAGAAACAATCGTTGTCTTGGAGAGTCCGGAATTCATTACCCTACAGCAAGACTATCTCACCACGATTGCGATGCTTGAAGCCTCAGAGGCCGAACTCATCCGTCAGTCTCGACTAGCCAAGGACTCCGTCAATGCAAGAAAGAAGCTCGAAGCCGCATCTGCTAACACACGATCGATGCGTGTGCAAAGAAAAGCTCTTGCTGAAAAACTCGCCCTCATCAACATTGACGTGAAGAAACTGGATGAAAACTCGTTATCGAGATCCGTACGAGTACCGGCGCCAATTAGCGGCTACGTAACAAAGGTGAACATTAATGCCGGCACATACATCGCGCCAAACAACCCCATCATGGAGATCGTAAACACCGATCACATGCACATAGAGCTCACCATCTTTGAACGCGATGTACTCAAGCTTCGGATTGATCAACACGTTACCGTTTCCTTCACCGATGCACCAAACATTAAGCGCGATGCACACATTCACCTCATCGGTAAGGATGTAGCTGCCGATAGAACAATCTCCGTCCATGCCCACCTTAACAAGCCGGATCCAACGCTTATTCCCGGTACAACACTTACAGCGGTTATCGATGCAGAGCCCCGTACAAGCTGGGTTGTCCCCGAAGACGCCGTCGTTTCATTCGAAGGCAAATATTTCGTCTTCACCGGCTCCCCCACAACCTGCATTCGACGCGAAGTGAACGTTGGCATCACACAGGACGGCATCACCGAAATTCTCAATGACCCACCCTGGCTCCAAACCGAAGACATCCTCGTAAAGGGGGTTCCTGCCGTGTTGGGAGCAATGACGAATACTGACGAATGACGAAATGACGGAATGACGTTATGACTTTATGACTTTATGACGTTATGACAGTTGTGACGTTATGACAGTTGTGACGTAATGACGAAGAGGTCGTCATCCCGAGCGGAGTTGAGGGGAGCAGCAAGAACTCTCCCCGGTCCCCCTCCCTCACGCTTCGCTAGGGAGGGGGTGCCGGTCCTTGCTTGCAGAGGTTAGTCGTCAGTCACTTGGTCATTACGTCATTACGAGCGAAGCGAGTGAAGTCATTTCATCACGTCTTCTGCTTCTTCTTCTTTGCTGCCGGGAACAGCACGTTATTCAGGATCAGCCGATAGCCGGGTGACGTGGGATGTAGGGCAAGGTCTGTTGGAGGGTCTCCAACTGCGTGACGGTAGTCTTCGGGGTCATGACCGCCGTACCATGTAAATGTGCCGCGCCCTACGTTGCCATGGATGTAGCG
>DATGWS010000210.1:0-4050 GCA_035299365.1 Candidatus Didemnitutus sp.
ACGTATTGTACGTGGGGAGACTTTGACATCAACCTCATCGATACTCCAGGCCACGTTGACTTCACTGTAGAAGTGGAACGCGCCCTTCGCGTTCTTGACGGTGCTGTTCTTGTGTTGTGCTCGGTGGCTGGTGTTCAATCGCAGTCCATTACGGTGGACCGTCAGATGCGTCGTTACAACGTTCCGCGTCTGGCCTTCATCAATAAGTGCGACCGCTCTGGTGCAAACCCTGACCGTGTAGCCGACCAACTTCGTGAGAAGCTCGCACACAACCCCGCATTCGTTACCTATCCTATCGGTCTCGAAGACAAGCTCGAAGGTGTGATCGATATCATCGCCATGCAAGCTGTGTATTTCGATGGTGAAGGCGGATCCAACATCCGCAAGGAAGAGATCCCTGCAGACCTTATGGACAAGGCGAAAGACCTTCGCCACCGTCTCATCGAGGTAGCGGCAGACTTCGACGATGCGTTGATGGAAAAGTTCCTCCTCGATGAGCAGCCAACACCGGCAGAGCTTACAGAGGCGGTTCGTAAGGGTACGCTCTCAATGAAGATGACGCCGGTGTTCTGTGGCTCGGCCTACAAGAACAAGGGTGTTCAAACACTTCTTGATGGTGTAACTGCACTTCTTCCTGCGCCTGCAGATGTGAAGAACGAAGCACTTGACCAAGACAACAACGAAGCTCGCGTTACGCTGGAAACGAATCCGAATAAGGATCTCGTGATGTTGGCGTTCAAGCTCGAAGATGGCCGTTATGGTCAGCTCACCTACATGCGCATTTATCAAGGCACGATCAAGAAGGGCGACTCGATCATCAATATTGCCAATGGCAAAAAGGTGAAGGTTCCACGTCTCGTTCGTATGCACTCGGATGACATGAATGAAATCGACCAAGCATCGGCCGGTGATATCGTGGCCATGTTCGGCGTTGACTGTGCATCGGGTGACACGTTCACGGACGGAAACGTTCGTTATACGATGACGTCGATGTTCGTTCCAGACCCGGTTATCGAACTTGCTGTTGCCCCGAAGGATAAGGCTGGTTTGGTGAACTTCTCAAAGGCACTTAACCGCTTCACAAAAGAGGATCCAACCTTCCGTGTGATGCGTGATGAAGAATCCGGTGAGACAATCATTAAGGGAATGGGTGAACTTCACCTTGAGATCTACATTGAACGGATCAAGCGCGAATACAGCACAGAGGTAACCGTTGGACGTCCAAAGGTTGCTTTCCGCGAAACGCTTACCCAACAAGCCGAATTCAACTACACCCACAAGAAGCAAACAGGTGGCTCTGGTCAGTTTGCGCGCGTTGGTGGATTCATTGAGCCGTTGCCGGCTGATGCCGTTGAGAACTACGAGTTTGTTGACGACATCGTTGGCGGCGTGATTCCACGTGAGTATATCCCTGCCTGTGATAAGGGATTCAAGGAATCTATCCTTGAAGGATCGCTCATCGGCCAGCCTGTTGTGCGGGTTCGTGTTACGATCAACGACGGCGCAAGCCATGCTGTTGACTCCTCTGAAATGGCCTTTAAAACGGCTGCCATCATGGCATTCCGCGAGGCGTATTCTGCAGCGAAACCAACGATTCTTGAGCCGATCATGAAGCTTGAGGTTTCCGTTCCTGACGAATTCCAAGGTTCGGTTATCGGTCAACTCAATCAACGCCGCGGTGTTATCATGGGTACGGACTCTGATGCCGGCTACGTTACGGTTGAGTGCGAAGTCCCGCTTTCCGAGATGTTCGGCTACTCAACTGATCTTCGCTCTGCAACACAGGGCAAGGGCGAATTCTCGATGGAGTTCAAGAAGTACCAACCGGTACCTCGCAACATCCAAGAGGAAATGATCAAGGAACATCAGAAGAAGCGCGCCGAAGGCAAGTAAAGCAACGTCAAACACTATCAAAAGCCTCTGTGCCCCCGGCACAGAGGCTTTTTCTATTCCGAGGAGCCCCTTGCTGCGGTGTTTGACATCGGAGAATACGCGGAATTTGGTACGAACAGAAGCTCTGCAGATACGTTGATGGGGTACTTCTATCAACCTATCTACCGGATCTCTCATGAAAACCTTATTGACCTTCATTGCTCTTCAACTCCTCTGTATCGCCGTGGTGCATGCAGGGGAAGAGTGGTACTCTACGCAGACGCCAACGCCATACTCACTGCGCGACGTTGGAATGCAGAATAACCTTGTTGGATATGCTGTTGGAGACACAGCAACACTCTTGCGTACAACCAATGGAGGGCGTACATGGAGCTCCGTAGACGTCCCAGCGGCGCCGTCCATCACAAACGTGAACATGAACGCTGTTGCGGTGATACCAAATGGTGAGATGATCGCCGTTGGTACTGAAGGTCGCATCGTTCGGATCTTGGACGGAGCCACGACAGAGGTGTTTATCGCAGACACAGCGTGGGAGCTCTCGGATGTTGCCTTTGTAAACGAAACGGACGTTGTGGTTGTTGGTAAGGATGCTGATGGACTTCCCGTGATAGCCTACTCAACGGACACGGGCGCTACCTTCACACGAGTAACGATCCCAATGGAATCATTCTCACCACATGCAGTAGGGTTCTATTCCAATGGACTCGGCTTTGTGGTCGGATCGCGTCCTGCACAAGGATCCGTTGGCCAGGGAATCGTGTTCCGAAGCACCAATGGTGGTCGGAATTGGAGTGGCGCTCTAAGTGTACCCAACATTGCCTTTACAACCATTGGTCTTGTGAGTGGGGACCTTGTAGCCGGCGGGATCACGGAGATGAACCAAGGTGCGATCTATCGTTCCACAAATGCCGGTGACGATTGGACAAAGGAGACGCATGAAGAACTGGCCATGCTGTCGAGCCTGATCGGTCTCTCCGGCGGAAACGTTATCGCAACGGGCTATCGCTATCAAATGTTGGGCGATGAGATGTCTCTTGTCCTGTCGCAATTCCGAAGCAAGGATGCAGGAGTGAATTGGAGTATAACCGATATCGCAGACGGATACAAAGGTCTTGGCCGTATGGCAGCAGCCACAGACCGTGCCATCATCGTGGGTGATAGCGGTAGGGCCTGGGTACGTTGGTATGACATTCAGCGCTCCCCCTCAAGCATACAGCAAGCTGTGAAACACGTGGAGTTCGGCAATGTTGTGCTCAACGCTGCAAAAGACACAACGGTGATGGAGATCCTGCTGAACAGGTCTTCAAATGCACGTCGCATCAAGGAGATCATGCTTGCAGATGAAAAGAGCGAGTTCTTCCTGCTCGACAACTACGATGAAGTTGAGATTGGACCGCAGTCTTCGTTGAACATGAATCTGCGATTCATCCCTCAGGGTGTTGGTAAGCACTGGGCTGTGTTGTACATCAAATTCGATAACGGAGAAGATTACGCGGTTCACCTGAGTGGGAGTATGATGGTAGCCAACGCGAACTCAAAACTCAATGTGTTGCAGCCCTATGTTGACCTTGGAGAGGTGAACAGTCCCTTCGGTCAAACGATCAACCTTGGAGAGCTCATCCGCAATGATGGTTCAGAAGCGGTGACCATTAGCGAAGTGTCATTTGCAGACGGCGACGTCCATGCATTCGCCGCTGAAAATCTTGAGCTTCCGTTTACTATCGAGCCAGGGGGCACGTTCTTATTCGACGTGTTGTTTGAACCTGCTGCACGAGGACTTTATCGATTCGACGTTGTAGTGTCCGTTGCTGATACGCAGATCCGTATTCCCGTTGTTGCACGCAGTCGCACGGAAGGGTTCAACGATATCGTGAATTTCGGAAACGTACGAGTGAACACATCCACAACGCAGCCCGTTGCCTTCGATGACAGTGATTGGGGTAACATTTTTGATGTTGTTGTGATGGACCCTGCAATAGACCCATTCTCTATTGAGAGTGTTGATGGAGAACCCAACGAACCCGTGATTGCTCGCGTCCGTGCAACGCCGCTCATCGAGGGAATTGCCGTTACTCCACTGTTTGCGAACTGGGGATTTGGGGGCGAACAATCCGGATGGACTCAACGTTACGTTGTTGTTATGAACGTTACCGACCA
>DATGWS010000211.1:0-2905 GCA_035299365.1 Candidatus Didemnitutus sp.
TGTCTACGGTCTCCTGAGGACTACTACACGAGGTCAGGAGGAGGACGATAATCAAGGTCGGTATGCACCGTTCCATGTCTCTCCTCATCAGCTGGAGCAAAGTTATGATAGTCCCTTCAGGATTATTCTGTTGGGTGCATATACCGTATGTTCGGAGCTACTTCTTGGGGGCAGCATGAAGAGATATGCGCTTGGTCTACTGGTTGGCATTGCGATGGCAGGTGGCATGGAACTCCATTCCCAGCATTACACCGCACGCATACTCGACGTCAAACATGGTCTACCGTCGTTTGATATCAATGCAACGCACGTCGACCAATACGGATACACGTGGATTGCAACGCAAGACGGGTTATGTCGTTGGAATGGTAAACGGATTGAAACATTCATGCCAAGTCTCGATGACTCATCTTCGATTCTGAGTCAACGTTGTTATTCGATCACGGAACGTGCTGACGGAACCCTGAGATTCTCATCCATCAATGGAATCTCTACGTTTGATAAGGGGCGCCAGGCATTTAGAAATTGGAGCCCGCGAGGAGATCGTAATAGCACGGACCTTAAAGGTTCCTTATTGCGGTGGATGAATGATTCTGTGGCTGTCTTCTGGCGACTATCCGGTACATCAGAGCCACCGCTGAATATGGTGTGCACGCTTGGATCGCGTGGAGTTTCCACTGCCTATATCAAGAATCCCGGAACAGGGAACATAGAGACGATGACGGGCTTTGCTACGATGGTGAGTGACGTTAACGGACGGCTCTGGGCGGCAACGAGCTATGGATTGGCAGTACGTGAGCTCGCCGATAGTGTGTTTGTGGTTATGCACTCTATTGCTTCTGAAGATGCAATGATGCCCGATATCACGCTGATCCCGGAGTCGGGGAGTACCGCATGGCTTATCGATAAACACCGCCGACACCTTTTTCGGGTAAATCTCGGAAAGAAGGGTTCACTGAGCGAGGTTGTGCTACCATCTTCCTTTGATATCAGTGAACAATTCAGTGGAGTCACACTTTCAGAGAATCGACTCTTTCTCGTGAATTCTCATTCTTCTGTTTGCGTTATCGCTCCCGGGTCATCAGGGGGCTATCACACGCGTGTTGTAGATCTCACATCTGTTCTTGGCACAGCACATGGTGTCACGCCGTTGAACGGATCGTTCTCGTGTGTCGCGGATAGCAAGAATCGCGTGTGGTTCTCGGGCATGGGCGGAGTGGTATGTTACGATCTCAGAACAAACGTTCCTCGATACGTTCCCATTGAGCTGCCACGGGAGGTAGCGAGGGATAACTACAACGTACATCCGATAAATATTGATGACCAAGATCGCATCACTGCCTACGACCCACACATTGGTGTGATCATTGCCGATCCACAACGCCCCTTTGCCATTCACTCCACATATTGGCCTACTGCGATATCGAGGACGGCAGGGATCGATGAAGACCGATTTATGGCGATTGTTGGTGGGGATACGCCGGCGCTCTCGCGTATCAACATTCGCACAGGAACAGCCGAGGCAGTGAGCATGGGTGATATGAAGATGATGGGCAGTTTGTACCGTGCGCGTGATGGTAGGATATGGCTAGGGGGATACCGATCGGTCCTTGCCTATTGGCCGAATGAGCGGACGGCAAAGCGTTATGTCATTTCATCGGGGAGTCCGAACGGTGAGCTGTATAGTGAGATCATAGAACGGATCAGCGAATCGCCCGACGGTCGGGTGTGGGCCTTTACGGACTATGGAAAGTATGTTCTCGATCCGAAAACGGATCGGTTTGTCTTTCAAAAACCGCAAGGGGTGTTCCGCGACTTCATTATACAAGACGCAGTGCTCGACTTCATACCGAGTAGAGATGGCAAGACCTGGGTTTACGGATATCGCGAACTGGGCACCATGGCCCCGAATGGACTGGTAACACCAGCTGATCTTCGTCCGGTGAATGCGACAACCGAACTCCTTGCTTCGATCAAGTATGTATCGATGATCGACAACGGGAGAGCTGTTATCGTAGACCGCAGAGGTGTTGTCATTGTAGACCTCGCGAAACGTACCTATGAACGCATCAGAAGCCCCTTTGTAGAAGTGGGTCGTCAGCCATACTTAGGAGCTCAACGAGATCACCTTGGTAGACTTTGGATTGTTGCATCCACACATGTGGAGTTGTTCGATGTAAAGTCCTATCGTTTCCGCCTCATTCCTTTGGAAACGGAGAGTGGAAAGATGTTTATAAAGGAGGCCTTCTTCCCAAGGGTTGGCAACGTAATCAAGGTCGTGATGGTGCATAGTGATGGAGTTCACGTCTTGGATCCACATACTGTACCGGCTGTACGTACGGATATACGCGTGATGTTCAGCTCGCTGCTAGTGAATGATTCTTTACGTGCACTCGACCCGTGGTTGAATGACCGTGATTCACTTATTGTGGCCTATGAGGATTCGCCGTTTACGATCCGTTTCTCTGTTGTGGATCCCACGTATGGAGAGTTCCTACGGTATCGATATCTGCTGGAAGGGTATGATGAGCGCTGGATCGAGACTGCGGAACTGCTAGAAGGTCGGTATCAAAACGTAGGTCCTGGAACCTATCGCTTTCGCGTACAGGTTTTTGATGTAGATGGTACGTGGAAGGAGCCTCGGGAGCCCCTTACCCTCATTGTTGAACCGTCGTGGTGGCAGACGTTGTGGCTGAAGGTTGGGTCAGCACTCATGATCGGATTAGTTGGCTTCGGGTTTTATCGCAACCGTGTTCGGACGATCACTGCCCGTAATCATGAACTCGAGCGCCAGGTGCAGGACAGAACACGAGATCTGAAGGCCGAACAGGAACGTAGTGATGGCTTGTTACTTAACGTGCTTCCTGAGGCTGTTGCACATCGGTTGAAGAACGGTGAGAGGCAT
>DATGWS010000212.1:0-4512 GCA_035299365.1 Candidatus Didemnitutus sp.
GTTACAACGAGTGGAGTATTCGCACCACCATTTGATGTGAATGTGAGGTCCGATCCGTCAACGTTTACATAACGGTCAGTTAGGAACGGGTTGTCCGTTACCGCGGCTCCGCCAAGACGATAGGCTCCTGCTGTGTAGACAACACCTTCTTGCGCCGTGCCCGACATCGTAGAGCGTCGCACTTGTCCACCAGCCGTGATCGTTAGCAACTCCGTAGGTGTTGCATCTGTTGCGATGTTGTTCAATACGAGGTTGTTGGTGTTAACACCGACATCGATCGTGATTGGATTGACACCACTAGAGTTGAGTGATACTGCACCGCCACCAACCGTATTGCCGATGGTTGTGTTGGCCGCGCCTGTAGTATTGATCGTTGTTGCGCCTGTTACGTCAGTTGGACCGGTCATGGCGATCGTGCCCGTACCAGCTGTTGTCATCGCAACTCCGCTGTTGACACCACCAGTGAGGAGCATCGTTGTACTTGCTCCACCATCAGACGTAAACGAGAGGTTCGATGCGTCGATGTTCACAAAACGATTTGTAAGGAACGGATTGTCTGTGTTCGCTGCACCACCGAGTCGGTATGCGCCCGTTGTAAAGACGATACCTTCCTGTGCTGTACCACTAAGTGTTGAACGGCGCACTTCATTCGTGGCAGTGATCGTTAGGATCTCCGTTGGTGTGGCATCGGTAACAACTCCACCAAGAACGATGTTCCCAGTTGTGCCTGCGTTAAGGGTGACCGTTGTAGCACCCACGCCCGTATTACCTATCGTTGTGTTAGCAGTACCCGAGACATTGATGTTTGTTGTTCCCGTGAGCTCGAGTGTGCCAAGACCATCAGCATTGAGTGCTACGCCACTGTTAGCCGTCCCTGTTACAACGAATGGCGTGTTAGCACCACCATTCGATGTGATCGTCAGGTTCGAGCCGTCGATATTCACGAACCGATTTGTGAGGAATGGACTGTCTGTTACAAGCGGACCACCCAAACGGTAGGCGTTTGCTGAATACGTAATACCTTCTTGTGCCGTACCTGCAACAGGTGCGCGGCGGACACGATTCGATCCATCAAGAGTAAGGAAGTCGGTAGATGCTACATCCACATCAACACCGGTCATCACAATGTCACCACCGGCACTGGCTGCAAGCACAACACCACTATTGACGCCACCAACAATAGTAAGTGGCGTTTCCGCACCAACATTGGCTGTGAACGTCAGATCAGAACCATCAACATTCACAAAGCGGTCGGTTAAGAATGGACTATCTGTATTTGCAGAACCACCCAGACGGTATGCACCGCTCGAATAGACAAGACCTTCTTGCGCCGTACCCGACATTGTGGAACGACGTACTTGACCGCCGGCCGTGATCGTGAGAAGTTCCGTTGGAGTTGCATCGGTAGCAACACCACCAAGGATGATGTTACCGGTTGTTCCTGCATTGAGCGTTACTGTAGAGCCCCCTATACCAACATTTCCAATTGTGGTATTTGCTGTGCCAACCGTATTGATAAGTGCTGTGCCTTCAGCCGAAAGCGTGCCGTTGAGATTCGTTGCAACAGGGTCAGCAATCGTCCCAACATTGAAGGATGTATTGTCGAGCGTGATCCGTCTGTTAGCAGGAGCAACCGGTCCGATATAGAAGTCAATACTTCCCGGAACAGCGTTGGATGTTGAGAGATTCAGTGGTACGCCGGCAGATGTTGGTCCTAGGAAACTCGCTGCTGTTGCCGGTGCATTTCCATCGAGTCTCCAGAACAGTCCATCATAGTTGGCCCATGCAAGTGTACCTGTTGGTGTACTTGTAAGGAAGTTGTCTGTTGGATTTGTTGGATATGCCGACGGCCACGTGTACGTGAAGTTCGATAAGATTCCATCCGGTGCACGATGCTCAATGAGGTTCGTGTTGTTGTTCGAGATAAGCTGCAACGAACGAGTCCGAACTGGCAATTGAGCAAGCGCGTTCATACTACCGAGTGCAAATGCACACAGTAGTATTCCACACAAGATCAATGCGTGTTGGTAAGGGGCTCTATGGTTCTTCAGCTTCGTCATGTTGTTTCTAGGACGTCGGCGTGGTGCACTCAGCACCACCCCGACGTCCGGGGGCCGCACCCCCGGAGGTCAAGAGAGTCCGCTTAAGGAAGCGGGATGAAGATCCAGGCGATCCGCTCAGTAGTTGTGAACGGTCCAGAGGCATTTACGGTGAATTGGTTCACACCAACTGCACTCACTGTGAGGATGTTACCTGTTGTACCACCAACGTCAACGGAACTGACCATGATGAGGTCAGTTGCATCAGCTGTAGCTGCAACAAGTGTTACCGTGTGTGTGAAGGCAGCATCTGCCGGGTTATCCAAGCCACGCTGGATACCAGCGAACGGGTTGGCTGACCACGTTGCAGTTCCATCGTTGTTCGAAAGAAGAATCTGATCTTCATCCGCAGGAAGGGTGCCAGGAAGATTCGTTGCTACTGGGATGTTCACAGAGAACGGGCCCGCACCGGTAATGTTAGGGAAGCTGTACGTGTGGTTAGCTGTGAGTGCCGCAGTCTGAACGGTACCGGTGTTGGTACCATTCGTAAACACGATCTCAGCAGTTGCGCCGGCTTCGCCCATTGTAAGGGTGTTTGTGCCGTCATTCCACAGGAAACCTACTTCACCAGTTACCGAGTTGTCATCGGCCCAGTACGTTACTTGCCCAGCAAGACCGCTACCTGCATCGTTGTCAACGATGTCGCCGTTAACATCAAACCACGCAAGATTCTGTTGCGTAGCAGTGCTACCAGCATCAGCGTAGAGGAATGACTTGTGTCCAGCGGCAACAGCAACACCAGCCGATGGCCATGTTACTGTGTAGTCGGTCACAACAAGTGGAACATTCTGTGTAAGGATACCAGACGTCGCACCGAGCAAGCGGAGCTCGCGTGTGCGGACTGGAAGCTGTGCGGCAGCTTCCGATACAAACATGAAGAGGGCTGCTGTAAGGATGAGCCCCTTCAAAATGGAAGAGAACTTCATTGAAGTGCTCCAAAAAAAGTGAGTAAACGGGATGTGATACATTTTGGACATGTCAATAGGACATTCGATGGAAAGACTGCTCTCTACGCTCATCATGGGTTCTTCACCAGCCAATTGATCGTTTCACCCGGGTTAAGTCCACCGGGGAAATTGATCGTGAACGTATTGGCTGTTCGGGAACCACTCACAATGAATGGTGTTGCAGAGACACTTGTCGAGGCTTCGGGCGTTAGAGTGATCGACGCTTGGGCATCAAGAGTTGCACCTACAGGCAACGTGATGATCACATTGAATTCGGGAGCAGCACCTGCATTTGTATAGCGTCCTCCGTAGATCCCCAGCAGACCGAGAATGATCGAACGATCTTTCTTCTCGAGTGTGCCGGACGCGTCGGCCACCACAACGCCGTCATTACCCCCTACCGGTGTTGAGCTCGGTACACCGGCGAGAGACGTCATGGTGACATTCCCCGTGCCTTGTGCTACGGTGACACGTGGTGTGCCATTCGTAGCGAGTCTCAGGTCGTTTGCGTCGAGGGTACCAACAAAGGCCGTTGGTCCTACTCCTGTATTTCCCGTGAGGGACCAGAAGGCGGCGTCCTGTGGTTGTACCCATTTTGGTTCACCGGCAGAGATCTGCAGAAGTGATCCATTGATACCAGGCGGAAGCTGAGCGGCATTGTTGGTGATGTCACCAACATAGATATGCGCATAGTTGAGCGGGAGCGCGAGCGAATCCGTCACCGTAAGCTTACGGAGGACGAGAGAGTCCGTGTAGTATGGCGTAAGGCCCGGACCCCTTGTCACTAAGACAAAGCCATCCGTGCCGGCGGAACCGTTGAGCAGAAGCGGTACATCTGTACCGTCAAGATTGAACGCATCGCGAGCATTGATGCGGCTAGCTGCCGCATCGAGGAATATCATTGATGAACCACCGGCACGGATGTCGAGATCACGGTCGCCCGTGGCTCGCATGTTGCCGAGGATGTTGCTAGTGATGGTGGTATTACCACCCTGCACCCATGCCGAACCTTCGAGAAGGCTGGAATAGTCTGTCCATGTTGGCGCGCCGCCAACGATCAACAAGAGTGTTGAATCTGCACCCGGCGGAAGTTGGGCCGCCTTATTCGTGACGTCACCCACATACATGTGGTTGAAATTCAACGGAAGGTCAAGCGAGTCTGTTACTGTGAGCTTGCGCAGCACCAAGGAGTCGGTGTAGTATGGCGTGCGACCCGGGCCCCATGATACCAGGACGAAGCCATCTGTTCCGGGATTACCGTTGAGACGCAGTTCGCGGTTTGTGCCATCGAGATTGAGTGACGAACGAACGTCTACAACTTCTGCTCCACCTTGGAGGAACAAACGCGTTTGTCCACCGGCGCGGATATCGACATCGGTGATACCCGTTGTTTGCATGTTGCCCAGGATCGGAGACACAACATTGGTGTTACCGCCTTGGATCCACGATCTGTCTCGGAGGAGTCC
>DATGWS010000213.1:0-2111 GCA_035299365.1 Candidatus Didemnitutus sp.
CACGTGGTAAAGGTCCTGGTCAGGGTCAGGGACAAGGTGGATCATCCACAGGTTCTACCGGCGGAGGATTCAGCACCAACCGTCCACCACGTCCAGGTGGCGGTGGACCAACAAGCCCGGGACTTGGACAATCAGCAGCGGCAAAGAAGGCAGCAGATAAGAAGCGCAAAGCGCCGGTAAAGGGTATGCGGACGCAGGTTTCGGACTCGGATGTAGAGCGCGCTATCAGGCAGACGCTCTCCGGTATGGAACTCAATCCTACGGGCGGACGGGCTAAGCTTCGTCAGCGCAAACGCATGGAGCGTGAGGAAAAGGCCGCTATCCGCCAGGAAGAACGCGCTCGTGAAGACAATACGCTTCGTTTGTCCGAGTTCGTAACAACAGCCGACCTCGCAAACATGATGCGTGTTACGGCGTCTGACATCATCATGAAGTGTATGAGTCTTGGTCTGATGGTTTCCATCAACCAACGTCTCGATAAGGACACGATCACACTCATAGCGTCTGACTATGGTTATGAGGTGTCGTTCCTCGATGATCAATCGGAACAGGATATTGAAGACGATGTAGATGAAGTTGAAACGCTTCGTCCACGTTCACCGATCGTTACGATCATGGGTCACGTTGACCACGGTAAAACGTCGCTGTTGGATCACATCCGCAACGCAAATGTTGTAGCCGGTGAAGCAGGCGGAATCACGCAACACATCGGTGCATATCGTGTTGAGACCGACTCCGGTAGGTCCATTACGTTCCTCGATACACCGGGTCACGAAGCCTTTACGGCCATGCGTGCTCGTGGTGCTCAGGTAACAGACATCGTAGTTCTGGTTGTTGCTGCCGATGACAGTGTGATGCCTCAAACGATAGAGGCCATCTCACACGCCCAAGCTGCAAATGTTCCTATCGTAGTTGCCATCAACAAGGTGGACCGTCCGGAATCCAATCCGGATCGTATTCGCCAACAGCTCGCAGACCATGGAGTTCTTGTTGAAGACTGGGGCGGTAAGTATCAAGTTGCAGAGATCTCTGCAAAACTTGGCACCAACATCCCTCAACTCCTCGAGAAGATCCTCCTCGAAGCCGATATTCTCGAACTCAAGGCTAACCCAGATCGCAATGCTCGTGCAACGGTAATCGAAGCACACGTTGATAAGGGGCGTGGTAATGTGGTAACAGTGATCGTCCAGAAGGGTACACTCAACGTGGGCGATATCTTCGTCTGCGGTCAGTTTGCCGGACGTGTTCGTGCCATGTTCGATGAACGCGGAAACCGCATGGACTCTGCAGGACCATCGATGCCGGCCCAGGTGACCGGATTCGACGGTTTGCCGAATTCCGGCGACATTCTTTATGAAATGGAAACCGATGCAGAAGCTCGCGACGTAGCAACACGTCGTCAGCAGCTTCGCCGCGAACAACAATTCCGCGGTATGCGTCACATGACCCTTGACGATATCTCAGCGCAGATCCAACAAGGTGGCGTGAAGGAACTCAGGCTCATCGTTCGTGCAGACGTAAGTGGTTCGGTGGAAGCTCTCTCCGATTCGTTGCAGAAGCTCTCAACGGCCGAAGTAAAGGTACACATCATCTTCAAGGCTGTTGGTGCGATCACCGAGAGCGACGTAATGCTTGCATCAGCCTCCGATGCCGTTATCGTTGGCTTCCAGGTGAACACTTCGCCGGCTGCCCGCAAGGTTGCCGAAGCAGAGAATGTGGATGTTCGTCTGTACTCCATCATCTACGACTGTATCAACGAAGTTCAGCTTGCACTCGAAGGTATGCTCACGCCAGACATCAAGGAGGAGATTACCTCCGGTGTTGAAGTTCGCGCGATCTTCAAGATCAGCAAGCTCGGTACGATCGCAGGGTGTTATGTCCTTACGGGCAAGATCACACGTAACGACAAGGTTCGCGTACTTCGCGATGGATTTGAGATCTTCAAGGGTACCCTGCAGTCGCTTAAACGTATCAAGGATGATGTTCGCGAAGTTGATGCCGGCTACGAATGCGGTATTGCACTCAACGGCTTCAACGATCTTGAAGTTGGGGACATCATAGAAGGATACAAGACCATTGAAGTGAAACGGAAGCTTTCCTAGTCGTGTCGA
>DATGWS010000214.1:0-2638 GCA_035299365.1 Candidatus Didemnitutus sp.
TCGGCAGCACCAGACTGCGGATTGGCATTGATGAGCGTGTCTGCTATATCGAGTGCCTCCTGTGTTCTTCCCATTCCGATCAACGCAACCTGCATGCTCTTTGCAGCTTCAGATGCTAGTGGATGAGAGGGAAAACGAGATATTACACTTCGATATGTAGCCATTGATGCATCGATCTCACCGAGGTTATACTGAGCATCAGCTATCGTGTAGAGAGCTCGCACGGCCTGATCGCCATCCGGGTATGCCGTTAGAAGTCTCTGAAAATCTTCAATTGCCTTTGCATCGTTACGCTGTTGGAAGGCGATCCAACCAATGAGATACATCGCGTCATCGGCCAGTCTGTTCTTAGGATACTTCTGCACGAATCGCTTCATATTCTCAATAGCGCCACCGAGGTCACCGGCTCGGTAGGAGGCTTGTCCGGCTTGGAATGACGCGTATTGTCCTTCTTCTGTTGAAGGGGCTTTGGCAGCCGCTTGTTCGTATTGTTCTGCAGCAGCACGGAACTGCCTGGAGATGTAGAGTCCGTCCCCGCGTCTCGTTAAGGCTTCGGCAGCATAACGCGACGAAGGATACGTGCGAAGCAGCTCGCCAAACATCGCGGTTGAACGATCGAAATCGCGTCGGCGGAAGAATGTCCACGCTAGACCATACATCGCTTCTTCTCTTCGCTGACTAGCGGTGTACCGCCTTACAACCTCTTCGTAGAGTTCCTGAGCGTTCTTGAGAAGATCCGCTCGGTACATAGACTCTGCAAGCCAGAACGTTGCTTCGTCTCGGTGGATATCGGTTGGGTGATTGCCGAGATAGTCTGTGAGTGCCGCAATTGCGTTCTGCGTCTGACCCGACTGTACAAGGCATATCCCACGCTTGAGGCGGATCTCCGCAAGATAGATCTGTCTATCCGGCATGAACTCCTCAGCTGCCTCTTCTGCGATCCGTTGTGCCCGTTCATATGCCTGCGCAGCTTTTGCCCACTGTTGGAGTTCAATAAGAGTTGCACCAAGGAGTATGTGCGCTCGTATGGATGTTGGTGCATCTCGGGACTCGCGCTCGGCACGTTCGAGTGCCTTACGTGCCTTATCGTAGTCCCCTGCTTCATACGCCGCCTGCCCCATCTCTACGAGGGCTTGAGACTGATACACATATCCCGATTGTGAAGCCAATGCACCGAACGCTTTTACTGCGTCATCACTTCTACCAAGACGTTTCAGACTGAGTGCGTGGTAAAGCAAGGCTTGCTGGCGTACGGGCGAGGCTTCATCTATAACAGAATCAAGAACAGCCTCATAGTGTGTACGAGCCACGTCGGGACGACTTGTATTAAGAGCGTTAAGACCGGCATGGAGGTGGACAAACCAGCGATAGTTAGACGTAGGATACCGTTGGAGAAATGCTGCACAACTATCATATGCTTCGTTGTAGCGTCCGCGAAGGGTGTGTGCCTCGGCACGTATGAGAGACATCTCCTCACCGGCTGTCTCGGCATCGATCTGCTCTGGAACCAGCTCAGTTGGCCTTCTGTCTATGACCATCTCTAAACCAACAAGAACATCAAGGGCCCGCTCGGGTTTGCGCAGTGCAACGAGATCAATCGCTTCTCGTACGCGCGAAGCAACCACTACGTTAGAGAGTGGGTACTGCGTCCGAACAATTGCATAGGAATTGATTGCTTGGCGCAGGTCTCCATTGTGATCGTGGAGTTGTCCGGTTGCATAGAATGCATATGGCGCAAACTGTCCGGAAGAATCTGCATCAACACATGACTGAAAGGCTACGAGCGCTTCCTTGTATTGTCCAAGTGAGGCTCTGCAAGCCCCTTCCCAAAAACGTGCTGAATGTTCGAGACGAACGTAGATGGTGTCGTTACGTTCTTCCATTGCAGCGTGTGACGCAGTGGCACATTGGTCGAAGAGACTCCACGCCGCTTCAAAATCCTTGTCTTCTAGGGCGGCAACGGCACGCTCCATCCAGGCAAGCGGGGTGAACGGAGAATTGGAACGTTCGCGGAGGAATGCATCCATCTCGCGATCAGCCCCGGCTCGATTGTCTGAAAGCCGGAGAACATCCGCTTTATCAAACGGTACTACATCGGCTACGGATGAATGCCTACGGACCTGGGACAAGGCATCCAACTCGGCTGCTGCTCGGCGGATCATGCCCGCATCGAGCAACAACCGCACGGAACGTTCAAGACGTGGTGCGGAAAGGTAGGGGTACGGACTGACCTGTGCGTTCATGTCGATGCTAAGGACGCAATACATGACCGCAACAACCAATCCGCCACGGATGGTGGTGGGGATCGTCATCTCTTTGAATGCTGCAACAGCAAATCTACGAAGCCAAATGGCTCACGTGGCGCATCTACCTCGTAGATTTGTACACATTTTCGACGCAACGAGGACAAGTCAAGTGTATCACGTTCTGCTCTACTATGCATTCGTTCCGATCTCTGAACCGGAAGTTTTCGCATCCGAACACAGAGAACTCTGTCAGCGCCTTGGACTCAAAGGCCGAATCCTGGTCTCAGAAGAAGGCATTAATGGCACCGTGTCCGGACCTCGTGAGGTCTGCGACAACTATCGAGCAGTCCTCCATGCCGATCCCCGCTTTGCACAGATGCCATTTAAGATCG
>DATGWS010000215.1:0-9333 GCA_035299365.1 Candidatus Didemnitutus sp.
TACCTCGTCCCAAAGTGTCCATTCATGGACCTTCCGGCCGACGACGGCTCGGCGGCTACATCCGTATGCGCATACAACTGAGCGAAGAACTTCTGAACGTCACTCTCTCCTATAGCGAACATAAACGTCTGGTCGCGGTAATAGCCGCTTCGCCAGTCGCCAGGCATAAACGCCTTTGCCATTGCAAGCTGGGGCAACTCTTTGCCGTCACCGAATATGCCGAACTTGGCCTTTCCAGTAAGCACTTCCTTGCGGCCAAGAATAGATGCTTGTCGGCTTTCAACGGCCAGACGATAATCACGAAGAACATCGGCGATGTTCAGTGCCGGCACCGTGGTACCGTTGGTCGGTTGTGGGCTACCGTTCGTTTTTGTCGCAATTGAGGGCTGTGTTTCGTTTCGCTTCTTCATAGGATGCAAAGTTACGATGTGTTCAGGGCTCGCCGAAGAGTGAGGGTTGTTGGGGAGCCCCTTCAGTGTGATCTCGCACGAGCTGTTCGGCGCGGGCAAGTGTCTCGTTCAGGTCTGCGTTGACCAGAACGTGGTCAAAACGGTCGCGATGCCCCATTTCCATTTCGGCACGTGCAAGGCGAACGTTGATCTGCTCCTCAGACTCGGTATGCCTGCTGCGCAGCCGTTTGGCAAGTGTTTCTAGGTCGGGAGGCGCAACAAATATCAGGAGTGTGTCTTCTGGAAAGGCAGAACGTAATGAGAGGGCACCTTTGACGTCCACGTCAAACACGAGGAATTCTCCTCTCGAAACAGCCTCGGAGACCACGCTTCGCAAGGTCCCGTAGTAGTTTCCAAAGATCTCTTCAGATTCAATGAGGTCATCATGTTCAATGGCGTGGCGGAATTCATCTCGCGAGAGGAAGAAATAGTCCTTCCCATGCTCTTCTCCGGTGCGTTTTGCACGTGTTGTAGCGCTAACACTGAACCGCAGAAACGGAAATGTTCCCAACAAATGTCGAGCAACCGTTGTCTTCCCTGCTCCACTTGGGGCGCTTAAAATAATGAGGTGTTTCTTACTCGACATTCTGAATCTGCTCCCGAATTCTCTCAAGTTCCTCCTTCATGCCTACCACAACACGTGCGATATCTGCATCATTGGTCTTTGAACCGATGGTGTTAACCTCACGATTCATTTCCTGGAGTAGAAAGTTGAGCTTTCGGCCGGCCTGGGCATCATCAGCCATATACTGCCGGAAGTGTTTCATGTGGCTTCGCAAACGCACACATTCTTCCGTTACATCGAGCTTTTCAGCGAGCAGTGTGATCTCCAAGTTCATCCGAAGATCATCGATCGACGCCTCGTCGATAACCTGTTTCACACGTTCGCGCAACCGTTCTCGTTCTTGAGGAATACGGGCAGCACTGCGTTGTTCTACGTCGATGAGTCCGGTTTCAATAGCATCAAGTCGCCCATGCAAATCCTTCGCCAATTCGTCGCCCTCTTTATCGCGCATGGCCGTCATCGCTACAAGGGCCTCTACAAGCCCCTTTTTCAGATCGGGCCACACATCAGGGTGATCACCGGTATCGGGGGGGGCTTGAAAAATTGCCGGGAAGTGAACGAGGTGGTCAACAGAGACATCCCCCTCGAGGCCAAGTTCAGATTTCAGACGCCGAAGTGCCTCTACAAATGAGCGAGCAACCTCGGTGTCGACCTGTACTGCCTGTTGCGACCCCTTCTCTTCTTGACGGATAAAAATGTTGAGTGATCCGCGCGTAACATTCTCTCGAACAGTCTCACGGATGAGACCTTCTTTATCCGACCACTCTTTTGGAATTCGCGTAGAAAGTTCAAGGTACCTGCCATTAACGCACCGGGCCTCTATCGTACACGGAGATCCTTCAATAAGGATCTCACTTTTTCCGTAACCGGTCATACTCCTGATCATGTTCGGCCCAATCTGTTCGTGTGCATGGAAGTGGCAAAGATACGGCAGGGACGTACTGACCAAGGTGGTATCTTCCCGTGTGATGTTCATCGATCATCAAGACCCACTCCATGGTGTTCAGGAGGGGGCTTCCCTGCTCCAAACTCGATGGGGTCTGCCGATCAATGCCG
Source organism: Candidatus Didemnitutus sp. (assembly GCA_035299365.1). Taxonomy (GTDB): domain Bacteria; phylum Bacteroidota; class Ignavibacteria; order Kapaibacteriales; family Kapaibacteriaceae; genus UBA10438. The sequence goes on from DATGWS010000215.1 coordinate 2,071, forward strand.
CTGTGATCGCCGGGTCCGGTTTCTCGTCGATCACCGATGTTGGAACCGTCGTGGACCGGATCCCCTATTCCTCTCTTTCTGGCCTGCCCCATAGCAACGTCCACGGTCATGGATCTGAATTGGTGTTACTCTCTATTCCGAGTGGCACCGCTTTGGTCTTCACAGGCCGCGCTCATGCCTATGAAGGTGTTCGGCCGTCGGTGTGCGCCTCCCATGTTGCACTGGCGATCATGTGCGGTGCACGACATATCCTTCTGACCAATGCTTGTGGTGGACTTCATCCGAGCCTACGCACTGGTGATGTTGTGATCCCCACCGGCACGGTGAATCTCACCCATCGGTCAATCTCCGTTCAAGGAGTGACCTCGGTTTCCCCTATTGATACGGATTGGAGTAGGCGTATAACTGACACATGTTGGTCTAGGGGGCTTCCCGTGCGCAATGGAGTCTATGCACAGGTCCTTGGTCCCTCCTATGAAACCCGTGCCGAGATCCGCATGCTACGGAAAATTGGAGCTGATACCGTAGGCATGTCTACTGCCGTAGAAGCACAATGGGCAGCGCTCATGGGCGCACACGTTGGAATTGTCTCACTCGTCACAAATACATTAACGGATGCCAGACGCCGCGCTGTAACACACGGAGACGTGGTTCAGACAGCAGAGATGTCCCGTGATCTCCTTACCAATGTTGTTCAAGCGGCATTAACGTGCAGAAGCGGGATGTGAGGAGCCCCTTGACACCGTATTTTTGCAGGATGACCACCATGAATCGCACTGGCCTGTTTCTTTTTTTGCTCACGAGCACCATCGTTGTTACTGTGGGATGCAAGTCTACATCGTACAGTGGCTTTATGCGGAATAATAAGGCTATCCATGTAGCCCGACCGATTTTCGACATCAAGGGGGTGCGATTGAGCGACAGCACGGTCCAGCTGAGTTTTATGACATCGTCGAGTTTGCGGACATCGGACCGTTCGATCCGCTACGTTGACATCTACATCGGCCCCGATGAAGATCACCTTGATGACTCGATCATGGTCAACCCCACCATGGCAGGTACACCGGGCACCGATGAAACGATCATCTTTATAGGTGAAGGACTTTGGGACACACAGGCAGCTCGTGCTTCTCGGAGTGCTGTTGCTGAAGTTTCTGTGGTTACGGCAACCGACCATTTGATCTTTAGAACGAACATCGAATATCAAAAAGCAGAGCCATTGGATGTGAAACCATTTGCCACAGCTGTTGGGGGCGCATCCAGTGACGAGTCAACCATCGAACTTGGCCTCATGGCCAAGCGGATCTACGTTCCACAGGGTGAATATCTCCCTACCTCTGAATCGTTTCGCGTGTTGATATCTGACGGGAAAGGAAGTGTAGTCTGGCGCTCCGATGCGGGCCTTGCATTCCTTTCCGTTGTGACTTTGGTTGAGCCTCAGAATGCGAATGCGATCCACCGCTATGTGATGCCATGGGATGGGCGTGATCTTGGAGGACAAATGGTACCGGAAGGAGAATATCACGCAGATCTCATCATACCTTCGCGTCCCAAACCTTATACGGCTTCCATTTCATTCAAATGGCCGCCACGGTGAATCACGAAATATGGATGGCGGAAGCACTGAAGGAAGCGTATCGCGGTTCGGGATCCGTCAGCCCGAACCCACGCGTAGGTTGTGTTATTGTCCGTAACGATACAATCGTTGCTACCGGATATCATCATGTGTTTGGAGATATCCATGCAGAGGTTGATGCATTACGGAACTTCACTGGTGACGCATCTACGGCAACGATGTATGTAACGCTTGAGCCATGCGCACATGATGGCAAACAACCGGCATGCACAAACGCGATTATTGCATCCGGGATAAGGCGTGTGGTGGTTGGCATTGTTGATCCCAACCCTATTGTCTCCGGACGTGGAATCGAAATCCTTCGAACACATGGAATTGAGGTGGTTGTTGGCGTGCTCAAAGATGAATGTACATGGATGAATCGGTGGTTCATCCACCACATCGAACACAGGAGCAGCTATGTTACCCTCAAGGTAGCCACGTCAATCGATCTCGGCGCATCTGCACCCGTGGGCAGAGACCGGTGGATATCTTCCGCTGAAAGCAGGCGTGTGACTCACGAGCTGCGTTCAGAATATGACGCCGTAATGATTGGCATAGGTACACTAATTGCTGACGATCCGTTTTTGAACGTGCGGCATGTTGACGGACGAGACCCCATCAGACTCATCGTTGATCCTAGATGCGAAACGCCCCCTACATCGAATGTTGCACGCTCTGCAACATCGAATAGGACGATTGTTCTTTGCCACGAGGAACACGCACATGGTGAACGTGCGCAAACCCTTCGAACGTGTGGCATTGAGGTTGTCCACGTTTCCGGATCGGAGCACTATCTCCACCCTCAGGCCATTATCGAAGCGACCGGATCTCATGGAATATCCTCTATCCTCCTTGAAGGGGGCCCTCAATTAGCGCATTCATTTCTTAACGAACAGTGCGTGAACGAGATGATCCTGCACATCGCTCCAACATTTCTTGGCGTTGAACACGTCTGGTTCAACAAGGTTAATCCGGCTACTCTTACGCTCCATAGTTGTATTGCCGTTGGACAAGACGTGCATATCACGTACACGATCGGACGATCATGAAAAGCGTCGCGGCACTTTGTATCGCCCTCGTCTGTTTGGTTGTGCTGACCCATGCACAGAAACCCTCTCCAACAACAGACCTCCGCATTGCAGCTTCAAAGGGTGATTGGCCTACCGTGGAATTGTTGGCTACTAAGGCATTGCGAACAGACAAGAACGATCGTCTTGCATCTCTGCTGTTATCAATGTCTCAGCTTAGACAAGGGAAGGACCAAGAGGCATTGCGCAGCGCTCATCGCACCATTGCACTCGACTCCTCCATGATGCAGGCCTGGCTCTTGGCCTCGGAGTGTGAAGCGCAGCTTAACCATGCGAATGCTTCGATTTCACTTTTGCTTGCTGCGCAAAAACGTTTTCCCGATTCACTACAGCCTACATGGGCGCTTGGTATGGCATACTCCAAGGCCGGACGATGTGCGGAAGCCATCACGCCCCTTGAAGAAACCATGTTTAGGCGTCCAGAACTTGTTGGCGTAGTGCAGCAGCTTGCTCACTGCTATTTCATTACGGGTCAGCTCAACGAATCTGCTGAGCTCTATGAACGTGTTGTTGATAGAGACCCACAGAACATTTCCAATCGTCTCGCCTATGGCGAAGTGCTTCTTGCTCGTCGCGACCTTGACAATGCGGCAGTACAGTTCCGAAATGTCATCGAACGCGAACCGAAACAAACGAATGCCTATCTGGCTCTTACCAGTATACTACAAGAGCAGAAGAAGACCGAAGAAGCATTGGCGATTTCTCGACGACTTACAATAATCGACCCAAACGATGCGATGGGTTGGTTCAATGTTGGACTGTTGAGTTTAACTCTAAAGCAAACCGACAGTTCTGTGCGCGCGTTCAAACGCGCCATAGCCTTACGCCCTAACTATAGTGAGGCCTATTTCAATCTTGCCCTTGCTTATGACGAAAAGGGATTTGGCGAAGATGCCATCCAGTCCTTCAAACGCTGCGCCTCTCTGAATCCACTTCTTGCACCTGATGCCTACAACTCACTGGCCATCATCTACCGCAAAGAAGGTCGATTCGATGAATCTGTGGCTACACATGCGCAGGCTATAGCCCTTCGCGACACCTCGGCCATTCTGCATGCATCAAGGATCAACACATATTTTGATGCCGAACGGTGCACGGATGCCTCCAAACTGCTGGTGACAACACGCGAGCGTTTCCCGGACTCCCCCGAGGTCTTGTACGCGTGCGCACGCTGCCTGCTGCGTAATGGTGAGAGAAAGGAAGTGGAGTTGATCGTAGCTAAACTTGACGTGATCTCCCCGCACTTGGCATCGGAACTTCGTCGGATGATGAATCTATGACCCCTGAACAACATCAGTACATTGCGATTCAGAAGACCACCTGCATCACACGGAATTGCCAACGGATGCTCATTGCCGGTGTTTTGTTGATCTTAACATCATCAACTGCTTTTGGACAGCGTTCCATAGCACCATCTACATTGGTCATGCTAGATTCGGCGCTGTTTGCGATAGGAATGCGACAGTCAGATCTTCAGATGCCCCCTGACCTACTCGATCAGGATCGTCATAGATTAGTCTTTCACGACATTCTCTTCACCGAACCGCTTCGTGCATTTGACATTGCACAACGGCTCTCGGATGTTGCCTCGGTGCGCACAGAAGCAAACTCCACAGCACTGTTCTCCGCCCTCATGCAACATCTCGACCTTGGCACATATCGCAAGGTGAATTATGATGCGCAGATTACGGCAGATGAAACGATTCAGCGGCTAGGCAACGACCCAACGGCTCGGCTGAACATCGTGAGCTCCTTCATTGTGCTTCGCTTCCTTTCTGCCATTGTCCAGGCCAATGACGGAATGTCGGAAGGACGGAAACGTTTACTCCAGCAGACTCTTGTTACGGAGCATATAGACTCGCTTTGGAGGCTCACACGAGAAGATGAACGATCCACTCTCTGGGAGATGGCAGCAAACGAGGACCTCGCCCGTGACATAACAGAACGCGTTTATGCAGAGGCAGCACCCAAGGTAGCAGAGGACGTGTTCATTCATGGCCTCTCACTCTATCAACAATTGGTTGCCTATGTAGCCCAGAGCGAAGACAACCTCGAGCTCCTACGAGACAGTGTTCGGTCGTTCACATTCAAAACACCACTTGGCCACGTTGCCATTGGCGGACCAGATGACGACACCTATATCGGATCCTACGCTGTTATCATTGACGTGGGTGGCAACGACGTCTATCGGCTAGATGACACAACAAAGACCGATGCTCTCTATATGCCAATCCGATGTATCGTGGATCTTGATGGAAACGACATCTATGCCGGAAAGGACTTTTCCTTTGCTTCAGGTGTAGGGGGCGTTGGGATCCTTATCGACCGGAGAGGCAATGACATGTACTCGGCCGGCGACTTTTCAATCGGAAGTGGGCTACTGGGTGCAGGGATCCTTCATGATATGCAGGGCGACGACGCATACCTCTCGGGGTCGAATACTCAGGGTTCCGGAATCCTTGGCATTGGACTCGTCTTTGACGACGATGGTCACGACACCTATCGTTGCCATGCCCAAGCTCAGGGCTTTGGTGGCACACGTGGTGCAGGAATGATCAGCGACCTCATCGGCAACGACCGCTATATCGCTGCAAGCCCCTACGTTGATGTCTTGCGCTATGACGCGCATCAGGTAACCTTTACCCAAGGAGCTGCTCTTGGCTCACGCCCAATCGCGTCCGGTGGCATTGGAATTCTCCTCGATGGTGCTGGAAACGACCTCTACACGTCTGATATTTATGGTCAGGGCACTGGCTACTGGTTTGGTCTGGGAGCTCTCCTAGACAAAGGCGGCGACGATCGGTACGAGTCGTATCAGTATGCTCAAGGTGCCGGCGTTCATTTTGCCACGGGTATCCTTCGCGATCAACATGGCGACGACGTCTATGTCTCCCATGGTGTTTCACAGGGCTGTGGTCATGACGTTGCTCTTGGCGCGTTGATAGATGAATCAGGGAATGACGCCTATGTCTGCGAAAGCCTATCACTTGGGGCAGGAAATGCAAATGCTGTATCGATCTTTATCGATGAAGCCGGCAATGACGCATACATCGCTTCCAATGAATCAAACACGATGGGCTACTCAGATTTCCGTAGATCCTATGGTATGATCGGCGTATTTCTCGATGCAAATGGTACGGATAGCTACGGAGAACGAACACGCAACAACACCCTTACAACGAGATCCACGTATGGAGTGTTTGCTGATCGCGAATCGACACCAGGAGACGCATCAAGTACGAAACAAGCAGCAGCAGCTCCGGATCCACAACGCATTGAGATGCCATTGTCATCAACTGTTGACAGTCTTTTCATTCAAGCATCAGCCGCTCCGCTGAGATTCCAGCCCAATGTGGAACCTGCTCGAAAACTGCTTGGAGAATTGGGAGAGACGGCCATTGCCGGACTTGAGCCGCACTTCTCCACACAAATGCCAAGAGAGAGACTCACCCTGGAGAACGTGCTGCCGAAACTGTTTGCCTCACATCGCGATTCTACATTGCGAGTTCTGCTCCGAGGTCTAGATTCTGAAGACGGAGCTACCGTGAACATTTGCGCTACAGTTGCTGGAAAGGTTAAGGCCGTTGAGTGTGTTCAGCCGCTTATCATCGCAACACTCGACTCCTCGTGGAAGCGCAGACGCCTTGCAGCATTCACCCTCGGCGAGATTGGCGATACGTCCGCTCTCTCAGCTCTCGTGCTTCTTCTAAAAGATCCTCATCCCTATGTTGTCCAGCGTGCAGCCTATGCCTTGGGCCGAATGGGCGTTGGGTTGGACACGTTACGTACTGCACTTGAGGATGATGAACAGATCGTACGTTATGCAGCTGTGGAAGGACTTGTTCGAGGGCCAAAGAGATCTATGTCGTCCATTACCGCTTGGCTACGTAGCGTCAATGACCGATACGCAATGGTCTCCGGACTTCGCGTTCTGGCGTGTTCAGATACAACACAGAGTGATCTTGTATCCTTTGCTGCATGGTATTCATCCGTGCCACAATGGGTTCGTAATGCAGCTCGACGGATTGCTCCGTCTTTACCAACACCATGGAAAGAGGCTATCAATCCGCAGACTCCGGCCTTGGTGATACCGGCAAAGAAGTCTAAAAAGTCGAAGAAGAAGAAAACGTGATTCGTCATCAGTTTACATTGGAACACGTAGCCACTGCCCTATCTCTTCGGTGGAAAGGGGCTCAACTTGTTGAAGCCTGGTCACAAGAAAAGTATGTAGCAACACTTGTCTTTCTGCTTGACAATGAATTGCGAACCTTTGTTCTTGATGTATCGCCGGATGGTGGCACCATAACAGAGCGCACGTCCATGCGGAGGGCACGCAACAACGCGATTGACGTGTTGTCTGCAGTAGTGGGTGAGATCGTTGTTATGGTCACGAAACACCCTCACGACAGGATCATCACTATTTGGTTCGAAACCCTACATGTTCACATCGAACTTTTCTCCTCTGGAAAAGGCAACATCGTTGTAACAGAGAACGGTTTGATCGTGGACGCGTTGCGAGACCGTACTGCTCGACTCAACACCCCCTTCACCGTGAAG
>DATGWS010000216.1:0-3282 GCA_035299365.1 Candidatus Didemnitutus sp.
CTCAGTTTAATGATGGGGTCGGCGGATGCGCCCCGAGACACGTCCGGCGTTACGAGGAACTCTTGCGGCCGAGATCCTCCTACACGAAACGGAAGGACCTTTTCAAATGGACCCAGCTTGGTGTAGTCTGTTTGAAGCGACGGAATGAACATCAATGACCGACCTTTAGCGCATGCCGAGGCAATACGTTCAATGACGTCTCGCGATGACGATTGTGTTGGGTAGCCAATCAGCACCACGGCTTCTACGTCGTCCAGTGCATTTGCCGGGAAAGCCCCTTCATAGAACTCGGCCCCTTGTTTCTGGATAAATGTTTGAATGGTAACCGATGGATCGTGCGCGAGTGCCGATTTGACGAATGTTACATCTGGGCTGGGAGATCCGGCAATGATCACCACGCGACGTTTGTCTTTGCGTACTGAAACGAAGTCCTGTACAAGGTTATTACGCTGCGTGAATTCACCTTGCACCGGTGCGACACGTGCACTCACCTTACGAATACCATCCGCTGTAGGTGTCCAAACGAACGTGATAGATTGCTTCCCTATGCCCCTACGGAGTGAGATACGTTCTCGTCCCACTTCCTTGGAATTGTCCTCAAAGATCACTTCTACATCCTGATCTTCCATATTCGTTTGCAAGATCTCAACGGTCACGGGAAGGGGCTCGCCAACAACAGCAATACCATTCACAAGTATACTTGCGGCATGGATGTCCTTGGGTGGAACGGTGTCTCCAACTCCAATCGAATACACTCCCAAACCGGAACGTTCAGCCACGTGCACTGGAACGTCTTCTGCGTTATGGTTCCCGTCAGATACGAGAATCACAGCACCATATGAAGCCGCATCGAGAGATCGGTTCGATACTCCAGATATCGCATTGGCGATATTGGTTCTGAATCCATGAAATCGAATTGAATCTGTGGGTATCTCTCCCGCCTCCCGTAGACCATCGTCAAAGAAGAAGAGCTCGGCATCATCACCAAATCCGTCCCGCAGAGACTGGACGATGTTCCTTGCCACGTTGGCCCGATCGCCGGAAAGATCCTTGATCGTCATCGATCTTGAGACGTCCAACGCAATAGCCACACGAGGAGTGGTGGTTTCACTTCGAACCAAACGAATCAGCGGTTCAAAGAGCAATAGCAGCAAACAGGCTAATCCTACTGTACGCAACGAAACAAAGATCATCCGCCATGGTGTTGAAAGGGGCGGATTTGTGCGTGTGTACGTAATGGCCGCTAGTGTGATGGCTGCCAACACCAGAAGCATGTACATCCACCAGGGACCGGCTGCAAGATCGAATCGGAAATGCTCCATGAAGAGATATCACCTATTGCATCAGGAATGAAGAACTTCTCCGTCAAACATCATCGAGCTGACGAAGACAATAACAGCAATGTACTCTGCGAAACAAGGATGCTTGTGACGTAGAAGAATGCAATTTCTTCCCACGGCAACACGCGCGCTGCCTTATGCCCCGTGATCATTCTCTCGTCAAAGTACCATATCCCCCTACGCACAGCCCATAGATCCGAGAATACAAGAATGGTTCCAACGAATAGAGATGCTGCAAGCATCGTCACGATCCGCGGCGCAAGAATTGGCCACCCAAACGTCCACTGCATTGCTATGATGGGAAGAAACCAGTAGAGTAGATGCCACGCATACGTTACTGCGGTATTCGAATGACGCCAACGCCGCGTGCTGAACCACAGACCAAACCAAACGGTGCAAATGCCTCCCAAGACTATCAGTGACGCTACTCTGAGATCGGCTTCATCTGCTGCTACAACCGGAAAATATGCGGACAATGCTGCGGTCAATAATCCAACTTGGATCGTTTGCACAACGAAGAAGAAAATCTCTTCAATCGGAAGGTGACGAATTCTGAAGAGGACGCGGTCCGCTGGGAAGTCCCAGATCCCCTTTGACACGGCCCAGTTGTCCCAAGGGAAGGTAAATGCCACAACTACAACACATAGGCCAAAGATCGTCATGAGGGCCTGTGTTGGAGACCCAGAGGCCAGCCATACGATCATGCAGACGATCGACAATGGGATGGTCCAACGAAGGTGGAAACCTCGATACGTCATCATGACGTGCGTTTCACATCTACTGCGTATTCCGAAGTTGACGCTAGCGGAAGTTCAACAAAAAAGGTTGCCCCTTGGCCTGCGATGCTCTCGCACCATACGCGTCCACCTAGCGCCTCGGCTTCGCGCTTTACGATGAGTAATCCCAGTCCTGTAGAATCTTCACCGGATGTTGGCTTTGCAGACAGTCTGCCAAAGGGAGTGAAAAGTTTTGACAGATCTACGGCTGTAAGTCCTGGCCCCTGATCTCGAACAGAGAGGAGGAGGCTAGTTGCATCAGTCGTACTCGGGATTCCTCGCGTGGCTACTTCAATGTGTGAACCCACATTGGAAAATTTCACCGCGTTCGAAATCAAGTTATCGAGGATGGAGACCATGCTACCTTCGGCGCCAGACACATAGATCGGTCCGTCGATCATCGTTGTATCCAGTATGATCTGTTTCTCGGCAACCCTGTGTCTCCACATTCCCAGTACGTGTCCCCAAATGGTTGTAACATCCACCTTGCTTGCACTTTTCTGAACAACCTCTCGACCTCGTTCCAAGACCTGGTTGATGAGGTCGAACATACGTGTAGAAATGTCAAACACTTCAAGGCTGTACGTCACTCTATCTGCATCGCTTACATGTGCTTCTGACTTTAGCATGTTTGCGATAGAGCGAATTGTTGTAAGGGGGCTCTTCAGCTCATGAGCCATAAACGCGAGATACTCTTCATTCTGACGTTGCAAACGAGTTGCTTCGTCTAGAGCAAAAGCAAGTTCTACATTGCGAAGCCTCTCCATTTCAGCATGATTACGCGCCTGCACAATGTCATAATGCGCGCGCACCTGAACGAGGCGGTGTTCGGCTCTACGTCTGGTTGTACGAGAAATGTCATTGAGAAGCGCTTCGAGGGTTTCAAAGGCCTCATCAGTCCGACCAACGCCGCGTAGACTGGCCGTCTTAAGCCAGAACATATCGCTACGCATCTCTTCAGCTTGATGCTCATCGATCCAAGCAATCAAACTATCGATGGCTACCAGTGCCTCATCATGTCTACCCTCACAAACAAGTAACGAAGCCTCTACTTGCCTGAGAAACTCAATGCCCGGAAGTTCAGCCTTCGAATACGGATGCTCACTCGCCTCGTGTAAGATCTCACGAGCCTTTTCAATCTCACCAAGTTGAATGGTGGACGTAAT
>DATGWS010000217.1:0-8773 GCA_035299365.1 Candidatus Didemnitutus sp.
GTTACGAACAACATTAACACCACCCCAGTTTGCGAGGTTGACGCCTGTTGTCATGAGGTTGTTGAAGTCACCAACACGAATCGGGTTTGGCGAGCTTGATGAGAAGCGAACAGCGTATCCGCCGTTTGTGCCTGTACCGAAGTTGTGGAAGATATTGTTGAGAAGGTCAACTTGACCGCTCGAAAATCCACTACCGTTGTTTCCACCAAAACCAACAAAGACATCAAGTGCCGTGCTGTTTGCACCGGAAGTACCGGTAACATTCACAGTGTTGTTGATAAGGCGGTTCACTTCTGCTTCTGGGCTTACGATGATACCGTAGGCAGCGGTTGTGCCACCAACAGATACCATGTTGTTTGCTACGAGTGCACCCCATGAACCGTCGAGGTTAAGTCCAGTTGCAGAGCCCGTTGTTTGAATAACATTCAGGCGATTACCACGGATGATACCATACGGTACATCAATGCTGAAGCCAATACCAGTTGCTTGGCCTTCATTTGTTGTGATCGTGTTATTCTCGAAGAGTCCAGCATATGCACCTTGGAAGTAACCACCGTTGGCTACATTCTCAAATGTGTTGCCAACGATTGAAACATTGCTACCGCCGGTTGATACGCGAAGTGCGCTCATGTGACGGCGGAATGTGGAGCTACGCACGACGATGTCACTGCCGCCCGACGATTGAAGCCAGACAGCTTCTTGTGGTGCGTTAGCAGCGATAGCCGACCAGTTTGCTTGACCCTCGAATGTGCAACCATTCAGCTGAATGTTATTGCCAAGGGAACGACTGTAAACTGTGCTGCGGCCTGTTGACATGTCGGAAAGGCGAACCGTGAGGTTGCGCAACCAAACATTGGATGCACCATCAGCAAAGCCAATCAGTGTGCTTACGTCAGCAGTACCGAAGTTTTCTACCGTTGGATAAACCGTTGATGTCAAAAGAACGTCATCGCCTGCGCGACGCGAAATTTGAACACGGCCTGTGCTAGCGTCGATCGAAGGAATCCACAGCTTTTCATTATACGTACCTGCGAAGACCGTTACATCTACGTTGCCGGAAATACCGGATACTGCGAGGTGACGGAACATCGAACGGAAGTCGTTGAAAACACCAGGATTGCCGTTCTGTGCAATCGCAAGTGCACCCGAGACGCGCGGAGCGACCCACGATGTCACCTTGTCATTACCAGCATTTACGTCTGCCACACCGTTTGGTGTGAGTGTACCGATCTCGATCGTATTGAACGAGTTGGCAGCAAATGCGCGTGTACCCAGAGTGATCGTTGCTTCACCGCCCGGCACAAGTGCTGGCTGCGGATAATAACGGATGGCTGTCTGTGTAAGTCCGTTGATCTTCCAATTGATTACTACGGAATCGAGGTTGTTTGTACCCCAGTTACGTACACGGATTTGAATCGTTTGATTCGTGTTTGCCGCGAACTTCGACGAAGGTGAGACAAGCTCAACAACACCGGCATCGTTGTTTAGTGCCGGAGCCTGACGAAGCCAGTATGCATACGTTGTTCCCGAAGCAGGAACGAAGTTCTCTGCCATGAGGGACATCTGTGCTGCGGAGTGCCATGTTGGTGTATTCCATGTGTTAGCATAGAAGTTCACACGTGGTGACCATACTGTGTTGTTAGCACCGATACCGGCCTGAACAAGCACTGGGCTGTTCACAACGATCGCACCATAAACAACATCCATACGGCTGCCATTGGCACCAGTATTTGATTCCCAAACGCGGATCTGGAAGTTGTAAACGTCACGTCCAACATTGTCCATATAACGACGCGTTGCATTGCGCCATTGGAAGGTTGCAATGCGGTTTGGAGCTGTTCCGCTCACCGACCATGTTACATCACCACCAGCAATACCCGAAAGCTGATTTCCAAATGCGGAAACCACACCCGTTGCTGTGTTGGACGATGTAAGTGGGTTGCCCCAACCAGCAGGAAGGCCTGCACCGAATGTGATCCAACCATTGCCACCTACATAGACGTTCGATTGAAGAACGCCGCCGTAGCTGAATTGGAACGGCAATGTGACCATTTGATCTGCCGATGAGTACCAGTCTGGACTCGCCGACGAGAAAATGACACTACCGCCCGCGATCTCTGTATACGTTCCTGCGACCACGCCAACCGAACGGTTAGCTGAATTCGCCTGTACCGAGGTAACCCCGATCAGTACGATTGCCGCAAGCAACGCAACAAACGATGTAACGTTGCGAAGCATAGCTCCTCCACTTGTGATATGAGAATGTCGATTTATTTCTGTCATGTTGTTGCTTTCGGGCACACTTCGCCCGTGATGTTGTGACCTGTTAAAATAGCCAACCCTGACCTACGAAACAACCTTACGACCGTTTACGGGGCAGAGAGGCACTACGACCTACCGCTATGTGAAGGACTCTTCACACAACCGATGGTAGACTTAGGCCCAAAGGGTAATAGCAACTTCCGCACCAACTTTTTTACCTAGAGTACGGAATCAGCATATCTCGTTGCCATTGCTCAACTTGCATGCTCTGAGCTACCCGTCGAACTACCTCCCGTAATCGTGGTTGTTCCAGCAATGCCGCTAGGGTTGATTGGGATGCACTACTCAAACGTGTATTGGTACTAATCAATCCGTTAAGAATGTTCCGCGCACCATCCTCGGTTACTGTTGCTAGTCTTCTCATTGCCCCCATGGCATTCTGGCGAGTGATAAATTCCCAACCGGGTCCGCAGAGATCGCTTAACTCTGACAAGGCCGAGCTGCTGCCGTCTGCAGACTCTGCCTCAAGGCGGGCTATGCGCACGCGCTCGTGTGGTCCACGTACTGCTTTGACTTTATGGAAGTAGGTCTTTGCGTCTGAGGGAAACGACTGAACGAGCTTTGTTAGTGCGGTCTGGACAATGGCATATGAAGAATCCTCCAAAAGGCGTTCACAAGCCCCTTTCAACGAGACGGGAATCGTAGACAGAGCGTTGATGGAGGTGGACCGAACTTCGACTGCAGGATCCTTGAGCCCGCGTTCAACAGACTTCCAAGCATGCGTATGCCCGGTCTGAGCCAGTTCCACGGCCTGACCAACTGCTTCGCTCCTCATGGCATGGAACTTTTCGCGATCCATAACATCCTCGATCATGTCCAATCGATCTTGAATTCGCGACGTATCCCCTCGGAAGCTCTCAAAGGCGTCAAAACGGTCGATCATGTGCTGAGCGTACTTCAACTGTGCCGCCCGTGCGTCCCAAGACTTATCAAACGTTACCTTCTTGAGGATATAGGAGCCTGGGTCGAAAAGGATAAATGCTGGTGTCTTCCTGTCCGGATTAGGTACCTCAACTATGGTTCGTTGTGAGGTTATGTCCACACGAATGGAATCCTTGGTCCGATCCGTATAGTGCACTTCTACAACAACCGGCATTCGAAACACACCGGTGAGTCCGTCCATTGGATGGATCTGTTCAATATCCACCATTGTTGTTGTGGATACTCCCCGCTCCGTTGAGGCGGCTCCGCTCCGTGTAGAAACCTTGAAATGGGGCTCTCCACCCTTGTACAGCCACTGATCGAAGAACCAATCGGGTGATAGCCCCAAGGTATCTTGGAAGGCCACGTAGAGGTCATTTGTCTCTACGTTTTCATAGGCATGTTTGCGAAGGTAGTGTTGGATAACTCGGCGAACCGAAGAGTCGCCAAACGTGTATCGCATCATATCGATGACGCTAGCCCCCTTTGGATAGACACGTGCAGATCCACTGGAGGGGTGGACAATTGGCAACCTATCCTTTTCGCCGGCCGAGAGTGCTGTACGATGCATTCCTCGCCGACTCCATTCATAGGCGTCCTCGCCTTGCATGAGACGGGTGAAGAGGTGGGGATAGAAGGTTGCAAAGCTTTCTTGGAGCCAGATCGACTTGCCACTGCGACCCGTGATCAGGTCTCCAAACCACTGGTGTGTGAGCTCGTGAACATTCACACCCACATACGATCTGTCTAGCCACCCACGAGAATCGGTCTGGAAGAAGTCGCCAAACACCGTGGCCGTAGTGTTTTCCATGGCACCAAAAATGTAGTCGGCCACAGGCACCTGACTATACGATTCCCATGGATAGGGGATTCCGGTCTCCCTCTCAAGGAAGTCCATGGCTTCCACGCTCATGCGATACGTTGGCTCGGTGCGCTCCGGCTGGTCGGCATAGGTATAGAGATAGAGCGGAACACCACTGGCGGCCCTACGAGTGGTGATGGTGTATTCACCGATCGCCAACATCAAGAGATACGACGCGTGGGGTTTGGTCATGCTGTAGTGCCAGGTCTTTGTACCATCGCCATTAACTACAACTTCTCCCCGAGTACCATTGGAGAGAACGGCATAGGTTGAGTCAAACGTTGTGATCGTCTCCGTGATCATCTTGTCGTTCATCTCGTCATACATCGGGATCCAATGCCGGTTGTCGATTCCCTGCCCTTGCGTCCAAATCTGGCGTCGCATACGTTTGGTCGGATCGTTCCATCCAATGAAATAGATTCCTTTTCGCGGATTCGCTTCATAGATGAAGGCCACGGAATCTCGTGTGTCCCACCGAAGAGCAGGCTCGCAATAGACGATCACCGATGTGTCGGTAGACCGAGTACGAACCGGCCTGCCCCCTAACGTTGCCTGGAGTATTCGGATCTTGATCGCATCAAACTCGATCGAATCGGTTCGCTCGCGCAGAGATCGGAAAACGTGGGTCACTCTCCCCTTTACAAGACCCTTTTCTGGCTCGAACCGCACATCAAGGGTCATCCGCAGAATGTCAACCGGGTGTTCCCGTGGCTCACTTCCCGGTGCATCCACATAGGTAGTAGTGTGAACAAAGGGGGCTTGTGCGAGCGCGTAGACCGGCATCGCCAGCATCAAAAGAAGAAGGAAACGTTGCATAGTGGGCAAAGATAGTGTGGCACTTTGCTATGTTCGATTGATGAAGGACGTCTTTCTTGTAATGGTTGGCGGTGCTGTAGGGAGCGGACTCCGCTATTGGGTCGGATCGTTCATCCCTGTAGTGGCCGGCGAGTTCCCAGTGCCAACATTCCTTGTGAATATCGTTGGCTCGTTCATTCTTGGGTGTATAGCTGGCGCTATGATGTTGCCACATCCACTCTCGCGTTCTGCAGCCTTGCTTGTTGGAACTGGACTCTGTGGCGGGTTCACAACCTATTCAGCCTTTGCCATGGAGAATGTTTCGTTGATCCACGGTGGCAGTGTCGTCATGGCCATCAGCTATATCGCAGCGTCTCTCCTCGGTGGTATGTTGGCAGCCGCTGCCGGCGTTGCCCTTATTCGCGCCACAGCTTCGTAGGGTATTGAACCACAACTTTTCAGATCAGTGAGGGGGCTCCATGGACTTTGCAGCATTGTGGACGAAATACGAATCGTCGATCGTCAACTACCTCATCATGGTTGTTGGCGCCGTCCTCATGTGGATGGTGGGTCGTTGGCTTATTGGTTTTGTGATCAACATGATCCGTCGTGCACTCACGGCCCGACATGTTGACGCTACACTGCAGAACTATCTAGCCTCGATCATCGCTGTTGGCTTGAACGTTATCCTTGTGATCGCCATTCTAGCGCGGTTCGGCGTAGAAACAACATCGTTTGCAGCGCTCATCGCAGCAGCCGGGCTTGCCATTGGGATGGCATGGGGCGGACTCCTTGCCAATTTTGCGGCAGGCGCATTTCTGCTCGTGCTTCGACCGTTCAAGGTGGGCGATCTCATCAAGGCAGGGGGCGTCCTAGGTACGGTTGAGGAAATCGGTCTCTTCTCTACCACAATGATGACTCCTGACGGGATCCGTGCAATGGTTAGCAATGGGAAGATCTTCAGCGACAACATCGAGAATATGTCCAATACGCCGCACCGACGAGTGGATCGCGAAATGCAGTTGGCACACGGCGTAGACGTGGACAAAACTATTGCACGGATAAAGGATGAATTGGCTTCGCTGCCCAATGTCCTTGCAAGCCCAGCTCCTTCTGTGTGGGTGCTAGACTTCACACTAGCCGGTCCTGTGCTGTGCGTCCGCCCATTCTGCCTTCCGGAACACTATTGGAACGTGTACCAGGCCACCAACAACGTCATCAGGTCCGTAGGTGCCGAACTCGCCCTTCCGGTACCACAAGTACATTATCAGGTAGAGCAGAGGAACTGAAATCTGCGCCCATGTTGTTCGTCCAACAATGATGCTTCACGTCACGATGTCAATCGCGGTTTTCCTCGGCATGTTCCTCTCCGCATGTGCCGAACAGGACAGCCGTATCCCGCCCCCTTCACCTTCGCCAAAGTCTACAACCATGGTTCAACGCGATACTGCAACTCTTGCCGGCGGATGTTTCTGGTGTATTGAAGCCGTCTTTCAGCTACTGGACGGAGTAGAACTCGTAGAAAGTGGATACTGCAATGGTTCCGTGAAGGATCCATCGTACAAAGAGGTATGTACGGGAACCACAGGCCATGCTGAAGCCTGCCGCATCACCTTCGATCCCACGAAGGTTTCATACGAAGACATTCTACATGTCTTTTTTGCCTCGCATGATCCAACCACGTTGAACCGTCAGGGCAATGATGTTGGCACGCAATACCGTAGTGGTATCTATTACCATGATGATGATCAGAAACGGATAGCTACTGCCTACATCGAGCAACTCACGGCAACAAAAACGTGGCCGGATCCGATTGTCACCGAAGTGGTAGCTGCAGACACGTTTTATAAGGCTGAGGACTATCACCAGAACTACTACGCACAGAATGGCAGCCAACCGTATTGCGCATTTGTTGTGCGCCCTAAGGTGGAGAAGTTCATGAAGCAGTTCAAGGAAAAGATGCGCTCCGAATCCAAATGACGGATGCAGACCCAATTGAGTCCCTTATGAATCTAGGACCAGTATCATCACGCAGTTTACGTGACATTGGAATTCTTACGATCGGCGATCTGCGCAGAGTTGGATCCGTAGAGGCATACGTGATGCTGAAAATGCACGGGAAGAATTTCAACACCGTGATGTTGTGGGCAATGGAAATGGGCCTACAGGGTCGCCACTGGCAGAGCATCACGCCGGCGGAGAAGCGTAGCCTCAAAGCAGGCATTTCATGAGGTCAAAAACGATCGATATTGCCGGGATGCACTGTGCAGCCTGCGTTGGGCGTGTTGAAACAGAGCTGCGACGTGTTACTGGTGTTACGTCCGTCAACGTCAACCTCGTCACCAACAGATCGCTTGTTGAGTTTGATTCCGATGTGAGCGACCAAGCCCTCATACATGCCGTGGTTTCGGCCGGATATCGTGTTGAGGCCATTTATGGTGAGCAAACAGCAGGCGATGCTGCATCTCTTGCTGATAGGATCGAGGCCCCGGTACACGAATTCAAGGTTGCTTTGTTCTTGGCCGTCCCGTTCGCCTCCGTTGTAATGCTGATCGGAATGTGGGCCATGTTCGCTGGCCACCAGCCATGGGTGAATCCTGTGCTATTCGCGCTCACTCTTCCGGTGCTTTGGGCCGGACGTTCCTTCTTCGTCGGTGCTGTGCGTGCCGCTCGTCACGGCTCGGCAACCATGGATTCGCTCGTCTCCATTGGAACAGCAGCGGCTTTCATCGCGAGCACGATAGCAACGTTCGCCCCCTCCCTTCTTCCATCGATTGCGCACCATTCCGGAGCGTATTTCGATTCATCGGCAACGATTATCACGTTGGTTCTGCTTGGCAAATGGCTGGAAGCTCGAGCAAAAGGGAAAACGGCTGATGCTCTTCGTTCGCTCTTGGAGTTGCATCCATCGGTGGTGCGTGTCCGGCGGGATGGGGTTGACACTGACGTACCTGCGAGTGACGTTGTCACTGGCGAGACCGTTGTGGTACGCCCGGGGGAACGTATTCCAACAGACGGTTACATCATCAGTGGCTCTACAAGCCTAGACGAATCGATGATCACGGGAGAAAGTTTGCCCGTTGAACGCAGCGAGGGTGGTGTGGTCATCGGTGGCTCTTTGAATACCACAGGCTCAGTTCTTGTACGAGCTACGGCAGTTGGGGCAAATACAGTCCTAGCGGGAATCATCCGTTCGGTTGAACGTGCGCAACAGAGTAAGGCCCCTATCCAACGGTTGGCCGACAAGATCAGCAGTGTCTTTGTACCCATCGTTCTCGGCATTGCAACAATCACCTTCATCGGGTGGATGATCATAGCCCCCTCAGACGTGGCCTTTACCCAAGCATTAACCTCTGCCATCGCAGTTCTGATCATCGCCTGCCCATGCGCCCTTGGTCTGGCCACACCAACCGCCATTATTGTTGGGTCTGGGAAAGGGGCTAAACACGGCGTACTCTTTGCTCACGCCACTGCACTCGAACATCTTCACAATGTTGATACCATCGTACTCGATAAGACAGGCACACTTACACTCGGAGCACCAACAGTCCAGGATGTCGTTGTAGAGGGAGAGGTCAAGAGCAACCATTCCGCCGAGGCAGCAAACTTGGCGCTGTACATCGATGCGTTGGAGTCGGGCTCTGAACATCCAATGGCAAAAGCACTTGTAGCATGGGCTGCCGTTCCACCCCCCAACCGACTTCATCCAACCACGGCGCAGACCGTGCCCGGCAAGGGCACCTATGGTGTGGTTGCTGGTTCCCGCATCCGCATAGGCAACGTTGAGTTCATGCAAGACGCGATGTTGATCGTGCCGGCACCACTTCGAACGGCTGCTGAGAATCACGCACTTAGAGGTTGGTCAACACTTTT
>DATGWS010000218.1:0-1932 GCA_035299365.1 Candidatus Didemnitutus sp.
CCTAACCTCCGTGGTGTTCTATATCACCGGCTCTCTGCAGGGTACAGCCGAGGCGTTCCAATTCACCAACCTTATGTGGCATTTCACGGACTACACGGTTGCCCACTCTCATCTCACCATGTATGGCATTATCACCTTTGCCATCTGGGGTGGTAT
The DNA here is from genome assembly GCA_035299365.1 of Candidatus Didemnitutus sp. GTDB lineage: Bacteria > Bacteroidota > Ignavibacteria > Kapaibacteriales > Kapaibacteriaceae > UBA10438. The sequence continues at coordinate 157 of DATGWS010000218.1, forward strand.
GTACAGCGTGTGGACGGAAACGTCCAACGTTACCTCAAAACATCGTGCTCTGCTGCGGTTGCAGTTTCTTCTTTCACTCATTGGGCTTCTCGTCTACACAATTCCATTGATGATCGGAGGTTCGTTACGCGGCCTTTCGTGGATGAATGGAGCTCCATTTATGGAGAGTGTAGAACTCATGGTTCCCTTCTGGGCCTGGCGTGCCATTGGAGGAACCTTGATGTGGATCTCGCACTTTTTTGTACTCGTTCTATGGTTTTCCCTAACTCGTCATGCAAAACAACCAATCACAAACTCGGGTCTTCGGCCTCGTAACAGCACTCTTCATCGGGCTCACTCTGATCGTGGCCAGCATGCCGTCCATTGAGAACTCTCGCATCTCAACACAGCAGCCTACAGCTGATTCGATGACAGCACAAGAACGTGCCGGAGAACAGGTGTTCATCGCTGAAGGTTGCGTTGCCTGCCACACACAACAAGTACGGTCTGTGGACATGGACCGCACGTGGGGAGAGCGGGCAGGGATGGCTGCCGATTATGCTACTGCTACACGACAGAATATGTGGCGTAATCCAGCAACACTCATGGGTACAGAACGCACGGGCCCGGATCTCACAAACGTTGGCAAACGACAACCAAGTGAAGAATGGCACTTGTTACATCTTTACAATCCACGGTCTGTAGTACCGGGCTCAATTATGCCATCCTATCCTTGGCTGTTTGAGCTACGGGGTGGGAAGCGCATTGCTACAGCAAAAGGACGCGATCTCGTGGCCTATCTCTTGTCACGCAAACAAGTGCCAATTGCATCCGGCACAATAGCCCCATCACCCGGAACACCCCCATCAGTCGACGGCGAGACTCTCTATACAACCTATTGTGCAGCTTGTCACCAAGCAGATGGGAAGGGGCTCAGTGGTGCCTTCCCACCGCTAGCAAATAGCAATGTGGTAAACGGCGATGACCTTCAACAATATGTGAACATCATCATGCATGGTGTAGACCGTCGTGCTGAATACGCTACAATGCCGGCTATCGGCGAACTCAATGCGCTTACGCCGGAACAGGTCACTGCGATCATCAACTATGAGCGCACGTCGTGGGGAAACAGTGCTCATACGGTCTCTCTTGATCAGATCAAGGCGTTTATCAAACCTTCAAAGGCACAACCATGAACAGATTCACCTCCATTACTGCTCTGCTTTTCACCGGCTATGCCGCTTCCGTCACTGCCTTGGCGTGTCCAACATGCACTCCCACGAAGCCTTCCTTCATGGACCAAATCGTTCACGGCGCAAAACCTCAAGGTCCGTTCGATTACGCAGTAGCGATTGTGATGATTGCAGGCGTTGTTGTCACGGTGTTTGCGTCCTTTCGCGCCCAACGCAATCCAACCAACGTTGACCCATGATTGCGTTAGAGGGTATCATCTATGTCTATGCCCTATTTTCTCAACTCGTATTCGTGAGAACGAATGAGACAGCTAGAGAAAAGGCTCGTAACATTGCAAACGTCATCCTGTTGCACCTACTCTCGCTGATCGAAGCCTATGTTATCTGAAGCCTGTAAAAATGCCATCCGGGCCGTGGTCTACCTTGCAACACAGGAAGACCCAGATACCAGGTGCACCGTTCACGAAGTAGCCGAAGCGATCCACGGCCCAGAAGCCTTTGTTGCCAAGATCTTGCAATCACTACGCAAAGACGAGATCATTTCAGCAACCAAGGGTCCCAATGGCGGTATGTATATCACTGCCAAACAGGCTCAAAGACCGGT
>DATGWS010000219.1:0-5325 GCA_035299365.1 Candidatus Didemnitutus sp.
AGAACATCGCCAATGAGCTCTCGAACATCGAAGGCGTTCTCCCTCCGGATGCACGCCGCGAGGTGCAAGGACTTCACCGCGAGGTACTGCAAGCCTTGGATACGGACTCGATGGCTCATTTTGAGCACATCTTTGAAACCATGCATGGCGGATACCTTCAGCGTCTGGCTTCTGAGTTCCCAACACTTACGCCCACGGAACTCCGGCTTGCCGCGTTTCTTCGTCTCCCTATGCCATCGAAAGAGGTGGCTAGGCTCTTTTCATGCTCGGTGCGTAGCATTGAGAAGCACCGAGAGCGCATGCGGAAGAAGTTTGAACTTGAGCCGCACGACAATTTGACCACGTTTCTAGCCTCTAGGGTGTGATAGTCCAATCCCGCTGGCACTTTTTCGTACCTTTGCGAGTCTGCTAACGGCAGCAGACATCCGTCCTACCGCAAAGGAAACGTCTCTATGGCCAAGAAGATCGAGCGCCCAACGTTGGGGAAACAACCAAAGACAACATGGACCAATCCGTGGTCCCGTCAGCACTATATCTACCTCGCAGCCGGCGTGGCCGTGATCGTTGTAGGATTCTTGCTGCTCTCCACGGGGATCTCCCAATGGGATAATCCGCTTGCTGTTGATGTAGCTCCTGTCGTTCTTGTTCTCGGATACTGCGTTGCAATTCCTGTTGCCATCATGTGGGCTGGCAGAGCAAAGACAGACGCCTGAAAAGGCAAAACCTCATGATCAAAAAATACGCCGATGACGTTCGTCCGGAAGACGAGGAACAAATCCTCGTACGCACCGAACGACGCATTCGATCCGTTTCGCGCCTCCATGCAGCATCTACGCTTGTGCGCAACCTCGGCGTCCTCTTCCGCATGATGCGAGACCAGACATTCAAGATGTCGTGGCCTACACGAGCAATGATTCTCGGCGCCCTCGTGTATTTCTTAATCCCAACCGATGCCACCCCGGACTACATTCCGGTACTGGGATATGTTGATGATACGCTCATCGTGGGGTGGGTGATCAAACGTCTCGCTCGAGAGATCGAACGTTTCAAATTTCATTCCCGATCCCTGTAAGGGGCTTCTCGGCACGAGTTAAGGTTTTGTAAAGGTTGATCGCTGATCCATTTTTGTGAGGTTGCACAACCACACAAAGGTTGACGTTGAATGATACCTGAACTAGAGCCGATCACTGCCTCTGAGTTTGATGCCCATGCCGCATCTCACCTGTTGCGTCGCACCGTCATAGGTGCTCGTTCCTCTGAGATTCGACTTGCCCTGAACACAGGTCTTGAGGCCACGCTGAATAGACTCTTCAAGCCATTCGATCCTGATCGTTCGTCGATTCAACATATGATCGGGAACAAGGTATGGAGTGAATCACGACCGCATTCGTGTCCGCGTTGGTATGGGTTCTTTGACGAAAAGAACGGTCGCTATACGGACCTTCGTCAATGGATATGCCGGAACATCGTAACGAGCCCTACATCACTCCAAGAACGTATGACGCTGCTGTGGCATATGCACTTCCCGTCTTCGTGTGGTGGCAGCCACTTTGCTGAACATTGCCTGGATCAGAATGAAGTGATGCGTAAGCACTGTCTCGGCGATCTCCGAGAACTGGTGTCGCAGGTCACCCTTGGGCAGGCCATGCAGATCTATCTCGATGGAGTACACAGTTACTGGAATGACCGCGAAAACGCCGTCAACGAAAACCACGCTCGTGAGTTCCTTGAGATCCACGTCTTGGGTCACTCTTCACGAACCGGTCAGCCCCTTTACTCGCAACAGGATATCGTTTCCATAGCTCACGCCTTTACGGGTACGCACATCACCGAGGAATGGTCGGCATACGATGAATCATCGGACGATCTGCTTCGCGATCGAGAATGTTCGTGGTCAGCATACCGATGGGACCCACGAGACAAAAACATCATGGGCATGATCGGTCCATGGAAACCAACAGACGTTGTAAATATTCTATTCCAACAAAGATCGTCCGACATCGCATGGTGGTTTGCAAAGAGGCTCAGCGAAGAATTCATCGCTCGCCCAAGTGAAACATCGTCACGAGAGATAGAAGGGATAGCCGATCTCCTCCTCGCGTATGATTTTGACATTGGCAGAACCATGAGAGCGTTGCTATCAAGCAAGCTGTTCTTTGATAAACGTTTTCGATCGCGCTTGGTCAAAACACCAATGCATTTGTGGTTGGGTAGTCTGCGGATGTTAGAAGTGACGGACATCCCCGATTTCATTCTGGAATCACCACGGCATGGCGATGATCTGATCTCCAGACTTGCTGCATTTGGACACCTACCATATGAACCACCGAACGTATCGGGTTGGCATCGTGACCTAGACTGGCTTACACCCTCAGATGTCTCGCGACGCATCGCACAATGCACAAAGCTTGCAGAAGGGTCGCTCACGTTCAAAAACGAGGCAACGAATTGGAGAGTCAACCTCTACAATCCTGTTCAGGTGATTGATCGTGTTGGAGGGATGAATAACATTGAAGCTGTATCCCAAACTCTCTGCAATGATCTGCTTGGTGTAGACGATGCGGATTTGATTCAACGCCTTCATACTCAACTGCGTAGCAGACCCGCGTCTCTTGAAACACGTCAGCAACAAGGACTATCATCGGTTATGTCTAGCCCCTTTTATCAGTTATTCTGAACGATATGAAACGCAGAAACTTTCTTCGATCCGTGATTACCACAAGTGCCCTCGCAACGCTGCCGGGGCTACCAACACTCGCGCGAATCATGCATGCACCGGATGCAGGCATGGGGTGGATATCAGCCCCTGTGAACAGTAACAACAACATCCTAGTTGTTATTCGCCTCTTTGGCGGTAATGATGGTCTGAATACCCTCATTCCCATTCACGATGATGAATACTATCGGATCCGGCGGGATACTGCTAGCGTAGACATGTCTATCAAGGCAGAGAGTACGATACCAATTCCAGGTACAACGGATCTTGCCTTCCATCCTGCAATGAAACCCTTGTCTACACTCTTTAACGAGAACAAGGTTGCCATCGTACAGGGTGTCGGTTATCCGAACATGGATCTCTCGCACTTCCGCGGAACAAACATTTGGCTCTCTGCTTCGGATAGCAACGTGTTTGAGACAACAGGATGGATGGGCCGATTTCTAGAGTTACGTCATCACGAGAGATTCGATACAGCAACAGATCCGTTTGCGATAGAGATGGGCGATAAGATGGGAAGAGCCTTTGTGGGCATGCGAACGCACATGGGCATCACGTATGAAACCAATACACCTATCGCCGAGAAGGTTGGGCTATCAACGGAGAGTACCATTGGTTCAGACCTCGAAGCTCTTATTCACCGTCAAGCAAAGGATGGCAAGAAGTTTATCCGTCGTGCAGATGCTGCTGTGAGCAGTGTTCCCTACGGCAACGGCGAATACTACAGTGGTCCGGGAAATTTTGGGAAGTCACTGCGCACGATATCGCGTAGCATTCGTGGCGGGCTTACCACACAACTCTATATCGTTCATACCGGTCAGTTTGATACACATTCCAATCAACAGTACGACCACGCTCAACAGCTCGATGAAATGTCAACCAACGTGCTTGCTTTCCAACGCGAAATGGAAGAGGCCGGATTGGCAGACCGTGTTTCGATGCTTATCATGAGCGAGTTCGGGAGAAGACCTGCACCAAAGGCAACAGGCACAGATCATGGTACGGCAGCGCCCGTGTTTGTTGTAGGGTCCAGTGTAAACGGTGGACTCTATGGTGTGCCTCCCAGCGTTCACGACCTCAATAGTGATGGGAATCTCCACTGGCATGTTGATTTTCGAAGCATCTATGCCTCTGCGTTGGAGCAGTGGTTTGGCGACGATCCCACGACATATCTGCCGTCTGTACTTCCTCGACAGTTTCCCACGATCCCGCTGTTCCGTACGCCTCGCTCTTCAATGGCTTCTGCACAGAACGTGTGGCCCTCACCTTGTTCGAGTACCGTGAACATCGCCGTTACCTCGGGTACAACCGGCATGGTACGTGCAACCATTACGGATATGAACGGACGTCCACTTCGTGTCTACGACGCAGAGGTATCAGGGGGCGCAATCCAGCTCAACGTTTCGTCCGTCTCCCAGGGGATGTATGTTGTTCAGATGGCATCGGGCGCCCTACAAACCTCTGTTCCTATCATCATCAGAAGATAGTGGCCCGCTGACATTGGCCAACGTCGTAGTTTTGCCGCTCACTGGAGCACACCTATGGATCTTACGAACGGCCGGTATCATATCGGCGGCATTACTGTTGACGACCTTTGCGCTATAGCCGGCGCGCCGGTTTACGTTTATGACACGGCCATCATGGCCCGCCAAGTGGACCGCCTTCGCTCGGCGTTTCCGAACGTAACGCTGCGCATCATGTATGCCTGCAAAGCACTCACCAACATCAACGTCCTCAAGGTGATGAAGGGGCTTGGCACCGGCCTCGATACGGTATCCCTGCAAGAAGTGGAGCTAGGTCTCCATGCAGGGTATACTCCGAAGGAGATCCTCTACACGCCAAACATGGTTTCATTCGAAGAACTGCGCACGGCGGTCAATCTCGGCGTTCACATCAACATCGATACGATCTCCGTTCTCGAACGGTTTGGCCATGAGTTTGGTTCTCGTGTACCAGTTTGCATTCGTGTGAACCCGCACATTATGGCAGGTGGCAACGAACGCATCAGTACCGGACATATCGATTCCAAATTCGGTATCTCTATACATCAGATGCGTCACGTTCAGCGCATCGTGGCAACTCATGGCATTCATGTGAACGGTTTACACATGCACACGGGAAGCGACATCGTTGATGCCGACGTATTCCTTCAAGGTGCGGAGATCCTCTTTGAGACTGCCGAGATGTTCCCCGAGCTTACGTTTGTCGATTTTGGAAGCGGATTCAAGGTGCCATACAAGCCGGATGATATCTCAACTGACATCGAAGATCTCGGCTCGAAGCTCTCGGCTCGTATCGCTCAATTCAACGCCGAGCGTCAGACTCCGATAGAGGTGTGGTTTGAACCGGGCAAGTTTCTCGTGAGCGAATCAGGTACGTTTCTCACTCGTGTGAATGTGATCAAGCAAACAACAGCAACTGTTTTTGCAGGAATCGATTCTGGTTTGAATCATCTTATCCGCCCCATGCTCTACAATTCGTATCACCACATCATCAATGCAAGCAATCCCACCGGAACGCCGCGCATCTATACCGTTGTGGGGTACATCTGCGAGACCGATACGTTCGGGTGGGATCGCAAACTCAACGAAGTACGTGAGGGCGATGTT
>DATGWS010000220.1:0-7326 GCA_035299365.1 Candidatus Didemnitutus sp.
GGTACATCCAAGGAGAGGTACGTCTGGGCCCTCCGAGCACTGTCACTGAATTTGAGCACAAAGAGCTGTCGGGTTGACAAAAACGGAACATTCATCTCCGGCTTCGTGTGGCCCATAACAGCAACCATCCGTTCCACATTCTGTTGTCCAAGGTAGTAGAGCAACAGATCTGTGGCAGTGTTGTCGCTGATAGAGATCATCTCTGAGGCTAACGTGTGAAGTGTAACAGGAGCCCCATGAGGCCATGATTGCATCACACCCGATGGCAGGGAGTATCGGTTGGAGTCGAGCAACACTACCTCATCCCAGCGATGTTCACCGGCTACTACGGACCTAGCCAACTCGCCCAAGATCCAGAGTTTGAAGGACGATCCGGTAGGGAGGTAGAGTGATGTATCTGACTCGGCGACAACCTTTCCCGTTGTAAGATTCTTTGCAAAGAAAGAGGTAGAGCCGGGGAGCTTCTTCAAATCTCCAAGGATGGTGGTGAGATCCGCAGACGACTTCACCGGTGGCTTGAGAAACAACCCTTCAATGCGATGAGGGGGCTTCTCGGTGATCGAGATCGATACGGGAATGGTGTATCCGTTTGTTGTTAGTGCTTCCGCTTTAGCCTTAAAAGCACCTGAGCTCTCCACGACGCGAATGGAGACACAGGCACCGGACTCCTTTGTGAGTTGTTGCACCACCATCGTGAGTTGCATCGGTGGAACCTTCTGCAAGAACTCGGCCGTGAAGACGGTGTCGAACTGTAGACTCTTCCCACTGATCATCGCGCAGACATCATTGAGTCTGCGCTGCATTGGTTCTTGAGCTGAAACGCATGTGATGGAGAAGAATATTGTGAGTGTTGAGAGGAGGACGCGCATTGAAATTCTCGGTGGGTGAACACTTCAAAATTGCATAAAATGTGCTTCCATCAATTGTTAGCAAGGACCGAGGATGACCACACCACTCATCATTGCAACCTGTGTGTTATTGCTATTTGCCTATGTCTTTGACCTCACATCTCATCGGTCAAAGATCCCGTCAGTGGTGCTATTGATTGGCCTTGGTTTCGTTGTAAAGCTTCTTACAGAGCTCTTCGGTGTTCGATTGCCTGACTTCTCTATGGCACTTCCACTGTTCGGAACAATCGGACTCATTTTGATCGTTCTTGAGGGAGCACTTGATTTAGAAGTATCACGCGAGAAGCTTCCCTTTATCGGTCGAGCAGCCCTTGTGTCCGTTGTTCCACTCCTTGCATTCTCGTTTGCCTTTGCGTTCGTCCTTCAATGGGCAACAGGAGCCGGAATGCAGCAGTGTCTTGCAAATGCCATTCCTTTGTCTGTGATCTCTAGTGCTGTAGCTATTCCTACGGCAGCAACATTCAAGAAAGCAGACCGCGATTTTGTTGTCTACGAAAGCAGCATATCTGATATCATCGGAGTGATATTTTTCAATTTCGTAACGCTCAACGACAACATCGATTACGTATCCGTATTTGATTTTGTTGGCGAGTTCACACTCATGATTGTGATCTCGCTTGTGGCTACAGTGCTCCTAGGCGTATTGCTTGCCAAGATCACACATCACGTAAAGTACATTCCTGTCACCCTCGCAATCATCCTGATCTATGCTGTTTCCAAGGAGTTACATCTCCCTGCGCTAGTCTTCATTCTCTTCTTTGGTCTCTTTCTCGGCAACCTTGAGAGAATGCCCATTGTGTCGGGCCTTAGTCAGATAGGCAAGGATCAGCGAGACAGAGAGGTCAACAGTTTTCACGATATGGTACGCGAGACCACATTTCTCATTCGAGCTTTGTTCTTCCTCCTCTTTGGATTTGTGATTGAATCCAGTGAACTCTTGGACGGTCAGACAATCCTCTGGTCTCTTGGAATCGTAGGAGGCATATTCCTCCTTCGGTCGATCGTGCTTCTCGTGGTGCGTCAACCATTACGACCGCTGCTTTTTGTTGCCCCACGCGGATTGATCACCATCCTCCTATTTCTTGGTCTCCCACTAACGCAGCGTCTCGATATCGTAGGCCGGTCAATGATCATTCAAGTGATCATCCTCTGTGCGTTGATGATGATGATCGGTTCGATGACGGTGCAGCCGCGAAAAAATGGCACAGTGATTGATTGAACCATTCCATGCGCTCAATCTGCTATCAAACAATTCCCGTTACAACAGCGAACGTCTTCGTCAAGCCTCTTGGCGTGAACGGATTCGTTCATTGTGATATCAGCAGGACCGCGCACCACTAGAAAACAGCTCCAAGTACGTGCATAAAAGGCGGTCACTTTCCGAGAGTGATCGCCTTTTTGCGTTTTTGACCGATGCCTATGAGAACGAAGCAACTCCAGCGAAACATCTACCTCCTCCGACTCCTCCGCGTGGCGAACATGGCCTTGTTCACCATACCGGTGTTGGTAGTGTATTACCGTCACCATGGCCTGAGTATGCAGGACGTGATGCTCCTGCAAGCCATCTTCGCCGTAACGATGGTTCTGATCGAGGTACCAAGCGGATACTTCAGCGATGTGCTGGGCAGACGAAAGACGATGATCATCGGCACCATTCTCGCAATGTGTGGTTGGGCATGCTACGTGGTTGCTGCATCCTTCAGTGAGTTCCTCGTAGCTGAGGCGTTCTTGGGTATTGGTATGTCCTTTATGAGTGGCACTGATTCTGCAATGCTCTACGACTCACTTCTAGAACTTGGTCACACCGAACAGTCATTGAAGGAGGAGGGGGCTCAGATGTCCTATGCAAACTTCTCCGAAGCCGGCGCTTCGGTGATTGGCGGCGCGCTTGCTGCGGTGAGTCTGCATCTTCCGTTCTACGTGCAGGCTGTGTGGATGTTGTTACCCATCGTTGCCTCGGTAATGCTCGTTGAGCCATCCGTGCATAGACGTGCTGGACATCAAGCAGGATGGCAAGAGATGAAGGACATTCTTTCTCGGGTCTTCCGCCATGATCGTCAGATCCGATCTCTTATCATTTCGTCTTCAATCCTGTCGGCATCCACACTCACGATGGTATGGCTTATCCAGCCGTACTGGACATATGTAGGGATCCCTGTGGCACTCTTTGGAGTATTGTGGGCTTCCGGCAATGCGCTGGTTGGTGTTGTATCCATACGTGCGCATCGTGTTGCAGAACGCTACAGCACGCACTCGATCCTTGCCGTACTTATGGTTGCCGTTAGTCTTTCGAGCATCGTAGCCGGACTTTGGCCAAGCATGATCACCGCCGGGCTCCTTGCCGTGATGTACATCTCACGCGGACTCCTCAATCCCATCGTGAACAACGACCTCAACAAACACGTAACGAGCGGTCAACGCGCAACAGTGCTCAGTATCCGTCAACTCGGAATGCGTTTTCTCTTCTGTGTCATCGCCCCGTCTATCGGCTACATTGGAGATCTCACGTCCATCCCAATGGCTGTTGCTATCTCAGGTTTGGTCTTTGGATTGCTCGGTCTTCTTTCATGGCTGAAATCACCTACCCAGGTCACCTAACAAGGTCACCTATACAGGTCACCTAACAAGGTCACCTATACAGGTCACCTACACAGGTCACTTCGCAGAAGCCTGATGCTCTATAGGGCACATCACCGTTGCCCCGTTTGTTTTCACCACGGCAACGTAGGTGCCTGATGGTTGATCGATAAGATCGATCTCGCGTTCTTGTACGCCGGATTCACCGGACTCCGACGCTACGTCGAGGATCTTAAGCATGATGCCGTTATGGACCGTAACGGTCACGCGTGAGACCTCGGGGATCACATAGCGGAGGTTGTAGATCCCGGGCGTGTCTTCTGATGGGGTAACGGAGATCTGCGGGATCTTTGCATCTCGTGTGGATGATACGTCACGTTGCGATTTCACACGCGGATAGAAATAGATAGGTGCTGCATCGCCCCCTTCCTCTCGCTCAGAAGTTGTGTAGAATCCGTCGTCCTTTGCCGTGAAGCAGATGGCCTCGCCTTGTTCCTCGGGCATGTATGTAACACGTGTTGGAGCGCGTTTGAAGGTCTCGGAAAGGGGCTCCTTGCCCTTACGAGACCAGTGCCATACGTAGAGATAGTTTTTGAGGAGGATCTGTGATCCGTTGTGCGAGATTTCTCCGGCTGTGAACAGGTTCATCGGAAGTGCGGTTACGAAGGTAAGCTTGCGCGTCTTGCCGGAAACGTGTGGTGCGGCGGCACGATAGATGCGACACTTCTTATCGCGTTTGCTAACGATGTAGATATCCTGTGTGAGCGGGTCAACAAGTAACACCTCGGCATCACGTGCGCCATCGGGATAGGTAAAGGTAAACGTGTCGTATGCCAAGGCTTCTGTTGTACGCTCATACTTTTTGTTTGAAAGTTCAGGCTCTTGCAGACGGTAGACGGTGATCGATGATCGTTTGCCTTCGTTATCGCCGATATCGCCTGCATACAGATACATTTTCCCGGGCTCGGGGCCCGGACCATAGGCCATGTCTTCCCAGTCACGCGCCGTTGCCTTTGGGAGGGTGAACTTTTCCTTTACCCCACCCTTGAGGGTGACGGCATAGAGGGTTGGTTCGTCGCCCGAATCATTGTGCATCCAGAGTACATCAGCGTTTGTGGTTGATGCCACCATGCCGGATGCTTCAGGAAGCTCCTTTTGTGGTGTTACACCAACCTTGAAAGGTCCGCCGTACCACACATCCTGTGCAGTTGCACAGAACGTGAGGACCGAACACAGTACACAAATCGCAATGGGTCTGAACATGGTCATCCAACAATGAAGTTCACGAGTTTACCCGGCACGACGATCGTCTTGCGGATCTCTTTTCCACCGATGTGTTTCTGCACACCTTCATCGGCCAACGCAAGGGCCTCGAGAGTTGCACTGTCTGTGTTTTGCGGTACTACCACCTTGCCTCTGATCTTAGAACTCACTTGAACCACAATCTCTACCGTATCAGCTACAAGTTTTGACTCGTCATAGTCCGGAAACTTTGATGTATGCACAGATCCCACTCCGCCCAATACGTGCCAAAGTTCTTCGGCGATGTATGGTGCAAAGGGGGCGATACATTGCACAAAGGCCATCATCGCGCTTCGTGGACGCACAGCCGCGGGTGTGAACTCGTTCACAAAGATCATGAACTGTGCAATACTGGTATTGAAGCTCAATGTCTCAACGTCTTCGCGAGTCTTCTTGATCGTTGCATGCAATATCAGATCCTGTTCCGGTGTTGGTTCAACATCCTGAACAGCCGGAGAAAGAGTGCCATCTTCCGTTATGATCAGCCGCCAGGCACGATTGAGGAAGCGCGAGATACCATCAATGCCTGTTGCGCTCCAGGGTTTTGAAGCTTCGAGTGGACCAAGGAACATTTCAAACAGACGCAATGCGTCGGCGCCATGTGAGGCAACTACAACGTCGGGGTTGAGTGTGTTACCAAGTGACTTCGACATCTTCCGCCCGTCCTCACCAAGGACCAAACCCTGATGGAACACTCGTTTGAATGGCTCTGGCGTTGACACATATCCATGATCGAACATCACCTTATGCCAGAAGCGCGCATAGAGCAGGTGCAGCACTGCATGTTCACTTCCTCCAACATAGAGATCCACTCCGTCCTTGCCCATCCAATAGCGTTCTTTTTGCGGGTCCACAAATGATGCGGAGTTATCCGGATCGATGTAACGCAGAAAGTACCAGCACGAACCGGCCCACTGCGGCATGGTGTTGGTCTCAAATCGCGCACGTTTGCCGGTTTTTGTATCGATGAAATTCACCCACGAGTCAACAGTGGCAAGGGGCGATTCACCCGTACCTGCAGGTTGGAAACTATCCACCGCGGGCAACAGGAGGGGAAGTTCGTCCAGATCCAGGGCGCGACGTGTACCATCTTCAAAGAACATGATCGGAATAGGCTCGCCCCAATAACGCTGACGGGAGAATAGCCAGTCACGCAATCTGTATTGTACACGCCCCTTCCCAATACCTGTTATCTCCAACCAACTGATCGTACGTTGTATGGCTTTGGCTGAGGCGAGACCGTTGAGGGATACGTCCTTGTTGGCAGAATGGAGGCTTACTCCGTATTCGGAATAAGATGCGGCGAGAACGTCAATCTCTGATCCATCTTGCGGACCAACAACCTGCACGATGGGCAGGCCATTCGACAAAGCAAACTCATGGTCGCGTTCATCGTGGCCGGGCACAGCCATGATAGCGCCAGTACCATAGTGAGCCAGCACGTAATCTGCGATCCAGATCGGAATCAGTTCACCGGAGGCCGGGTTGGTTGCGTAGGCACCGGTGAAGACGCCGGACTTTGTTTTATTGAGTTCGGTACGTTCCAGATCGCTTTTGAGTGATGCTGCTTCGCGGTATGTGAGGACGTGACCTCGCTGATCTTCGGCTACAATGTGTTCAACGATCGGGTGCTCAGGTGCGAGCACGAGATAGGTCGCACCGAAGATCGTGTCAGGTCGGGTAGTGAAAACCAACACGCTGTGAGAAGCCCCTTGAACAGGGAAGTTGATCTCTGCTCCGTCACTTCGACCGATCCAATGTCTCTGCATATCCAGAGTGGACGATGGCCAATTGAGCATGTCCAGATCACTCAACAGTCTGTCTGCATATTCGGTGATACGCAGCATCCACTGGCGCATAGGCTTGCGCTCTACCGTGTAGCCTTTGTCCTTCCACTCGTCTACCTCTTCGTTGGCCAATACCGTACCGAGTGCTTCGCACCAGTTCACAGGGATGTTGGCTATGAAGGCAAGACGGTGTTCATCACGGTAGAGATCTTGCTCGTGAGGGTCGGTGATATCATCAGGGATGGGTAGCTCGTCGATGTGACGTGCACGCTGTTCTGATCTGTCGTACCACGAATTGTAAATCGTGAGAAACATCCACTGCGTCCAACGATAGTAGTCTGGCGTGGTAGTGTTTACAGAACGAGTCCAATCGTAATCGAAGCCAATAGCATTGAGCTGACGTGTGAACGTTGCTACGTTTCGTTCCGTGATGAGTGCGGGATGAATGTTCTCCGTCATGGCCTGGCGTTCCGTTGGAAGGCCAAAGGCGTCAAATCCCATCGGGTGAAGAACATTGTAGCCCGTCATCCTTTTGAACCGACTTACGATATCGGTAGCTGTATACCCTTCCGGATGTCCAATGTGTAATCCTTGGCCGGATGGATACGGGAACATATCGAGCACGTAATATTTGGGCTTCGACATATCATCCAATACGGCGTACGTTTCTTCGGCGTCCCAATAGGACTGCCATTTTTTTTCGATTGAGGAGAAGGGGTAGTGCATTCGCAAAGATAAGACCGGGTGGGGCC
>DATGWS010000221.1:0-9663 GCA_035299365.1 Candidatus Didemnitutus sp.
CTATCTCGATGCCGACCCCTGTTGCAATGTCTGTATTGTCACCGGCTTCGGCCATTCTATCACGGACCCATGTTGGGATGGTCATGCCGGGCACTTCATAGTGCAAGAATTCTGCGTGACGGATAGTGCGCAATGGAATGATGCCCAACATGAAGTTGATATCGATGCCTTTGATGCGATCAAGAAATCTATCGAGCAACTCCTCATCGAACACAGGCTGCGAGAACGCCACATGGGCCCCTTGCTCAGCCTTCATCGCCAATCTGTCGATCTCGCGCTCCATGTCTTCTGCTGCAGGGTTCACTGCACAAGAAATACAGAATCCTGTAGGTGTGCCCAGCGGATTCCCCATGAGGTCTCTCCCGGTGTTCATCCTGCCAAGTGCACGAACAAGTCCGATGGAGTCCACGTCGTACACACTCGTTGCCGACGGAAAATCGCCGATATGTGTAGGATCTCCGGTAACGGCCAGAATGTTTCGCACACCGAGTTCATGCGCGCCGATGAGTTCACTCTGTAACGCTACCATGTTGCGGTCTCGGCAAGCCAAATGTGATATGCACTCCATTCCCGTTGCGTCCTGCACGAGTTTGGAAATGGCAATCGGACTCATTCGGAGACGGGCACGAGCGCCGTCGCTGATATTGACGGCATCTAGGCCGTGTTGCTTGAGATACCGTGCGCCTTCGATCACACTCGACATATCCAGGCCGCGGGGAACATCAAGCTCCACCGTGGTCACCAATCGTTTCCCAAAAATCTCGTGGAACGATGTTTTGGGAGGGGGCTGATGAGCGGTACGATCGTCGGATTTCACTTTCTTGACAACAACGGGCGAGCTACCGACCACAGCTCCGGAGACCGCTTCGGCAATTGCTCGAATGTGCTCAACATCTGCTCCGCCGTCTGCTCCAATAATGGCTGCGCCAGCTTCAACAAGTCTGCGCGATGCTGCTGCAACATAGGAGGGCTCGGCATTGTACAGCGGAATCCCGTCTACAATTGTTGGAATGCCCACATCAGGGATGGCCACGAGAGGAACTTCGCTCACACGCAGCGACTGAACGATGCCAAGCATGCGCTGCGGTCCTACGGTTCCGTTGGAACCGATGGCTTGTACTCCGTGACGTGTAAGGCGATGTGCCACATCTGATGGGTAAGAACCGCTGAGAACGGAACCATCTTCGGGGAATGACTTGAGAGCAATGAGCGGAATGGTGGCACTCAGAGATCTCACGGCGTCGATAGCTATTTCGAGTTCATCCAAGTCGATGAACGACTTGAGCATGATCAGGTCTGCAGTGGCCGCAAGAAGTGCCGAGATCTGTTCCGTAAAACACGCACGCAGGTCATCCGGTTCTAGCGGTCCGAGTGGACGGAGGAATCGCCCACTCGGTCCCACAACACCGGCAACAATAGCGCGTGAACCCGCGGCCGCACGTGCAAGCCAAACGCCCTTGCGGTTGATCTCGTGGACGCGTGCAGAGAGCATCGAGGACTCAAGTGCGTATCGATTGGCGTTTTGCGTATTGCTCTGAAGTAACGAAGATCCGGCATCGAGGAAGTCGTGATAGATCCGTTCGATCACCACAGGAGACGTGAGGTTGTATCGGTCACACGGACGTTCAGTGAATCCACGGCGGGCAAGTTCTATTGCCATGGATCCGTCCGTAACAATCGGACCGAGCTGTATTCTGTCAGCTAACGTTAGGCTCATTGTTTCGTACCCAAGAGTCCGTTCTCAAGGGAAACTGCAGTATCCGGACGCCACACGAGGTAGGCACACATACCGAGCATGGCAGTGTTCTTGAGCACCTTCAGCCAACTCACTTCTTCGCCACCCTCAGCTCCAAAACACCCGCAGTCGATCTTTAATCCCCAGGTCACAGCCCAGGCCACAGCTGCTGTGAACATCACGAGCATAATGCCGGAGAGTATTGCGCTGCTCCGCACTCGATACCCAACAACCAAGGCGCCCCCTACTAGCAGTTCCAGCCAGGGAATCACAAGGGCGTAGGCATTCACCAGCCAATGCGGCATAAGGCCGTAGTGACCGATCGAAGTAGCAAAGGCAAGGGGCTCAATGATCTTTGGTACGGCAGCGTACACAAAGTACCCACCGATAAAGATGCGTAGGGCGAGGCCAATCCAAGGTCGAAGTACATCCATAAGCGTGTAAATTACATCGAATGATCCGTGCTTGGGGCACGGATCGCATCGGGGTTCTTCACTATTTGTATGGAGTGCATGATGAACGAATATACCGGCGGTGATGGGGGAGAGGGATTCATTGCAATGTTCCTCGGAGCATATTTGGTTTTCAGCGTTCTAGGATACCTGTTCTTTGGTTTCTGCATCGGCAAGATCCTCGAAAAAGCCGGCAAGCCGTTATGGACAGGATTTGTGCCGATCTATAACCTTCTGTTACTGATAGAGATCGTTGGCCGCCCGACGTGGTGGATCGTCCTTACGCTGATACCGTTTGTAAATGTCGTGATCTTGATCATCGTAAGTATCGACCTCGCAAAGTCCTTTGGAAAGGATGTTGTCTGGGGACTTCTGATAGCTTTTGTAACTGTGATCGGATTGCCAATGTTGGCATTTGGTGACGCCACGTATCAGGGGCCATCCGTCACATCAGGGTCGTAACCAAACTCCAGGCTATCACAGCCAAGACAAGACCATTCAACAAGAGACCTGCCTGTGCGAGAAGCTTCCCGCCACGCAGGTCTCGTAGTATATCGGGCTCTACCCCAGCTCCAACGGGATGGGCCTTTGCCGTCTTGATCGCATAGAATGCAGGAATGATACCCACACCCCACACGATGGAGAGCGCAATGCTTGCATAGGCAAGCCAAACAACACGTGTATGGGGCTTCACATTAACTCTTTGGATCGAGTGCTTGACGGATCTGGAGATCGAGATCTTCGAAGTGTGCTGAGGTCATGGAGTCCGACCCCTTAGCCCCTTGCAACTTCTTTTGAATGGACTTTAGACGTGCCCGAGAAATTGCACGGATGTCTGTGTTATAGGTATTTGGACCGCGGAAGAAGGCTGCAAATGGGTCGTTGCCGGGGTCAGCGGGCTTCGATGCCTTTTCGATGAGTGCCTGAACGTAGGACCGCTGAAGATTGCGACGGTAAAAGTCCACAGGCTTCTTCGTAGTGATCTCGGTGAGAACAAGCTTCTCAACATCATCAAGCAGCTGTTCTACGCTGTAGGCCTCTGCACCAAAACGTGCTTGCTGATCGAGAAGGCGGAGCAATTTATCGGACGAGATCACAGTACGAAGGACACGCGTCTGCTGGTTGCTCAAACGCTGCGCTACGTCTGCCGGTGTGAGAAGCTGCGCAATACGTTCATCGATAAGCCACGTTGGCGTTGTGAAAACCGATTCGCCAAGAAATGCCACTGCCTGTTGCTGACGGATCTTCGATACTGGTGTGTAGACCGGTCCTGGTGATCCAAAGACCTTTCGTTCAGTCTCTACACCGCCGGGGATGTTCGCTACATGACCAACTTCGCGACCCCATTGTCCCACAACATCGTCGTACGCGTCTGAGAGCTGGGTGAAGTCCTTGCCGTTGTCATACGTGGCATCGTACAAATAGCCCATGATGCGCTTGAGGTTTGCTATGCCATACGTAGTGGCCTTTACTGCATCGTCACCAAGGTCTTCCATCTGCGAGGAAGGATCTACTGTTACCCATTGCTGCCTACCAAAACGCAACATAGGGTTCGACTCTGTTTGTTTTGCCCACGCCCCAAGCGTGTCGAGTTCATCGTCTGAGGTCTTTGCTCCAATGATCGGACGGTATCCCCACTTCACTGAGAAGTGATCATAGGGTCCCACTTTTGGCATCACATCAACATCATCGCCAGGCTGGGCGATATAGTTGTATCGTGCATAATCCATGATAGAAGGGGCGGTACCATACGTCGCACAAAATGTCTTTGAGCGGAGTGAATCAACAGGGTAGGAGCTCGACGCCTTCATATTGTGAGGCATACCGATGGTATGCCCAAACTCGTGGGCAGCTACAAAGGAGATGAGCTCACCCATGAGAGAGTCTGAATAGGGGAGTCTACGAGACTTCGGGTCGCTAACGGCCTGAGCAAAGAACCATCCGGTTTGCAACTTCATGATGTTATGGAACCATCCGATGTCGGACTCAAGGATCTCGCCAGTGCGTGGATCGTGAATATTCGGTCCATAGGCGTTTTCGATCGGAGACGGATAGTAGCGGATCACGCTATAACGAGCGTCCTCCGGCGACCAATCAGGATCTTCAGCTGCCGTTGGTGGGTCGATGCAACGAACGGCATTCTTGAATCCTGCCGATTCGAAGGCGGGGTTCCACGATTCGATTCCCTTTTTCAGCCATGAACGCCATTGCATTGGAGTTGCAGGGTCGATGTAATATGTGATTGGCTTGATCGGCTCGGTCAGTTCACCGCGCAGAAATGCCGCGGTATCCTTAGGCTCTAATCGCCACCGAAGTATGTATTCTCTATTCACTGCTTCAGGCTCAGGGCGCGAATAGTCAGTTTGATCCAACGAGAAAAATCCGATCCGCGGATCTGCAAGTCGAGGAAGCATTGGCTTCTCTGGTAGCAGGACCATTGAGTGGTGCATACCAAAAGACATCGTACGTGAAGCGCTGTTCTGTGCAGGAGATTCTGCAGAGAAGGTGAGTACGTTTTCGACCTCGATGTTTGAAGGGAAGCTTTTGACGTATTCAACATAGGAGCGTTCCTTATCGACCGGACCCATCTTGTACTGCTGGCGTACTCCACGGTTCGGGGTAAGGATGGACACATCGCCCACAAACATGTCGGTTACCTCGATCACCACATTCCCCGAGTCCTTGTTATATGCTTGGATCGGGAATGCCTTAATGACCTCTTCGAAATTCGCGGCCTTTACGGCACGAGAGATCGGCGCAGAATCGCTGGCAACATTCACATATGAAACCGTACGAAGGAGGATCTTATCGTACTTGCGCTCCCAGCGGATTACCTCAGTGTTGTTCTCTTCACCACCATAACCTACTTGTGGAGTTTTTGAGATGCGGGACACAAGCAGCATTTCCTTGCCGAGTTGCTCCTTGGGAATCTCGTAGAAGAACTTTTCGTCAATGCGGTGCACTATGAAAAGCCCCGTATCAGACACCGCCTCTTTCGTAACGACCTTATCGTACGGCTTGATCTTTTTGTCTTTATCAGTAGGGGGCTTGTCGCCACCCTGAGCAGCTGATTGTGAGCTAGAACTTGAGCCACATGACGCAACAAGAAAAGCACTCACAAGAATGCCCGAGAACCAACGAAGTGAGGTCATACACTAGCAATGATGAGTGGTGAACGCGGAATGTTGAAAATACCGTTTTACCTTCAGGTCACCTAAACAGGTCGCGTAGGGACAAAAAAGATGCCCGGCAAGCGTCGGGGAGGGGTTCGCTTTGCTCGGGCATCTGTGGTGTTCGTGTGGCCGTATCGGGGTTGGGGACCGGATTGGGGGAGTGGCCACACGATGTATTGAGGGACATGAGTAAGGACGGCGAGCCATACGAAATGTTACATGAGGGTCGAAAAAAAGGCGGCATGTCATTGGCATGAAGTACGTAGGTCGTTGGTGTGGCTATCTTTGCGGCCATGATCCCTGCAACCGGACTCTGCGTTGGGCTTGATCTCGACCTGGCGAAACTGCCTGCCCCCTACAAAAATCGTCCAGACGGACTGGCCTCTTTTGGCTGTGATGTGATCGATGCCACACGTGATGTTGCATCGTGTTACAAGATTAATCTGGCCTTCTATGAACAATATGGTCGACCTGGGTTGGATGCGATGTATGCCATCCGCGAACACTGCGGGTCATCGTATGTGATTGCCGACGCAAAACGGGGGGATATCGGTAATACGTCCTCAGCCTATGCTCGTGCAGTGTTCGATGATCTCAATGCCGACGCAATTACCGTGTCCCCATACATGGGAAGCGATTCTGTGATCCCTTTCTTGGAGGCAGCCGGACGTATGGTTTATGTGCTTGCCCTCACGTCGAACCCGGGCTCGCAAGATTTTCAACGAATGATCGTGCAAGGTATGCCACTCTTCGAACGAGTAATGCGCACGGCACTAGACTGGCCACGATCGAGTGATATTGGTTTTGTGATCGGTGCAACAAATGCTGCAGAATTGTCGGGATTGAGATCGATGTTCCCCACGGTACCGTTCCTGATTCCTGGGCTTGGTAGTCAGGGTGGAGATGAACAGCAGACGGTGTTGGCAAATAATGCCGGACCGGCTGTGTTCAATGTTTCTCGTGGGCTGCTGTACCTCGACCCATTGGAAACGTGTTTGACGTCGATCCGTGCCGAGGCGGAGAGGTTGAACGGCGTTCTCACGTCACGTTTATAGTCCGTGACGGCACATAGGAACACGAGGTGTTCCTATGTCGCTCCTAGATCTACCAGAAACTCTGCTGCAACGTGCAGCTCAAAAGCTCCTGTCCGACAGTGGACGTGTATGGACGTGTACCAATGGCGATCCGGTGCAGATCTTAGCACCCGGAATTGTTAACCCACACGAAGGCCCCGACTTCACACACATCGCAGTTTTGTATCAAGGATGTGTACGAATCGGTACGGCAGAATTTCACACCTACTCCTCGTCGTGGTTCGATCATGGTCACGCCAAGGACGCACGGTATGATGATGTGATGATGCATATCGTGCTTGTAGATGATAAGCCTGCAGACTCGTGCATGTGGACCTTGGTACTCCCACATTCTGATATGGGGCTGGCACTGCATGGACTTGGCCAGCATCGTGATCATGATGCGAGCAATGTGGACGAAATCCAGCGTTCTGCAATACTCCGACTCAATCGTGCTACGGCCTATGCACGCTCAGCCATCGGTCGGGTTGGATCCGTTGATTCATTGCGTGTTATGACGTCGCAGTGGTTTGATCGATTGGCCTCGAAACGACGTCACCCAATGCCGGAAGATCTCGTATTGGGCGTACGCGCTACCATCATCTCCTCACCTCTTGGACGCCTTGCAACTCAGATCTGCGACTATGAACCTGATCAGATCCTCGACGCCATTGACCGTGCAGAACGAGAACGCATCTTCACGGAAGGTGCTGCCTTGCGACGAGAGATCGTTGTGAATGTGATCCTCCCGGTCTGTTGCGCTCTTGCCGGCGACGCCCAACGCATTGCGCTATTCCAGTGGTATTGGTCTGTGCGCGCTGTTCATCCCTATGGACTCCTCTCGAGGCGCTTCCCCGATCAAGACCAAACCTATGTTTGGCAACAACAAGGAATGTTGGAATGGCTGAGGCGTTATGGGTAGTCAGTTACAGAGTTACGGAGTTACAGAGTTACGGAGTTACAGAGTTACGGAGTTACTCGGGCACGCTTCGTAAATTGGGCCGAACGTAACTCGTAACTAGTATCTAGTAACTCGAACATTGCAACTCTATGAGAATTACTCTTGTCACCGGAGCCAACGGAGAAATTGGCCACAGTCTTCTTGAAACACTTGCGGCTAGTGGTGATCGGAAGATCATTGCGTTGGATCTCGCCCCCTTAGCAGATGACTTACGCCCGATGGTGTCTGTTGCTCTCCAGGGTGATGTATCTGATCCGGCTATGGTGGATGAGATCGAGAAGCATGATGTACAGGAGATATATCATCTTGCGGCACTGCTCTCAACAAGTTCCGAGAAGAATCCGGCACTTGCGCATCAGGTGAACGTGAATGGAACAATGGGGCTTCTCCTCATGGCACGTCGCATCGGCACACGTACAGGGAGAGCGGTTACGTTTCTCTTCCCGAGTACGATCGCTGTTTACGGTATGCCGTCGCTCGATAAGAAGAACGCCGCCGGAGCTGTAACGGAGTTCGAATACCTGCAGCCTACTACCATGTACGGTATTAACAAGGTCTATTGTGAGCAGCTTGGTGGATATATGAGCGACCGATTTGGTCAGCTCACAGACGAAGCAGGGAAGAAGGTGCTAGACTTCCGTGCATTACGTTTCCCTGGACTCATCTCTGCAACAACAGTTCCAACAGGTGGTACAAGTGACTATGCGCCGGAGATGATCCATGCAGCAGCACAGGGGAAGGCATATGCGTGTTTTGTCCGTCCGGATGCACGAATTCCATTCATGGCGATGCCGGACGGAGTGAAGGCGCTCTTGGATTTGGCTGCAGCACCTGCCGAGAACCTTACACAACGCGTCTATAACATCGGTGCATTCTCTCCTTCGGCAGAAGAGATCGCTGCAAAGGTGAAGGAAGCATTTCCTAGCGCTGAGATCACCTATGCACCGCATCCGAAACGCCAAGCCATTATCGACTCTTGGTGTGCAGATGTGAATGACGATGCAGCACGGCGTGATTGGGGCTGGAAGCCCGATTACGATATGGAGCGTGCATTTGACGAATACCTGATTCCTACGATCTCCGGCGTTTATGCCACCTGAATCCGTCGCAAATCGGCTTGCACTCGAACAGTCGCCATACCTTCTTCAACATGCTTCCAATCCCGTTGCATGGTATCCATGGAGCGATGAGGCATTCGAACAAGCTCGTGCGGATAACAAACCTGTCTTTGTCAGTATAGGCTACGCAACGTGCCATTGGTGTCACGTTATGGCCCATGAATCATTTGAGGATAGGGCAGTAGCGGACTACCTGAACGCACATTACATCTGCATTAAGGTCGATAGAGAAGAGCGCCCGGACGTTGATGCCATTTGTATGGACGTCTGCCAGTCGCTCACTGGCCACGGCGGTTGGCCACTCACAGTCGTGATGGATGCAGATAGGCGCCCCTTTTTTGCCGGCACCTATTTCCCGAGATATTCCTTTGGGAATCGACTCGGATTTCTTGATCTGGTGCAACGACTCCACGAGGTCTGGGTTCTGGATTATGCACGCGTGATAGATACAGCAAGAGAGATCACGGACTCACTCACAAAGCAGGCGGAATCTGATTTCCGGGGCGACGTCCCACCGAATGTGATGGACATCGTTGTCGACCACCATAAGCGCATGTATGATGACGTGTACGGTGGATTCTCCGTCAAACCAAAATTCCCCTCGCCACATCACCTGCTCTTGCTTCTCCGTGCTGCCACCACCTCTGATGATAAGGGGCTTCTGAGTATGGTCTGCACCACTCTTGAGGCAATGCGCTCCGGAGGGATATACGATCAGGTTGGGTATGGATTCCATCGATACAGTTCCGACCGAGAATGGCTTGTACCACACTTTGAAAAGATGCTCTACGACCAGGCCATGATGATGATGGCCTATACCGATGCGTGGCAGATCACTCATGATGAGGTATACAAACGTGTTGTATTAGAGATCGCCGAATATCTTCAGCGGGAGATGACCGACGTCAGCGGCGCTTTCTACTCCGCCCAAGATGCAGACAGCGAGGGTGAAGAGGGGAAGTTCTATATCTGGTCCGCACAAGAATGGAAGGATGTTTCCCCCGAGCTTACAGCTCTCTTGAATATTCGTGCTGACGGAAACTTTCACGACGAAGCCACGGGAGATCCAAGTACAAACAACATCCCACATCTTGATCTTGGTTCACTTCGCTCACTTCTCACGAACGATGAATGGAGATCGGTACGACCAC
>DATGWS010000222.1:0-9126 GCA_035299365.1 Candidatus Didemnitutus sp.
GGATCGACGATCGTCGTGCGCCTATTGCCTTGCGAATGCCTATCTCCTTTGTCCGTTCCGTTACCGATACATACATGATGTTCATGATGCCAATTGAACCAACGATAAAGGCAAGAATGGTAAGCCCCATCCCAACAACCCAGATTCCGAGACGAATGTTTTTTGCTTGTTGATCAAATGCCTTCATTTCGTTGATACTGAAATCATCGGGGTCTGCCGGCGGTACATTACGTATCGAACGCATGTGCCCAACGGCTTCATCCCTCACGATGTCCAACATACGTTCACTACCGGCCTTTAACCCAACCGAGAAACTGCGATCAAAAAAACCAAAGGAGGATCGAAATGCATAGAGAGGGATGAAGACTTGATTGTCGATAAAGTCCATGAACAAAAACCCGCGCTTCTCTACCACACCAACTATGCGATAGGGAACACCGGCGATCTTCAAGTACTTGCCTATGGGTGATTCATCGGGAAAGAGGTTCTTCTTGATGTTGTATCCAACAACAACAACCTTTTCAGCTTCGCGTTCTTCAACCTCGTTAAAGAATCGACCTTCTTCTGTAGTTCCTGCAGAGGTGCTGCCGTACGCCGTAGTTGTGCCCATGATTGAGCAACGAAGACTTGTATTGCCAACACTAACGGAACCACCCCATTTGCGAGTGATGGGAATTGTCTCTTCTGCAGACTCCATGCGCATGGAGAGGGCTTCTGCCTGTTCAAGGGTGATATCCTTACGCGCCTCCATCATGCGCCAATTTCCGCCCCCTGCCCAATTCCATTTGTCGATGTAGATCATGTCCTTGCCGATGATGGAGATCGTCTTCTCCCACACCGCATCGAGTCCACCAATGGTCCAGCCCATGAGCACCACGAGCACCACACCTACCACTACACCAGCTGTGGTAAGGATAGAGCGCATCAGGTTCACACGCAGGGATGTGACGGCGATACGGAATGACTCCTGGACTTCAGACAGACGTGGCATTGGGATTTATCTCATCTGATTCGATTAATCCATCACGCAAACGAATGATGCGATGTGCATGCCGAGCTACATCTTCTTCGTGCGTTACAAGAATCACAGTATTTCCACCGCGCCAAAGATCACCAAACAGTCGCATGATGTCTTGTCCGGTTTTTGAATCAAGGTTTCCCGTTGGCTCGTCGGCAAGAATGATAGAGGGGGCTGTAACAAGCGCTCGGGCAATCGCCACGCGCTGACGCTGTCCACCGGAAAGTTCGTTCGGACGGTGATCCATGCGGTCGGCAAGTCCTACACGCGTGATTGCTTCGATGGCACGCTTGCGACGTTCCTCACTCTTGAGTCCGGCATATACAAGAGGCAGCTCCACGTTCTGGAGCGCTGTTGCCCGTGGCAAGAGGTTAAAGGTTTGAAAGACGAAACCGATCTCTTTATTGCGAATAGCAGCGAGATCATCATCGTCCATCTCGCTCACGTTTGCGCCATTGAAGAAATATGTGCCGGACGTTGGGGTGTCCAGACAGCCGAGCATGTTCATCAATGTGGACTTCCCGGAGCCTGATGGTCCCATGATGGCGACGTATTCGTTCTTGCCAAGCGTAAGGGAAACGTTACGAAGAGCAAAAACTTCTTCGTGACCCATTTCATAACGCTTCACGAGATCTGCGATCTCGATGATGTTGGTGTTCATTGCTCCTGCCTTAGGCGACGGAACCTATCCTTGCGCGCCTCGGGGTCTTCTACTCTGACCTTTGCACCTGGCTTCAGGAGCTTGCTGATGGCTTGATAGGGGCTGGTAACGATGGATTCGTCCTTCTTCAATCCGGAGACGATCTCAATGAATCCGTCGTCGCTGATCCCTGTCTTTACAACACGCTCCTGCACTGTTCCGTTGTTATGCATCCACACCATGCTCTCCGGGCGAGCCTTACGCTTGTCTACGGCGTCCTTCTTGTTTTCCAGGCGCGGGTCTGCCGGACCGTTGGACTCAGCGCTGCTCTGCTTCACGGTCACTGCCTGTATGGGTATGCTTAACACGTTACTCTTCGTCTCGGTTTCGATGTCAACACTGCACGACATGCCCGGACGCATTCGCCCGTCCTTGTCAACAAGCCGGATTCGTACCTGGAAATTCACCACTTCTTCTTGCGTGCCTTGGCCACTCACCTTTGGCGAGTGCGAGATCTCATATACAATGCCACGCATTGATACGTCGGGCAGGGCATCAATGCGAACACGAGCCGTGTCACCAAGTGAGATCATTGCAACATCGTTCTCATCAACATCTACCCATGCATTCATCACGCGCAGGTCTGCGATACGCATCATTTCCGTGCCTTGCATCTGTGCCGTGCCAACAACCTTTTCACCATTCTCCACACCCAGGTAGGTGACTACACCGTTCATTGGAGAGAAGATTGTTGTTCTGTTCGCCGTTGCTTGCGTTTGCTGCAGAGCCCCTTGAGCGCGTTGATAGTCAGCTCGTGTTTGAGAATATCTTCCCGATGCAGATTCGTATGCAGCACGTGCTCGATCGAGTTCTTCTTTTGAGGCGTATTCTTTTTTGTAGAGTTCGGCAATACGTTTCAGATCAGATTCTGTGCGATCGAGTTCAGCCTTTGCAACACTGATCGAAAGTCGAGTGGACTCCGTGGCAGCTCTCGTCTGCGACAATTGCGTCTCCATGATATCAGGCTGGATACGAACAAGAAGCTGCCCCTTTGATACCGTATCTCCATCACGTACTCCAAGGAAGATGATCTCGCCACTTGCCTCGGAGGAGACCTTTACCATAAGCTCCGGTTGGAGTCGGCCGATGGCACTCACAGACTGCGTGATCGTGCGCAATTGCACGGGTTCTACGCTCACAAGTACCGGACCCTCCGTACGTCCGGAAATGAACCAGACGGCTGTTGCTGCGATAACAACGAACAGGATGCTGAGGGTGATAACGAGACCCTTGCGGGAAGACTTCTTGGCCATGATCACTGATCTCCGTAGGTACCGACCGTGAATTCTACATAGGTGGCTGCATCAAGGTAGGCGTAGACCGCAGTTACGCGGTTCACGCGTGCCGTGATGAGCTGATTATTAGCCGTTTGCACATCAAGCAACGTGGCAGAGCCTACGTTGAAGCGTTCTTGAACGGCATTAAAGTTGATCGTAGCAGACTTGATTGCTCTGTCCGTGATTTCGAGCCCCTTTTCCGCTGCTCCAAGTTGGAGGTAGGCACTGCGGATGTTGGTACGGATCTGATTTTCGAGCCTTGCAAGCGTCATAGACTGACGTACATGTGTAAGCTGCGCATTCTCTATGCGGAGATTGGTATTGAACTGATCGAAGACAGGGATACGGAGGTTGATGCCGATATAGACCTGACCCTGCCGATCAAAATCAGCAATGTTGAAGTTCCGCCACGTATAGCCACCATTGGCTGAGAGTGTAGGCCAATATCCGGCGCTTGCCGTAGTGATTCCGGCTTCGGCAGCATCAACTCGCTTTCGAGATGCAAAGATGTCGGGCCGGGTCTCAAACGCCCGTTGGATCGAAGCCGCTTCCGGGCCAATCTTCTGACGGAACGTCTCAACTGTCTGCGGAGTAGCCTCAGATGGAATCGATGTCTCATCCACGTCGATGATCTGCGTAGGATTCACACTCATCGAGGCCAACAACTGGGCCTTGGCAACATCAAGATCATTCTGTGCGGTAACTACACTCACTTCTTGATTGGCAAGCTCGGTCTCTTGCGACATTACCTGTTGAATGGTTGTGCGACCACTTTCTTTCAGCGCCTTGATGCGTTCAAACGTTGCTTCGCTCAGGGCAAGATTTTCACGTCGAGCATTGAGTAGTTGTTGCTTGCGAAGCACATCGATGTATTTCCTCGTTATGTCATAGGCCGCAAAGAGTCTATTGAATTGTACATCAGAAGTTGTTGCTTCAACATTGCTTTGGGCGGCATCGTATTGGGCCTCTCGCTGAAAACCATTAAACAACGTTAGGTTCAAGAAGCCATTCAATCCATAGGTGTTGGGAAGGGGCTGGCCAACAATCGGAACACCGTTGACGATGGAGAATTGTTCTCGGAGATTTGTGAGCTGACGTGAATAGTTCGCCGTAATCTCCGCAGAGGGCAGATAGGCGCCAAATGCCTGCGTGAGTCCCGCACCTGCAGCTCGTGACGAGGCGTACGATTCTTGGAGGTCAAAACTATTCTGAATGCCAATGCGAATGCACTCCTTGAGTGTCAATCGGCTCGCACTTGGTTCTTGAGCCAGCCCAACAAGGGGGCTAAGCACAGCAATGAGGAGAACCACACGTCGAGAGATACGCGTCATACCGTGCGCCTAATGTTTCGTTGTCGATCGCTTTGCTGGTTGCCCCTGGCTTACCCACCGCCTGCGTGGATCAGCCGATCGTAATTCCGAGAGTGTGATCATCTCTGTTGTTTGATGTACACCCTTCACCTGAACGCCACCGGGAATGGTCATCGTGAACTTGTTCTCAACGGTAGCAAACTGATGAATGATCACGTTCCATTCGCGATCAAAGGTTACAAGGCCGTAGCCGGCAAGTAACGACTGAGTATGGAAAGAGTTGCCGCGTGACTTGATCTCCACTGCTCCGTTTCCGGTCTGGGTGTACTGTATGCGTTGCGTTTTGCGCCCCAGCGTATCAAAATGGTCGAGTACGCGCCAGAAATTCTGTTGAAGAAGTATCGGCTGCGGTACTGCGTTCTCTACCAGGAGGATGGTGTCTTGAGACAGCCAGCTTTGTTGTTGTCTGCCACAGGCAGTGTCAATGATCGGTAGTAACA
Organism: Candidatus Didemnitutus sp.; assembly: GCA_035299365.1. Lineage (GTDB taxonomy): Bacteria > Bacteroidota > Ignavibacteria > Kapaibacteriales > Kapaibacteriaceae > UBA10438. Next base: position 4,806 of record DATGWS010000222.1, read on the forward strand.
TCGGCTGAAACACTCCGCCGGGTGCCACGGTTGCTGCCGTGTCGTTATCCGATCGGGCATAGGCGCGATGTCCAAGTGCATCGATGCCTATGTACTGCCGTCTGCCAATCCAAGGGTGTGAGGTACGGACTGACGTGTCCTTCCCATTGACGTGACGTTCTGTGGCGGATACAAGCCGGAGATTGATGTGCATGAGTCCGTTCGACGAGACGGAATCGCATACAACGTGCATGATCTCGTTACGGAATTTTGCGAACCGTTGTCCGCTCTCTACATCCACACTATCCATTGCGTTAACTGCATAGATCAGTGTATCGCCCCCTCTCAGATCATACCGAAAACACAGAGTATCCTTGCCGAGAACAAGGGGCTTCCCACCCGGTACAATATTGAACTGGGCATTGCTGACCACTGTTGCGGCCACAAGGCAGGCGGTGATAACGAGGCAACGGATCACTTCTTTTCAATGCGACGTTTGACAGTAAAGGTCAGGTGCGTATCTACCGGAATGATCATTTCTTGCTGGCCTGAAACGGACATACGTGTATCACTTGTAACATCACCAATAGTGACCACGGTCATTCCCGTCTTTGCTTCTACAAAGGTTTTCGAACGAAACACACCGGAGCCGTCTACCTCTAAGTCGATGCCGTTCGTAGAGATCGTACCTCGCTGATCGAATGCCGTTGATTCTGTGTCGATGAGCCAACAACGAAACCCAAGGGTATCTCGAACTCCGCGGTAGGTGTTCTTGAGGTTCATTGTGGTAAAGATCGTACCATCTCCTTGACCGGCGGCAATAGTATCGGTAACCGTCCGAACCCATGTATCGCCCACGCGAACTTCATTTACCGGAAAGACAGTGTTGATGCGTTCCATGATTCGCATGGAGCTAAATAAGGAGCTCGCTTCATTGTTCGTGCCACGGTCTACAGAAACGATCTTTGCCGTTGGGTCGAGGGTCATGGTCATCATGGCGCCATCGAATTGCGTCAGCGACATCGATGTATCCATACCGGGTACGTTCTCATCCACGCCTCGCACCGAGACAGATGTTTTGGCATCGGAGAACGTGCAGGTAATGGATGAACGGTCGAGCGTTGCGTCCGCCACGGCCATACTGATACGGACCGAGTAGGCGATGTCATTCGTCATATCCTGGCCCATCACGCTCATCTGTTGGGAAGTTGTTGTCTCTGCATCATACCGGAAAGTCATGTTCTTTTGAAGCCGTAGACGAAGCAAGGTTGCATCACCAAGCATCAATTCGGCTGTCTGGGCCGAGAGGCTCGCAACAAGAACGATCACGATCAGATGTGCGGTTCGAGACACAAACATCATAGAGATGGTTACTCCAAGGCGGCTGCTTCGCGCTTCTTTGCACGTTGGCGCATCGTGGTGTCGAGGATCTTCTTGCGCATGCGCACTGACAATGGCGTTACTTCGAGAAGTTCGTCATCCTCAATGAACTCGATACATTGCTCAAGAGACATCTGGCGCGGGGCTTCGAGTTTGAGCAGTCCGTCTGAACCACTCGAACGCATGTTCGTGAGGTGCTTCATACGACATGCATTCACGCTCAGATCGTCCTCACGCGCATTCTCACCGATGATCATGCCTTCGTAGATCGGCTGGCCGGCCTCAACAAAGAGAGTACCACGAACCTGCACCATTTCGAGTGCATATGATGTGGACTGTCCGGTTTCCATAGAGACAAGTGCGCCACGGAGTCGGCCACTGATAGGCCCCTTATATGGCTGATATGAGTCGAACGTATGGTGAATGATACCCATACCACGTGTAGACGTAAGGAATTCCGTACGGAAGCCGATAAGTCCGCGGGCAGGCACGAGGAAGTCGCACCGCACACTATCATTACCCGGCGTCATACCCGTCATCTCACCCTTGCGCTTACCGAGACTTTCAATCACTGTTCCAACGTGTTCCTGCGGAACGTCTACCATCACGTTTTCGATAGGTTCGATGAGGGCACCCTTTTCATCGCGGCGGAAGAGAACTTCCGGACGAGATACGGCAAACTCATACCCTTCACGGCGCATGGTTTCAATAAGGATGGCTAGTTGAAGTTCGCCACGACCCGATACCTTAAAGACATCCGGCGAGTCTGAATCTTCAACACGAAGGGAGACGTTGTTGCGCAATTCACGATACAGGCGTTCTCTGATCTTCGGTGTGGTTACGAACTTGCCTTCACGTCCAGCAAGGGGCGACGTGTTCACCATGAAATACATGGCGATTGTTGGCTCTTCGATGTTCACATAGGACAGCGGCTCTGTACGAGATGCATCGGCGATGGTCTCACCGATATAAACGTTCTCAAAGCCAGAAAGTGCGATGATCTCACCGGCAGATGCTTCATTTACCTCTGCGCGAGCGATGCCTTCGTACACGTACATCTTTGTGATGCGAGTTGACTCTTTCGATCCGTCCGGCTTGATGAGGTTAACGTTATCGCCAACCTTTACCGAGCCCTCAATGATCCTACCAACAGCAATGCGGCCCACATAGTCAGACCACGCAAGAGCGCTGATGACCATGGCAAACGGTACATCCATGTCTACCATCGGAGGAGGGATGTGCTTGATGATGGACTCGAAGAGCGGATCTAGGGAAACGGCCTCTTCAGCCATCGTTAGCTTCGCAACGCCAAGCTTGCCGATAGCATAGATGATAGGGAAGTCGAGCTGCTCGTATGTAGCGCCAAGATTGATGAAGAGCTCCATGATCTCATCAAGAACTTCTTCCGGACGTGCGTCTTGGCGGTCGATCTTGTTGATCACGATGATCGGCTTGAGGCCCATGTCCAAGGCCTTGCGCAACACGAACCGTGTTTGCGGGAGAGGACCTTCTGCGGCATCTACGAGAAGGAGCACGCCATCCACCATCGAGAGGATACGCTCTACTTCACCGCCAAAGTCCGAGTGGCCCGGTGTGTCCACCACGTTGATCTTGTAGCCATTCCAATGCACGGATGCATTCTTGGCCATGATCGTGATGCCCTTTTCGCGCTCCAAGTCGTTCGAGTCCATGACCCGTTCGGCAACCACCTGGTTATCGCGGAACGTTCCGCTTTGGCGAAGCATGTGATCCACGAGCGTTGTTTTGCCGTGGTCAACGTGAGCAATGATTGCAATGTTGCGATAGTCCGACCGGTTCTGAAGAGCCATATCCTTGTCTGCATTGGGGTTAGTGCGAACTACAAAGATACGCAAATGACCGCGTACTGGCACTCCGTAGTATATTTGGCGCTGTTCTTCACTGTTTTTGGATCGTAGACATGCAATTCCTCTACCGTTCTTTGCTGTTGGCTCTGGCAGTTGTTTCATTAACGTCGTGCGGGACCTACACGGAGCTTATAGGCACGTGGACAAAGCCGGAGTACATGAACAAGGGCTATAAGAAGGTCCTCGTCTTTGCCGTTGGCACAAAATCCCTCGTTAACCAATCCGTGGCAGAACGCGCCGTAGCCATCAGGATCGCTAAAACCGGAACCGTGGCTGTACCGGCAAGTGATGTGTTCCCGCTAGCCACGTATGATGCCAACAAGGATGGGAAGATCGACGATCCAACGATTGCCGACAAACTCGCAGCAAAACTCAAGGTAGATGGATATGAGGCCGTATTGATCTTTGGCGTCAAGGACATCAAGGAGCAACAGCGCTATGTTCCGGGAACCGTTACCTACCAGCCAACCTCGTACTACAATGGTTGGTCGAATTACTGGGCTACCACATATCAAACAGTGGAAACTCCGGGGTACTACACAACAGATGTAGAAGCCTATGTAGAGGCAAACATGTTCGATGTACAAACAAGCGATCTTGTCTGGTCTGCCCAAACCGAGATCCTCAACCCGGGCTCTCTTTCCGATGCGGCAGATTCCTTCGCAGGAACGATTGTTCCTTCGATCATTAACAACGGTCTCGTTTCAACAAAATAATTTTCAAAAGGGCTCACCACGATGATGAAATTGTCACTACTTGGACTGTGTCTTTCTGCAGCGTTCCTCCTTACGTCATGTGGCGGTTGGGATGTAAAAACGGATTATGATCCGGACATCACGTTCAGCACACTCAAAACGTATTGGATCTCTGATCACACAAAGATCCCAAACGACATCCTGGCCAAGGAAGAAATTGTTCGTAAACGTGTTGTATCTGCTATCGAAGCAGACCTTAATGAAAAGGGATTTACAAAGGCGGCAGACGAAGCATCGGCAGACCTAACTGTCTTGACATATGCCGGTGTTAAGGAAATGGTCAACTACAGCACCATCGGCTATTCCTATGGCGGGTATTGG
>DATGWS010000223.1:0-1502 GCA_035299365.1 Candidatus Didemnitutus sp.
CATGGGATGATACCATGCGACGTATTGCGAAGAACGCCATCCGACAATTGTTGCTGCTTCAAGCATCAGATTGGCAGTTCTTGATCTCCACGTTCTCTGCAAAAGAATACGCCGAAATGCGATTCCACAATCATCTCGAGGATGCACGCAGACTGTGCGACGTGGCTGAACGATATGGTGTGTCACGCAAGATCACAGCGGCAGATGAAGAACACCTTGGTGTATGTGAGGTGCGAGACGGACTTTTTGGCCCTGAATTAGAGGACTACTTCGATCGACATGGCAGTTAGCCCATCATTTATATCAGTCGTTGCCAAACAGCTACGAGTCTATCAGTGGGTGAAGAATCTTCTGCTCTTCGTACCAGTTGCTCTGGCGCATCGCATCACCGACGTGAATGCACTGATCCTTTGTTGCCTAGGCTTCATTGCGTTTTCATGTACGGCATCTGCTGTATACATTCTCAATGACATCGTAGATCTTGAACATGATCGCGCACACCCGCGTAAGAGGGGGAGGCCCCTTGCCGCCGGACACCTCTCCGTACGCACTGCATTGATCATTCTTGTTGTCCTCCTTTTGATCTCCGCCTACCTGACGTATGTACACATGCCCGTTGCGTTTGCGATGTGGCTTGGACTTTACGCCGTAGTCACCACTACCTATTCCTTTGCTTTGAAGCGCCTCGTGCTGGTTGATGTTATCGCACTTGCCGGACTCTACTCTCTTCGTATGGCGGCAGGGGGCGCGGCAGCAGATGTCCCTGTTTCAACATGGCTGCTTGGGTTCTCGTTGTTTCTCTTCATGAGCCTCGCATTTCTCAAGCGCTACACGGAGTTACTGGATACCATCGAACGAGACGGCAGAACAGTATCGGGAAGAGGATATCACGCGGGCGACGCGAACTTCGTTCTCGTTGCTGGCGCATCCCTAGGATTTGTTGCCGTGTTGGTCTTTACGCTTTACGTGAACGGACCGCAGGTGCAATCGCTCTATACACGACCGTATATGATGTGGCTCATCGCCCCCTGCCTTGTCTATTGGCTTAGTCACCTCTGGCTTACGGCCACACGTGGGGGTATGCATGACGATCCTATCGTGTTTGCAGCCCGCGATCCTGCGTCGTGGGTTGTTGGCGCTACCATTGCCACAATTGCTATTACGGCTGCACTGTAATGCGATCAGTGGTACCAGAATCATGGGGTCGGTTTCCTCGCGCAACTCCGCGCTCGGTTGAAGATGTTGCATGGATATCCGATCTCCAACTTCATGGAGATCTACGTCCGATCCTTGCCTATGGCCTAGGCAGATCGTATGGTGATGTCTGCCTCAATGATGGAGGCCATGTTCTGGCAATGGAACACTGCAATCACATTCTTGGATTCGATCAAGAAAAGGGGCTCCTACGGGCCGAAGCCGGACTCTCAATTGCAGATCTCCTTAAGGTAACTATCCCATACGGCTGGTTTGTCCCTGTAACACCAGGCACGAAGTATGTAACG
>DATGWS010000224.1:0-2410 GCA_035299365.1 Candidatus Didemnitutus sp.
CGATCTGATTCCGGATGGCGCTCAGTAGGCAATCTTGCCCGCCGGACCAGACCTTCACAAAAGCTCCGTAAGTTTGAACCGCCCTGCTTTTCGCAGGGCATTTTTGTTCCAGATCATGAAGGTCCACAATGGACCACCATACGTCGGGTGAGTCTGGCACGCCTACGCGTAATCGGATCCTTGCCCTAACAGTAGGTGCGATCGGCGTTGTGTACGGCGACATCGGCACGAGCCCCCTGTACTCGCTCAAAGAATGTTTCTCGCCTCACTACCACCTAACACCTGGTCGCCCTGAAGTACTTGGCATTCTCTCGCTGATCTTCTGGGCACTTACGCTCATCATCTGCGTAAAATACTTGCTCATCATCACCCGGTTCGATAACAAGGGTGAAGGGGGCATCTTGGCACTGATGGAGCTGGTAAGCGAACGTAAAGGCTCATTCGCAAAAATGGGCGCCATCTTCGCCATGGGGATCTTTGGCGCAGCCTTACTTTATGGCGACGGCATCATCACTCCTGCCATTTCGGTTCTATCGGCAGTGGAAGGTCTCGAAGTAGCGGCACCCGGACTCCACCCGTGGATTATTCCGATCACCATTGTTCTTCTTCTGGTTCTCTTTGGCATCCAGAAATATGGCACCGGTGGTGTTGGTCGGATCTTTGGTCCGTTCATGGTAGGGTGGTTCGCACTCCTCGGCACCCTTGGTGTTATCAGCGCATTGCAGACTCCGGATGTCTTTAATGCCATCAACCCTATCCATGGCATCAACTTCTTTATGAATCACGGCTTTGGCGCCTTTGTGGTGCTTGGCAGTGTGTTTCTGGTTGTAACGGGTGGCGAGGCCCTCTATGCCGATATGGGGCACTTCGGTCGCAAGCCGATCATCCGCGGATGGTTCTATGTAGCATATCCCGGACTCATCCTTCAATATTTTGGTCAAGGGGCTCTCCTTCTCCGCGAGGGAGACGTCGCCTCAACCGTGAGCAATCCGTTCTTTCATATGGTACCGTCGTGGGGTGTGTTACCCCTTGTGCTGGTCTCTACTATAGCAACGATTATTGCCTCGCAGGCCGTTATCTCAGGAGCGTATTCCCTTACGTGGCAGGCGTTGCAGTTGGGATACCTTCCCCGACTCAAGGTGATGCACACATCGAGCGACGAGCGGGGCCAGATTTACATGCCTACCGTGAACTGGGTCTTGTTCATCAGCTGCGTTGTCCTTGTTATCGCCTTCAAGAGCTCCGGCGCTCTTGCAGCTGCCTATGGCATCGCTGTTACCTCAACGATGGTCATCACAACCATCCTTGCATGGTTCGCGATGAGACGATTGTTCAACTGGGGATTCGCCGCCGCATTTGCCGTAACCTCTGTCTTCCTCGTTATTGATGCGTCCTTCTTGCTGGCCAACATGCTGAAGTTTCTCGACGGTGGTTATGTGCCTGTTGCCATGGCTGCTGCTACGTTCATGGTCATGATCACATGGCATAAGGGTAGAGAGATCTTGCGACGAGTGATCGAGAAACGTAACAAACCGATCTTCGATATCATTCATGAAGAGATCGATCGATACGAGGACGTGCCGGGCACAGCTCTGTACATGAGTGGGTACGTGGGCATTGCGCCCCCTGCACTTGTCAGCAACCTGATGTACAATCGTGTTCGCCACGAGACCATCGTCCTCCTTTCCGTGAACGTCAAAACGGCATCTCGTGTACCATTCTCACAACGGATCGAAGTGAAGCCCATGGAAAAGGGTGTCTATCAAGTGGTCCTTTCCTATGGATTTATGGACCAACTCGATCTGATGCATGACCTGATGTATCTGCCGGAGTATGATATTCCAGTGGACATCACAGATGCGATCTTTGTCCTAGGTCACGAGACCTTGACGGTCAAAGACGGTGAGGGAATGGCACGTTGGCGTAAGGAGATCTTCGTGTTCTTGCACAGAAACTCACGAACTCCTGCCCGCTATTTTGGCATCCCTGTGAAGCGGACGCTTGAGGTGGGATCGCACGTGGCGATTTAGAGCCCAAATTGATAGGCAAGACCGAGGCGAAATCCTCTGCCTACCAACCAGCCTACGTCTTGAGTAGACGGAGTTGTTGACGTGGCATTCGGAATGTCGAACTCGGTTGGCCGACGGACCATGTATCCAAGGTCGAAGATCGCTCTGCTATCACCGATTGGCAGAATGAGGCTCACGCCAAACTGCGCGCCGAAGCCGAACTGAGAGGCATACGTAGCGCTTACTGTTCTTGGACGGGTCCCCAAGTCATTGGCCGGAACGGCTGAATAGTCATCGGTCTGATCTGCCGTGAAGATGTTATCAACGAGCGCTCCAACATTCAACATCAAGCGCGACCCGCTCGAATCGAGATCGGTGATCCGGAAAGAAATACCAAGATC
>DATGWS010000225.1:0-7143 GCA_035299365.1 Candidatus Didemnitutus sp.
TTGAGCTGCCTGTTGCCAAGGTACTGCTATTCGCGGCGCAAGTCGTCTTGCTGAACGAAAGCATGTCAAGAGGAATTGTCTGGCCAATGTTTGAGTACGATGGGAATTCCAGGTGATATCCAAAAGTGACCGCTCAGGAGAAACGAATCGTGCGCGGTGGTGCTCATGCTCGGCCTTGCACTTGCTTTGATGCTTGCACATAGCTCTGCTTCCACCCAAGCCACCTGACTTTTCGGTCGCCAAGCCGTAATCGGTTACATTCGACTCCGCCCGGAGTATGTCTCGTCAGTGACAACATATCGGGCTTATCAGTACGATGCGCGTGCTAATAGAAGAAGAGTCGGCATCATTGCAACGAGCGTTAACTTAGTCGGATATGAAAGTGGGGAAGAGAGGCATCAAATCGCGTGAGATTCAAATCCATCCATAACGGAAGAGACTTTTGGATAGAAGACGACTTTCCAGAAGTGGGCTCGTACCTCTATATCTACGAAGGAGGAAAAAGCATGGCAGATATCTTGCAGGACAATGTTGCAACTTGCATGCAGTTCGCCCTCGAAGAATATGGGGTTCCAATCGAATCATGGAGGGAGAACCCGCGAAAGGTGGAGCCTGGCTACACTTCGCAGGCTTAGTGCTCATTAGTATCTAAGACCATGGTTGGTAATACCGGTTTGAATTCTCAACTTACCTCGTCACCGCGATCGAGATTTTCAACTGTAGGATGTAACCGCTCCGGAAGAGCTAAATCATGAATCAGATCATAGAGAACAGCTATATCAAGACTATCAGCTTTAGAACATATCAAGAAGCGAACACCTATGTTGGAAATCATGAGGCTGTCAACATCCTTGCTCTAGACGAGACATACGGATGTTACCGATACTGTTGCGTAGGGTATCATTCTCTGACGAAGGAGAAGCAATACATCATCTCTTTCAGCAGCGACTATAGTGAAGAAGAATTGAGTCTGCTGCACTGGGGCAGCTTGTTGGTTCTGAACAATGGCAAGACTGTTTATCTGATAGATGACGGCCAACGAGTAAAAGCTGCTTTCGACCTGACCACACCACTGGTTGGTTTGTTTTTAATCAGCAATGATAAGCTGCTTGTATTAGAAGTAGCTTACTTAAGAGTGGTTGATTGTAACGGTGATGTTGTACAAGCAGAATTGTTTGACCTAATAGAAGAATTCAGCATTGACAATGGTGTTTTATCAATAAAAACCGGTGAAGGAAGCCGGCTGATAGACCTCAATTGACTACGGAGCCCCCTCTATATCTCCCGGATTTGCCCCTTATTGATGATGACAGAACATCGTCATCCCGAGGAGCGGAGCGACGAGGGACCTCGGATGAAATGACGTAATGACGTAATGACTTCGTTAAGAAATGACGTACAACAACCGGCACACCTTCTCAGAATGAGAAGGGGAAGGGGGATGAGCCGAGCGCAAAACGAAAAAGGGGCGAGTTCAACTCGCCCCTTCGATAATCATCGATGATTGTCTCAGTGAGGTTCAGAATCGCAATCCAAGTCCGATGCGGAAGGAGCTCATCTTCATGGAGGCTGTGTAGCCGTTGAAGGATTGTTCTGCCAGATCCGTTAGTCCAAGGTTGTAACGGAAGTCCATAACAAAGAAGTTGAGGACGGTTACATCTACGCCCAAAGCAAGCCCGACTTGGAAGGTGTTGAGCCCATCGATGTCCGATGTTACTGCGCCAACAGTACTGGTGCCGTTAACAACGTAACCAAACGATGGTCCGGCATAGACCGATGGTTGAATCAGCGCTCGGTTGAAAAGCTCCATCTTCAGTAAGATAGGAAGGCGAATGCTCTCTGCCTTGATCGTAGATCCTGCAATACCGCTGTAATTGAGTGTACCGGTCTCTGAAACATACATAAGCTCTGGCTGCACGGCGAAGGAGATAAGACCACCAGAGGAATAGGTCCAAAAAACACCAAGAGACCATGCAGCACCGGTTTCGGATTCAACGCCAGATCCCATGCCTTCCGTTGTGACAATAGCAGCACCGTAATGTGCCTTCATACCAAAAGAGGAGTGGGCAGTAGGTGGAGGCGGGGTCTCTGCATCTTGGGCACAAATCGGATTGCTCACAAGAATGGAAAGACACGCAACGGTGAGCAATAATTTCATGATGTGACCTTATGCGGAAATGAGTTATGCCTTTGCGCTATTGGACTCCGTTGCGCGTATAGCGCTTGGAACCATTGCGATCACAGCAGAGAATAGTACCGTGGAGACTAGACCATTGAGGAGGAAGTTGCCTCCATCGCGATAAAAGGCAAGTCCGGCAGCATAGCAGGCAATGAGACCTTCTACCGACATCGGATACATTCCGCCACCTAGCCATACGGCGAAGTTCGTGATGAGGAAGAAGGCTACGGCCGAAATGGTGCCGCCACCGAGAATGAGGGCGGTTGGACGCCACGAGCGGATGGCATGACCGAACAGGCTGATGCCGATCACGCATCCATACACCCACGGTTGGGCTCCATGGAGTACATACTCCGAACCCATGACCAGACCAAGAGCAAGGTCGCTCAGAACCATTGCAGCGATCGGTACAATGAGTGCACGCATCCTGTCATAAAACATCGCTCCACCCATAAGCGCAATGGCCATCACTGGTGTGAAATTCGGCCAGTGCGGGATGAGACGTGTTAACGCCACAAGCGCAATGGTGACCATCGTGGCTGTATCAAATAGACGTTGGTTCTTCATGCTCAAAGCCTTCAAAGGAACAGGGAAGATCGATGTTCCGTTTAGTTTACATAATGCAGATTATACTTCAGTTAGAAAGGGGTCTTTCGACCCCTTATTCGATTGTGCTTAGGCGTTAACTGTATTGCCTGTAAGGGCTTCAGTTACTTTCTCTGCAGCTTCTTGTAAAGTGGCTGCTACGAGGAAGTTCAGTCCAGATTTGCGCAGGATTTCACGTGCTTCTTCTGCGTTTGTGCCGTCGAGACGTACGATCACGGGCACTGTAACCTCCACGATCTTCAGTGCCTCGAGGATACCATTTGCTACACGATCGCAGCGTACGATACCGCCAAAGATGTTGATCAGAACGGCCTCAACGTGTGGGTCGCTCATCATGATGCGGAAGGCGTTGGAGATGCGCTCTACGTTGGCCCCACCACCCACGTCCAGGAAGTTCGCCGGACGTCCGCCAGCAAGCTGGATGATGTCCATAGTGCCCATGGCTAGACCGGCTCCGTTGACCATACAGCCAACATTACCGTCGAGTTTGATGTAGTTCAGGCTGTGTTTACCGGCTTCTACTTCTAGTGGATCTTCCTCTTCGATATCACGCAGTGCAGCCCATTCTGGGTGACGGTACTCGGCATTGTCGTCGAAGCCGACCTTGGCATCCAATGCAATGAAGTCGCCTTCCGGTGTTGTTACCAGCGGATTGATCTCCATCATGCTGCAATCCATTTCCTGATAAGCCTTGTAGAGCTTTGTGATGAAGCTGACAAAACTCTTAAAGGAAGCGCCGCTAAGTCCAAGCCCGAAAGCAAGTTCACGTGCTTGAAACGGCATGAATCCGGCCGTAGGATCAACATGGATCTTAATGAGTTTCTCCGGAGTTTCCTCGGCAACCGTTTCAATCTCTACGCCCCCTTCGGTAGAGACCATGATTAGGTCCTTGCCTACCGAACGGTCGAGAAGAATGGAGCAATAATATTCGTGTTCAATGCGACAGCCTTCTTCGATCAGGACACGGCGGACGATCTTGCCTTCTTCACCGGTTTGGATCGTAACGAGCTTGTTGCCGATGAGCCCTTCTGCGATTTGATATGCTCTGTCTGCTAGGTTTCCGGATGTTACCACCGTAACTCCACGAAGGGGCTTTCCATCTACTTCGATCACTGCGTTCGATGTAGGGTCATGAACGATCCCCTTTCCACGTCCGCCTGCATGGATCTGTGCTTTGACAACGATGGCTGATACTCCCTGTGCAACGAAGTCGGTAAAGGCTACAGCCCCTGCGTCAACAGCTGAGAACACAGCCTTGCCGCGGAGAACCGGCACACCGTACTGTCGCAGCAGTTCTTTCGCTTGATATTCGTGAATGTTCATGAGTTCCTCAATGATGGAAAGTTCGCGTCGTATCTTGGTAGACAACGAATTTACGGAACCACGTCGGTATAAGCGAAGAAGCGTCATCCACATGCGTATCGCCCGAGTCTATCTTTTGGTCATTGTTGCTGTTCTGGGCTGGTTCACCCTACGCCCCTTCCTCGTTGAGAATATGGATCCGGGGAGCGAGAAGAACCCGATTCGACTGATGTTGACTCCGTCGACCGATGCCCAGGCCATTATCAAGGATGGCGATGTTTTGGCCCAATATCTTTTTGAAAAGACCGGACTTCACGTCAAGGTAGCCGTGCCGAACTACTACATCACGGTAGTAGAGGCGTTTGGGACGGATCGGGCGGACATGGCCATCATGAACACGTTTTCCTATCTCTTAGCACACTCCAAATACGGTGCCCAAGCGGTGCTGCGCGTGGCTCGGAGGTATGGAGAACTCACCTATCGTGGCGAATTTATCGTTCGAGCTAACAGCGGGATAGATTCGCTCTATCAACTGCACGGTAAAACCATTGCCTATGTAGACCCATCGTCCACATCCGGGTACATCTACCCAAAAGAAATGCTTCGTTTGCGCGGTATCGTTCCCAAACAAGAGGTGTTTGCCAATGGACACAATCAGGTGGTAACCAAGGTTTATCAGGGTGATGTAGACGCAGGTGCCGTGTTCTACTCACGTCCGGACAGTGCCACGGGTGAACGTCTGGATGCACGTGCTAAGGTAGCAACGGAACATCCGGATGTCTTTGATGTGGTAAAGGTAATTGCACTCACAGAAGAGATCCCCAATGATCCTGTTGTCATTCGTAAGGGGCTTCCTCAATCCGTAGCAGACCGCTTGATCGCTGCTCTGCTGGAGTTTCAAGAGACGCCTCAAGGAAAGGCGTCTCTGATGACCATTGCAAGTGTTGAAGGGTTTACGCGCACAACTGATGCAGAGTATCAGGACGTACGGACCTTGGTCGCCAAATATGGCGTTGATGTGGAGAGCACTCTCCGCAAAAAGAAACGTTAACTCAGCGCTCGGTTAACTTCTTTGCAAAGGTCTTGATCCCACGTGTGATACCGCTAACGAGAGATGCCGCATCTTCTAATCCCGGGCGGATGCGCGCCACGATGTTCTGCTCGAGGATTCGAAGATCCTCAGCGATTCCAGCGATGTTCTGCGTTCCCTTTGAAAGGTTCGCAAGATCTGCCTTGAGTACTCCAAGCGCTTCTTCACCTTGAGTGAAGAAGTTGCCGGCCTTTTCAATGATTGGCAGCGCAGTGGATGTGAGGTGATGGACGTCCTTCTGCATCGCTTCTACTACAACAGTCACACGGTCGATGTTTTTCCCTGCTCGGAATGCGACTACGGCTACAACGATGCACAATACTGCTGCCGCACCGAGTGCGCTACAGGCGAATATGAGGAGTGTTGTATCCATCGATCATTGGATCTCGGAACGGAACGCTTCTGTGCCTGCCTTGGCAGCATCACTGACCTTTACAGCACGGTTCTTTGCGTCGCGAAGAACTTGTTCTGCATTGGACATGAGGTTGTCTGCCTGATGACGTGCAGAAGACACAATGCGTTCTGCAGCAAGGCGGCCTTCATTCACAACGTCTTCGAAGCCATCTTCAACGCTGCCGGTTGCCTTGTTAAACATCTGTTGTGCCTTGTCTACTACTTCTTCGGTCTTGTCCGCAATGTCTCTACGAAGTTCACGGCCACTCTTTGGTGCAAAAAGCAAGGCAAGGGCTGCACCTACTGCACCACCAATTGCGGCACCGAGGAGTAAGCCTTTTGTGTAGGAACTATTGTTGTCTTGCATGATGTCCTCCGTTGTCGTTACCATTGTTCAGGAAGCGTGATCGGCTTGTCCTGAGCAACAAGGATGAATTCTGCCAATTCGCGAACGGCTCCATTGCCGCCCAACCTTTGACAAACCAAATGTGCCGTCTCTCGGATGATCTCTAGTGCATCGGCCGGACAGGCCGAAAGCCCGCAAAGTTTCATCACATGGAGATCGTTTACATCGTCGCCAATATACGCAATGTCTTCAGGCTCAAGATTCAGACGACGAGCCATGTCGAGCAATGTTGTGGTCTTGTCTTTTGACCCCAGCATCACCTCATGAATCCGTAGCTTTTCTGCCCTGCGAACAACGATCGGCGAGTGTTCGCTGGTGATGATCGCCGTTTGAATTGCAGCCCTGTGGAGGAGAGTGATTCCCATTCCGTCTCGGGTACTGAACCTCTTGAGTTCCTCTCCCCTTTCGGAGTAGTACATCGCCCCATCGGTCAATGTTCCATCTACGTCCATCACAAGAAGTTTCACCCGACGTGCTCGTTCGGTGTTTGTCACGATAAATCCTGCCGTTCCGATGTGATATGAACTTGCTGGCGTAGTTTCGCTACACAAAATTACAACGGATGGTCATGGCCAAGCGATATGTTATGCTCACACTCGCTCTCCCGGAAGAGCAAATGGACCTCGCTCTCGGGGTTCTGTCTGGCTATCCCATAGTGGGAATTGAGCAAGGAGTAGACGAATGCACGGTGTGTTTTGAACAGAACGACTGGCAAGAGGCCTACGCGGAAACGATCGTCCATGAAATGCTTGAAATGGGGCTTGGTGTCTCGCTCAAAAAGCTGGGTAGCGAAGAGGATCAGAATTGGAACGCTGAATGGGAAGCAAGTATTGACCCCGTTGTTGTAAACGATCGTATCGTGATCGTCCCGGAGTGGCGCGCCAGTGAATATGATCTGCCATTAAAACTTGTCATCACTCCGAAAATGTCGTTTGGTACGGGACATCACGCAACAACCCGGATGATGTGTATACTCATGGAGAAGTATGCACAACCCAAGGATACGTGGGTGGATGTAGGCACCGGTACGGGCGTGCTTGCCATCCTGGCTGCTAAACTGGGCGCAGTACACGTCTACGCCTTTGATAACAATGAGTGGTCAGTTGTCAATAGCCAAGAGAATGTTGAGCGCAATGATGTTAAGGATATCGTGCGCCTGGAGTTGGC
>DATGWS010000226.1:0-3035 GCA_035299365.1 Candidatus Didemnitutus sp.
GGAGGCCGCTAGACTACTTGGTCCGGGCGTGGGTCCGCCAACAATCGTTACAGTCGACAGTAAACGCACGGTTTTGGCATCAGTATTCTGTGACCAAGCAATGGATGTACGTCTCGTGATTAAGGATCCGATTACTGGGCAGACGGCAACTATTCAAGGACTTCGCTCTGAAGACCCGTGGTATCTATTTGCCATTGAATCGTCACAACTCTTTCGCGATTCGATGTTTGCGCGCATTGAGGCCACGGTTGTGTCCTCGCCGCGAAGCGGTTCGTTCCCTCGCGATTCAACGTGGTTTGTTCTTCCAAGAAATGCTGTTGTTCGTCCATGCGGCGTTCGTCTGCCGGGATCGGTAACGTTCATCGCCGATGAGATGAGCATGTTGAATAGTCCTACCGTTCTCGATCATCCGTTGAACACAGGGACTCGGCAGATTGTTGTAAACGGTGTTGATACGCCCCCTACCGATGTCCGGATTGTTCATGTCACTCTTGGCAGCCCCGTTCCATGCGTGTTCACAGCACCGGACAAAGACAGGGTGATCATTACCACAACGGCTGACCTCGAACGCGGAGCATATCTCATCGTTCTGCGGTATGATGACTCGTCCATTTCTCTCCCCATTCTCGTTCGCTAACACTATGCCCACAATGCTGATCACGGGCGCTACAGGCGGCCTTGGAATCGTAGTTGCTGAACACGCTCGGCTTGCTGCGTGGAATGTGTTTGCCATTGGTCAAGAACATGGAGACCTCGCAAACGACGCTCTGGTACAGAGGTTGATCCCAGAGATACCGCAGGACCTATCGGCTGTTGTTCACCTTGTTGGAGGGATAGAAGCCGGTAAGCCCCTTGATCAAACAACTCCCAGTGAACTTGAGCACATGCTACACCTGAACGTTACTACAACATTCAATGTACTACGCGCAACTATCCCGCTTCTCCGTTCTCAGGGAGGGGGCTCCATAGTCACCATCGGAGCACAGTCCGCTGTGCACCCCGTACCAAACAAGTCGCTCTACGCCGCATCAAAGGCAGCTGTTGTGTCACTTGCCAGATCAGTTGCTGAAGAAGGACGTGAGTATGGGATCCGGAGCAATTGTATTCTTCCAAGTGTTATTCGCACAGAGGCAAACCTATCATGGGCTGAAGGATCGATGGCCGATGAATGGGTCACGCCAGAACAGATTGCGTCAACCATCCTCCACCTGTGCTCCCATCAGTGCAGCATAAATGGCGCTGTGATCCCCATGTATGGACGAGGTTCGTTTTGACACCATCAACGTCACCTCGATCAACGTTTGTCTTTCTTCTACGGTATTACCGTCCATATGCCGGACGAATGATCGTGGCCCTTGTCTTCATGATTCCAAGTAGCGGTATCAGTCTTGCATTTCCTGCGCTTACCGGAACGATCATCGATAGGATCATCGGAAGTGATGCTCCGTCGGAACTTATGCAGACAGGTGGGATCTTCCTTGGTCTTCTCTCGCTCCAGGCCGTTGTTGGATACTTTGTATCCGTAACAATGTCCCGAACAACAGAACGGGTAATCGCATCCTTACGAGGAGATCTGTTCCATCACATCGTTAAGCTGCCCCTTTCTCACCTTACCACCCGTAGAGTTGGTGAGCTTTCTTCGCGACTATCGAGCGACCTCACGCAGATCCAAGAGACCTTTTCGTTCTCCATCCTACAGCTTCTGAGACAGAGTGTGTTTCTCCTCGGATCGATCGCGCTCATTCTCATGACAAGCGTTCAGCTCACAATCCCCATCTTGATTGGGACGCCACTTGTTGTTGCTGCTGCTGTCCTCATAGGCCGCCGAATACGAAAGTTGAGCACAAAGACACAGGACGCACTTGCTCGAACGTCAACCATCGTAGAAGAGACGTTACAGAGTATCAATGCTGTGAAGTCCTACGTTCAGGAACGCTACGAGGCACACCGGTACGATGAGGCACTGCATGAGAACGCCACGCTGGCCATCTCCGGAGCAAGACTTCGTGCGATCTTCGTCACCTTCATCATCTTCACGATCTTCGGTGGCATTGCAGCGGTCATTCTGTATGGGGCTAAGCTCGTAGCATCGCATGAAGTAACGATGGGACAACTCCTGTCCTTTTTGATGTATGCAATGTTTGTAGGGGGCGCTTTGGGCTCCTTTGCAGAACTGTTCGGTCAGATCCAAAAGTCACTTGGTGCGTCGGTACGTATTCGAGAGCTATTCGACGTTCCCATTGAAAATGTGGGAGAAGACGCGCCCCCTATCACACTAACCTCGATAGAATTGAGAGACGTACATTTTTCGTACCCGGAACGAACGGAGATCTCCGTTGTGAACGGTGTTTCTCTGTCTGTTGAGAATGGCCAACGTGTTGCCTTTGTTGGAGAAAGCGGAGCCGGTAAGTCCACGACCGCAGCTTTGATGCAAAGGCTTTACGAACCAACTCGTGGAATGATCCTCTATGATGAGACGCCCGGATCGAAGTTCACGCTTGCCCAAGTGCGGCGAAACATCGGAGTGGTTCCGCAAGACATCGTGCTCTTTGGTGGTTCGATTGAGGATAACATCAAATATGGGCGTCCAGATGCCACACATGACGAAGTGCGTGAAGCAGCTCGGGGAGCTAATGCTCTCGACTTCATTGAGAAGTTCCCGGATGGATTCAAGACGCTTGTGGGCGAGCGAGGAATCAAACTTAGCGGAGGTCAACGGCAGCGTGTTGCCATCGCTCGTGCGCTACTAAAGAACCCACCAATACTTATCCTCGACGAAGCGACCAGCTCTCTTGATGCAGAAAGCGAACGGTTGATTCAGGATGCTCTTGAACGATTAATGTCGAACAGAACAACAATCATCATCGCACATAGGCTAAGCACCGTACGGACGTGTAATACGATCTATGTGTTTGCTGATGGTACAATACAAGAGTCCGGCACGCACGAGGAGTTACTCGCACATGCCGGACTGTATAGACGTTGGTGTGACCTTCAGTTCTTGCGCTGATTATTGAATCACCGTCAGCGGTACA
>DATGWS010000227.1:0-3814 GCA_035299365.1 Candidatus Didemnitutus sp.
TGTTATATCTACTGCGCCACAGGATCTGAAATATCGCAACGAACCCACTGTAGCCATTATTGGCGATAGAACCGTTATCCGAGAATGTGTTACGGTTAATCGTGGTACCGTTTCTAGCGGCAAGGCCGTTGTTGGTTCCGACTGTCTTCTCATGGCCTACTCACATGTTGCCCATGACTGTGTAGTGGGTAACAATGTGATCATGGCTAATACCGTACAACTTGGTGGACATGTAGAGGTTGGAGATTATGCCATCATTGGCGGCGTTACGGGCGTACACCAGTTCTGTCGCATTGGTGCACACACAATGATCGGCGCCTGCTCGCGAGTTGTGAAAGACGTTCCCCCCTTTACATTGTGTGGTAAGGAGCCCCTTGTTGTCCAGGGTGTCAATGCGATCGGCCTGAGAAGAAGGGGCTTCTCTGCAGAAGTTGTAGAAAAGATCGACGCATTCTACGATGTACTTCTGCGTTCCGGACTCAATACATCGGATGGAATCCAACGCTATGAAGAA
The DNA here is from genome assembly GCA_035299365.1 of Candidatus Didemnitutus sp. Lineage (GTDB taxonomy): Bacteria > Bacteroidota > Ignavibacteria > Kapaibacteriales > Kapaibacteriaceae > UBA10438. The sequence goes on from DATGWS010000227.1 coordinate 515, forward strand.
ACCACACCGGAGATAGACCCAGCGGTGCAGGACTGTATACACTTCATTCGTACATCAAAACGCGGCATCTATCGCGGAGCCACATCACGGCTGTGAGGACGTTCCTCATGAAGCTGGCTCTGTTGTTGGTTGCCGTAGTGGCATCCACAGCAGCCGATGACACTCCATTCCCGGCACCCATTGCCAATCCTCTTGAAGCACGTATCGGGTTGATCATCCAGCCTGCAGTGAAGCGGTTACGACTCGACATTGGTGCCTCGGTAGATGTTGCTGAACTGTTCCGCGATAGTTCGAGCGGGTGGATGAGGATCGGAGCCGACTTCATGACCTACACACGCTTGCGTTCAGATGGAAACTTCAAATTCCCGGTGGAAACCAGCGACTATTATTTCGGCGTCAACGGGTCGTGGCAGGCACCACAAAGCCCCCTACAACTTCGCATGCGGATAGCTCATATCTCCTCACATCTTGTTGATGGTATGGCAAATGACAGTGGAACGTTTGTTGCGCGTAAGCCATTTGTGTATTCACGAGAGTTCGTTGAAGTACTTGTGGGCTGGGACTTCGGCTTCATTCGGCCATATGCTGGAGCTACCTACATATGGGCACGTCAGCCACATTCATCAGACCCAATTGTCCCGCAGGCAGGTGTTGATGTGCGTTTCCCACTTTCCACCAAGCTTCAGCTCCGTGGTGGGTATGACTGGAAACTCATCGGCATCAGCGGCACGTACGTCACTGCTCAAGCAGCCCAAATAGGGGTCTTTGCAGATATCTGGAATGGTAGGGGGCTGATGCTCTCCGCATATGGCTACAACGGAAGAAGCATGCACGGCATGTATTTCGATACAGCAGATTCCTACCTTGGCATTGGGTTTCAGGTTGTTTGGTAGTCTGCTACCTCACAACAGTGAACGGCAATACCCGCACTGTTCCATTGGACATTTCAACGGTGAGCACATAGGTGCCTGAACTGAGATCGGGCAGGGTGATTGCAACCCCATCATCATCACGTAGTGACCATGTAGCACCGTTGACGGCATTGCCTGCCATTGTGAATATCTGAAGTGATCGAATGTCACCTAGGAGTCCGCTGATCGCCAATTGTGATCCCGAGGTCGGGTTAGGGGACGTGACAAGTTTTGATTCAGGTTCCTCTTGAACGTCCGTTGTAACGTTTCTGCCATAGTGCACAACGGAACGTGCAGTGGTTTGTTGACCAACCGGCTGTCCGTTCCGAGTGACGTTTGTTATGACCTCTTGAATCTCCATCAGCACGATGTCGCTATCAAACATCTGATACGTTGTTCTCCGGAAGGTTCTGCGAGTGACCGTTGTTGTCGCGTTTACCACCATGGAATCGGTTGTAGTGCCTATGGCCGTAAGCCGAGCAACATTGGCATACGTGGCAGTTGGTAGTTGCAACGTTCCATAGCCGTCATACACCACCGAGTGCTGTCCATTTCGACGAATGACCGGTCCTGATCCGCCCCTTACACGAATAACGGCTTTATGCGCATCGATCAAACGACCTGAGTAGACGATCTCTGTGGGGCGTGTATCATACGGGTCTGTGGTTACGGTAAGCTGCGTATTGGGTGTTATCGTGCCAATGAGCCGGAAGTAGCGGCCAACGGTTGTATAAAGTGACGTTGTGGTATCCGTTTGGATAGCAACCTGCGTAGCTGGGAACGAATCACGTACGGACTGTGGAAGGTCGTCAATCGTTAGGTACTCTTGGAGCTGCGCTACGCCAGGTTTCAGCGACCGGAAGTCCCAGATCACACCAACGCCGGCAGGCCCGGGTACAACTCCCGTCGGGTCAACGATCGTGCGTTCGAGTTGCTTGCGCGGAGCAGGGATCGAGCGTACGTCAAGTGCCTGCTGCGACGTAGCCGAAGCCGTAACAAGAACGGTTGCCAGAATGAGTATGAGACTGCGATACATGATGTTCCCCGATGTTCATTGAGCGGCGCTACAGATGTGTTCCGCTACGAAGGTCTGCAAGCTGCAGATATGTTGCACCTTAACAAAACCTTAATTGAATAGCGAATATCGAATAGCGAATAGCGAATAGCGAATAGCGAATTCAGTCGAGGGATTGGAAGAAGGTGGTGAGGGACATCGAGCTTGGGATGTTGAGCTTTTTGCGGAGGCGGTGACGATAGACTTCCACGGTAGGGAGGGTAAGGGAAAGGATCTCTGCGATCTCCTTTGACGACAGGTTGAGCTTTAGGAGGCTGGCCATCTTAATCTCTGAGGAAGTGAGGTCTGGGCAGCGTTCGGCGAGCATGCGGAAGAAGTGGTCGTGAACGTCCTTGAGTTGTTCGGTAAAATTCTTCCAGTCTTCGCCGGTTCGCCTGTGGCCTTCAACTCGGTGGAGGAGTGAGCGGAGAAGTTGACCACGATCCGTGGAGGCGGCGTCAATTGCCACCTGGAGGTCGGCGCCAATTGCAGTCAGCAGCTCGTTCTTTTGAGCGATGGCGATGGCTGATGTATTGAGTTCGCGTTCCTTGCTTTCGAGTGTAAAGGCAAGGTGCTCATTCTGATGTTGTGTTGCCTCGCGTGCTCGTTGAGCGCGCTCTACGTCCAACCGGAGCTGTAAGGCTTGGCCATGGCGGGCGCGGAGCTGATCATCTGCTATACGCTGCGACGTAGCACGCAGACGTTCGAATTTCAGGGCCGATTGCAGGTCTCCGGTAGCCTCAGCAAGTTGAGAGAGCGCTCCGGCTATGTCTGCCTGACTTGTGGCAACGTTGTTTGCGACGGCGATCTTCATCGCTGCATTCAGATGCTTGCGCGACGTAGCAAGGTCTTTTCGGCTCCGTGCTACTTCTGCAGAAATGATTTCAATGTCTATGTGTAGGGGATGATTATCCGTTTCCTTGGAACGGACTCGGGCCTTCTTCAGCGTCTTCACCGCCTCATCGTATTTCTTCCGATGGAGTGCGATACGTGAAAGGATGAGAAGGCAACGAAGTGACCTGTCAACATCATGTGTTTCAGTGAAGATTGTAAGCGCTTCATCGGCAAAAGTGGCAGCCTGTTCAAAATGCCGCTTCTCCATATACAGTTCGCTAAGTGCGATCATCGACCGCGCCATACCGGAAGAGTCATTTAACTGCGACATCACAGTCAAGGATTCGGTAGACACGGCAAGAGCGCCCGTGAAGTCGCCCTGCGACTGCAGCACCCTTCCCATATTGGCCAGCGTGATTCCAACGCCCATGGCGTCGTTGTTCTTGCGGTGCTGATCAAGTGCCTTGCGAGACCAGATGAGCGAGATCTCTGGGTCGCCCA
>DATGWS010000228.1:0-1749 GCA_035299365.1 Candidatus Didemnitutus sp.
ATCGAACATGAAGCGATGCGCGGTCTGCCTCTGAATAGACCGCAACGGTCTTGATTCCGAGTTCTTTTGCAGCACGAATAATGCGCAATGCGATCTCGCCGCGGTTGGCGATAAGCAGCTTTTTGATCATAGCTCGGAGCCCTTAGGGTTAGTCGGGCTTGATGATGAACATCGGCTGGTTGTATTCAACCGGCTGACCGTTCTCAACAAGGATCTTCACGATCGTTCCGGTAAAGTCGGACTCGATCTCGTTCATGAGCTTCATGGCCTCAACAATACACAGTGTGTCTCCCACACTCACGCGCTGGCCAACCTGCACAAATGCATCGGCATCTGGTGAAGGGGCTCTATAGAATGTCCCCACGATTGGGGAGAGCAGTTTATGGGCAGTTTCTTCAACAACTGCAGGGGCAGCAGGAGCAGCTGCAACGGGAGCAGGCGCGGCGGCAAGAGCCGGAGCGGCCATCTGCGGTTGCGGCTGTGCGTTCATGTAATACGTTGGCGCCATCATACCTTCCGGCTGATGAACGGCCTTCGACATCTGAAGGCTTACGCCTTCTTCTTCAATGCTGAGTTCGGTGGCTGTGCTCTCATCAAAGATCTTCAGGAGTCGACGCAGGTAGTTGAGATCCATGATTCCTCCAATGTTGACGGAAATGTTTGCCTCTATGGGCAAACGAACCCACCCATCATTCCTTAACGCGGTCCATGTAGGAACCCGTAGACGTATCGATGCGAATAAGGTCTCCCTCATTCACAAACAACGGTACGTTTACGTTTGCGCCCGTTTCAACGGTGGAAGGCTTGAGAGCATTTGTGGCAGTATCGCCCTTCACCCCAGGTTCGGTAGACATCACACGGAGGGCAACGTGATTCGGCATGGTTACCGAAACAACATTGTCCTGCTCGTCGCGCGCGATCTGCACTTCGAGACCTTCCTTCATGAACTTCGCAACGTCTCCAACGATCTCAACCGGTACCGGGATCTGATCGTATGACTCAGCATCCATGAACATGAACACATCTACGTCGCGATAGAGATACTGATAGTTGCGAGTCTCAACACGCACGAATTCAATGGTCTCACCCGAACGGAATCGCTCTTCACGCAACTTGCCGGTCTTGATAACACGCATCTTCACTTGGTAGAAGGCACGGAGATTACCCGGTGTGCGGTGGATCGATTCGAGGACCGTGCAGAGCTCACCATTATGAAGGATGACTGCACCTACACGGAGATCGGCTGTTGTTGCCATGCTTTAGGGGATCGATGAAGTGATGTACTGAAGAGGTCCCGACCGGATTCGAACCGATGTACGAGCTTTTGCAGAGCTCTGTATAGCCACTCTACCACGGGACCGGAGAGTCACAAATATAGGAAAAGGGGGCCTTGTAGCCCCCTTTTTTGATCGAATTGCTGTGTTTTTGCGTGATTTCCTCGAAAAAGCGTGTTTTCGCACGCTAGAGGCTAATCTATCAGACCTTGGTGATCACCATATATACCGGGCCGATATAACGCTTGCCCTTGGCTGCCTTGCGAATTGGCGGCGGATCGATCGGGTCTGTTGTGTTCACTGCACGCACGCTGATACGTCCGGCAGATACGCCCTTGGATACAAAGAACTTCTTGATGGCATCTGCCCGTGCTGAACTGAGCTTCTGCGTTGCATCTGCAGTGCCTTCAACATCAGGATAACAGACAAGTTCAATGTTTGTGCCCGGATTCATGATGAGGACCTTGGCCATTTC
>DATGWS010000229.1:0-1876 GCA_035299365.1 Candidatus Didemnitutus sp.
ATCAACAGAGATGTTGGTGGGTATAGGCATTCATGAGTTAAGTGTGTCGCCCCCTCTCCTTTTGGAATTGAAACACCGTATCAGATCTGTGTCTCACGCAGACTGTGTAGATCTTGTCCAACGCATCTCGGAGTGCACAACCACAACGGATGTGTATGCTGTCCTTGGCTCACTAAAACCATGGAATGAAGGGGGCGATAGCCCCGTATGAAATGGTTCGCAGGTGTAGTTGTATTTGTGATGTCAACAATGATCGGCGTAGCACAACAGACCGATACGTTGCCGCTGATCATTCGGACGATCTCCATAGACCGGCGTGATATCTTTGATGAAGCAGGAGATGACTGGTTCTTTGCGGCCTCTCTTCTCAATGCATTGCATACAACAACTAAACAGTTTGTAGTTGAAGATGAGTTCTTGTTTGAAGAAGGCGATGATCTGGATACGACAACACTGCTAGAGACAGAGCGCATTCTCCGACGAATTGGCATCTTTTCGAATGTGAGTGTACGGTATCGTCAAGTGGGGCAAGACAGCGCAGATATTGAGGTGTTCACACAGGATCGGTGGTCTCTACGTCCGGCAATTCTCTTCGGTACCGGAGGTGGAATTACGAACATCGGGGCTAAACTTGAAGACGTCAATCTCTTCGGTACGGCAACACAGGCCATGGTCTATGGGCTGTATCGCACGGAGAATGAAATCGGCTGGGAGGGAATGGCACAAGTCACACAGCGCAGGCTCTTTCGGAGTGAAGTGAACATGATTGCGGCACTGAAGGCCAATCGCTTCCGCACAGATCAAAACTTGCAATTTGAAAAGCCATACCGCACGATGTCAACTCCATGGGCTGGTGGACTTGGTGTCTGGAACAACTTTGGTAGTGACTTCTTCTACGACGGGAATGCAACTGCGCCAACACTCTTGCCATTCCATGATCGTGAGGTTGTTGGATGGATCTCTCAAGCGTCTGGTGAGCGAGACCGATTGTTTACAAGTGCCAGTATCAGACTCAGTGATGTGAGTCGTGCAGTGCCAGCTTCACGCCAGGCATTTGACAATACGGGACACTTCCTTGTTGCCTTTTCCTCGATTGCGCAGACCTATCAACGAAGTCAATTCCTCAACGGTTATGAGACAGAGGATGTTCAAGAGGGGGCGTGGGGTTCTGCAACTATTGGTCGGGTGTTTTCGCTTGGTAATGGCGGCCAAACCATGTGGTACCTTGGAGGTCAAGCAGAGCAATCGCGCTACGTTGCATCCGATCTCTACCTCTTTGGCCGCATCGCAGCAGGCACTGGTTTTGGCGAAGGAAGAGCGTTGTATACCTATCTCGAGATCGCCGGACTGGGTCATTGGCGCTTGTCCGACAACTTCCTTCTTACCTCTCGTATCACGTCCCAAACAGCATGGAACTGGGGCGCATTCCGTCAGCTCGTTTTGGACTTTGAATCAGGCCTGCGCGGATACGCCGCCAACGGACTGAGCGGAGACAACCGCATTATCACCAATTCGGAGATCCGTTGGTTCCCCGGCTGGAAGGCCTGGATCTTTGGCTTTAGCGCTGTAGCGTTCTATGATGCCGGTACGGTGTGGAACCAAGGCGCAGGTCTCCAACAGACCCGGTTTCATAACGCTGTTGGTCTCGGCTTCCGCTTTCATAATCTCAAAGCCTCCGGCTCCGACGCCGTCTTCCGCTTCGACTTTGCCTACAACATGGACACGAAAAGTTTTACTGGTCTGATCTTCAACGTGAGCCAAATGTTCTCCGCCTTCGGCAGCCACAAGTACCGTATACCGGACGTGCTGGGAAGCGATCTGGACCTGGAGTAGCCCGGTGCTAGATTGTTAGATTGTTAGAATGCTAGATTCCTTT
>DATGWS010000230.1:0-5495 GCA_035299365.1 Candidatus Didemnitutus sp.
ACGCGTGAATCGAATGTAGGAAGGTGCAGATTTTTTTGAAGGATCAGAAGCATTCATGTGTTCGTGAAACGCATTCTTGCTGATGCTCAATGTCCCAATGTCTTTGGCATCATAGATCGCTACATACCCTGCCCCTTTTGATGTCCTGACAAACTTTACGGAACGTACCGTAACTCCGGGACCCATCTTTGGAGCTTCTGCGTACATTGCTGAATCATTCCATTGTTCTTTCAACAATGTCTGAAGTGGAGTCTTTGTTGCCTTTGCCATTTCTTCCCACATCTTTAACGTGGATGGTGTAAGCATCAGTGTATCCGTCACAACAGCGGTACCGTCCTTACGAACAAGGACTGACATGGAAGAACGTAAACACCCGTTGAACAAAAATGACGAAGCGACAAAAATGACGAGAATGACGTTTCGACGAGACATGGTGTTCACGCGGTAGTTGGAAGACCTTGGAAACTACGACGAATGTGTGTCCCGATGTCCATTTCGCCCTCCGAAAACCACAGAGCGACATCATCCGCAGTCACCGTTGTATTCATAATATCCGATAGGGTGATACTTGAACGTTCAATCTCATTTTGCAGATGTGAACGTTCTGCCTCGTCGGACCGCAAAAGATCTGCAATTCGTTCATGACCAGGACCGCAGAGAATGCTTCCGTGTTGAAGTACGAAACCATCAATGACACGTTGAGCGGATCCGACCACTTTTTGGGTACCGCTCATTATCTCGCTCCTTGCATGCGAAGTAAAGCAGACCTGTCCTAATACACCCGACGAAGCGTAATGCGTTCGTAGGTCTGTGGGTATGCCAGAGAAGGCCAACTGAGGGACGTGTGAGGCCAGTGCAGCAAACAAGGCTTGGTGCAACAGCGAATAGGCGATCTGCGGAGTAAGAGCTAGGCTGAGTTTCGCCGCAAAACTGTACGTGAGTTCGTTGGCATGCAGAACGGCGCGGCCCCCGGTTGGCCTACGTACGATATCTATGCCTGCCGACGCGCACGCATCGGCATTGATCGCACCTATGGATTGGTGCCTTCCGAGTGATACGCACCAAGGATCCCACGTGTACGTTCTAAAGACGATGTCTGCGCCTCCCGTTCGTACGAGGTTGAGCATCGCAAGGTCCAATTCCATGTTGACCGTGCCCGGTGCTGCCTCGTTGTGATCAACGCGGATGATCATGCACGCATAAGGCGCAGGAAGCGAAGTTTGCCTGCACGGAGAATACGTGGAGACGTCACGTCTACGATATGCGTGGGGTCGGTAACACGCTCACCGTCAAGAGAGACACCGCCTCCGGTAATCAACCTGCGTGCATCACTTTTAGACGATGAAAAACCGACACTCACGAGAATGCTTACGATGTCGTGCAGCTCATCGATTGTTAGCCGATGATCAGGGATCTGGTCCGGAACATCCTTCTTCACGAAGATCCGTTCGAATTCTGCGAATGCCTCATCTCCAGCATCCTGACCATGATACTGAGCAACGATGCGCTTTGCTACATCCACCTTGGCCTGACGGGGGTGAATGGTCCCGTCTGCAAGCCCCTTTTCAAGGGCGAGTACTTCATCATTCGCTGCAAAACAGGCGTAACGAAGGTACTTTGCGATCAACGTATCTGGAATGGACATTGTTTTTCCGAACATGTCCTTTGGCGAATCCGTGAGGCCAATATAGTTGTCGAGTGATTTACTCATCTTTTCAACGCCATCGGTGCCTTCGAGGATGGGCATTGTAAGGATGCATTGTGGTTCGTGACCGTAGGAACGCATGATCTCACGACCAACAAGAAGATTGAACTTCTGATCAGTTCCACCAAGTTCAATATCACTGCGCACTGCTACGGAGTCGTACGCTTGTGATAGGGGATAGAGGAACTCGTGTACGCTGATCGGCTCGCCACCTCGGTAGCGTTTTGTGAAGTCGTCCCGCTCAAGCAATTGCGCCACTGTATACTTTGCAGACAGGGCGATCACTTCCTTGAAACTCATAGTATCGAGCCAGGACGAGTTGTAGACCACTTCCGTACGGTCCATATTTAGTACGCGAGATGCTTGTTCTACATACGTCTTACCGTTTTCGCGCGTTTCTTCAAGTGTCAGCGCTGGACGTGTTTTTGACTTTCCGGTTGGGTCGCCGATCATCGCCGTGAAGTCTCCAATGATCAACACAACGGTATGTCCCAGATCTTGAAACTGGCGCAGTTTGGTAAGTACTACGGCATGACCGATGTGGATGTCAGGACGGCTTGGATCAAGTCCCAACTTCACACGCATGGGAGTACGCGTTGCAACCGAACGCTCTACCTTGCGCACAAGGTCTTCCTCGGGCAATAGATCCACTACGTTCTGACGAATAACAGCCAATTGTTCGGTAACGCCGAGCATGTTCAGGTTCCTTCTTGATCGCGGCGGCCGCGTTGCATTTCTCGTTGAAGTTCTCGTTCCTTTGTAGCTGCACGCTTGTCGTACAGCTTCTTTCCACGCATCAACCCAAGTTCTACCTTCACGTAAGGTCCGGAAAAGTAGAGGGAAAGGGGCACCACGGTTAGCCCCTTTTCTTCCATCGATTCCCGTAATCGGTGAAGTTCATGGGCCTTGAGCAGGAGCTTCCTCTTGCGAATCGGATCGTGATTTTCTCGGTTTCCAAAATCATAGGGATTGATATGCAAACCAATGAGATACAACTCGTCAACGCTTCTTGAGGGAAATGTGGCATAGGCATCGGCCATGTTCACCTTACCTGCGCGGAGAGACTTCACCTCCGTGCCTGTGAGCGCAATTCCGGCCTCAAACCGCTGCAGAACTTCAAATTCATGCAGTGCTTTGCGGTTTGTGATAATGGTCCGAATAGTGCGTTCGTCTGGCATGCAGTTGGAATAAAAAAGCCCCACGCAAAAAGCGCAGGGCTGAAAAGTGCGGAGAGGGAGGGATTCGAACCCTCGTTAGAGGTTAAAACCCCTAAGACGGTTTAGCAAACCGTTGCCTTCAGCCACTCGGCCACCTCTCCCTACGGAGGTGACAAAGATACGATGCCAGAAGGAAACTCAAACAATTGTCAGAATGACATTTCACTGGAACGTCCGGCCGGGTCGCCGGTTTGTTCATACGTCACGGCTCCGTCTGCCGTCTGGATGTCCTGAGTGCCGGCAACATTGCGCAGATGTACGTTGCCTCGATCTACGTTAACCGAGAGGTTGGCAATGGCACCGTCAATCGTAACGTTACCGGAGGCAAGATAGATCTCCACTACAGCGTTTGCAGGCACATAGATCGTATGGATTGCCGGAAGAATGTCTTGGGAAACCGCCTGATCTGCCTCCTTATGATGGAAGATGATGGTGTTGCCGTGACCACTATTGGATCCACTACGTTCCAAGGTGCCCCCTGAACCGGAACTTTGAACCGTTACTTTATCAGAAAGCCAGCTTACGATACGTACATCAGCTGCATCGCAGTCGATCTTGACAACCGGGGATTTTTCAACGAGGACCGTATGGCGCATGGTGCTTACCGGCGCAGCATCAACGGGACGAGATGCTGAGTCCGGACCTGCAAAAATGCTGGATAGGGCAATGATCGAGATGGTTAGGAGGGTGGTCATGATGACCTCACATGAATTGGAATTGAAAGACGGGGTGCAGGTACGCCAACGACGAAACAAGGTTGCATCGCACAAGACCGCGACCCTGATATGGTTTCGTAAATTCCCCTGTGAAACAAGCTCAAGAAACACCGCTCATGCGGCAGTACAACCAGATTAAGGGGCGACATCCGGATACGGTGTTGCTCTTCCGTCTCGGTGATTTCTATGAAACGTTTGGTGATGATGCCGTTGCCACAGCAAAAGCTTGCGGTATTACCCTAACAAAACGCAACAACGGAACGGCTGGTGAGATACCATTGGCCGGTTTCCCGCACCACCAACTTGATACGTACCTCCCACGAATTGTCCGTGCCGGACATCGTGTTGCGGTGTGTGAACAGTTAGAAGACCCGAAGCAAGCCAAGGGCATCGTGAAGCGAGACGTAGTTGAGGTTGTTACACCAGGCGTAGTGCTCTACGATAAACTGCTGGACCACAAATCGCACACCTACGTTGCTGCCATCACCGGGCCAACAAAGAATGATCGTATGTGTGGATTGGCAGTAGCCGATATTTCTACAGGGACGTTTACGGCAGGAGACATTCCATTGGAACGACTGCCGGCGATGATTGAGTCGCTGCAGCCTGCTGAGATCATCGTCGATAAAGATCAGCGGGAGTGGTGGGAGCCCCTTCTCCAGAGACTTCCATTCGCACCGGCTCGCACTCGACTTGAATCTTGGATATTTGAACAGGACTTCGCAACAAACATTCTGCTTCGGCATTTTCAAACAGCGTCACTCAAAGGTTTCGGCGCCGATTCGTTAACACGTGGAGCGATAGCTGCCGGCGTTGTGCTGCATTATGTGTCAGAGACGCAAAAGGGAGCGCTGAAACAGATCACCGGACTCAGTATTCTGAGCTCCGATACAACAATGGTACTGGATGCCTCCACGAGGCGCAATCTGGAAATCCACTCCTCAATGTCCGGGGATGGAACAGCCGGAGCACTCATCACAATCGTTGATCGGACCGTGACGCCGATGGGCGGCAGATTGTTGCGGTGGTGGTTGCAGTCGCCGTTGATTGATCTCAAACGCATTCAAAAGCGTCACGACGTAGTTCGCGGTTTTGTCCGTGATCAAAACATGCTTTTGCAAGTACGTTCCGTTGCGGGTACCATCGGCGATTTGGAGCGACTCATGACCAAGGTGGTCACCAATCGTGCTACCTCCAGAGATCTCGTAGGATTGCGTTCTGGACTTCAGCAGTTGCCTAGGCTGAAGGATATCTGCACTGAAAGTCAATTTGATGCCGTTCGTGACCTCGGAGAACGGATCAACGTTCATCATCAAACGGTTGATCTCCTTCAACGTGCGTTGAGAGACGAGCCTTCATTGCAGATCGGCTCTGGTCAGATCTTTCGTGATGGATACGACGCATCACTAGATGACGCAACACATGCTCTGTTGCATGGTAAGGAATGGATCGCCTTGTATCAAGAGCAGCAACGCACAGAGTCTGGCATTCCTACCTTAAAAGTTGCCTATACAAGTGTCTTTGGGTATTACATCGAGATATCGAATACGCATAAGGCCAAGGTGCCTGAGCATTATGACCGAAAGCAAACACTTGCAAATGCAGAGAGGTATACCACTGTTACGTTAAAGGAATTCGAACAAAAGGTGTTGACTGCAGAAAGCACCGTAACGACACTCGAGTCTCGACTTCTGGATGACCTCCGCCAGCTGATTGCTACCGAATGCTCGTCAATCCAGAAAACAGCAACTCTAATTGCAACGATCGACGCCTTGGCCGGCTTTGCCGATGTTGCCTGCACGTATGGATATGTTGAACCGATAATGACGGATGGTACGGCCTTGGAGATCATCGATG
>DATGWS010000231.1:0-58238 GCA_035299365.1 Candidatus Didemnitutus sp.
TACATCGATTCTGACCGCGGCGAAGGTGTGCGGCGCGGATCAAGACCCTGTGGTCTGTGCGGCCGACTACGTGCGTAAGGGATTTCTGGTTAGTGTCAACGGGAAGCGCCTTGACTTACACTTTGTTTCATCAGTCCGAACGAAGGGCGATGAGATGTTTATCTTTCAGATCAATGTTGAGCCGCTGAGTATTGTTACGATCACCATCGATAACACGTGTTTCGTGACCGTTCAACGTCGGTTTGAATACATTGTTCGTTTCTTACTTAAGGACGATGTATCGTACAGCATGAACGACCGTCGTACCACTATCACCCACACTTTTTGAGATGAACATGATGCGCACCATTGTCGCCTTTGTAGGTCTGGTTCTTGTTGGAGTATCAGCGCAATCTCAGTGCGACCCTTCATCGATCTTTGAAAACACCACAACGAATGCAGTCTGTGTTTCTGTGGAGGGGGCTGTTCGAACGGTGTACACGAACGCGCTTCCGGATCATGAAACGGGTGTGTTTCCAAATCCCGGCAATCCCAATGCCATCAAGGCCCAACGCATCACTCTTACGATGTGTTCAGAGCCACGGTTAGCCCCCTCCAAAACGGTACTCGATCAAGGAAGTGGCAGCTGCCCTTTCTGGGTGTTTGGCGTCGGGATTAACGGGCTGGAGTTTGATCCGATCGCTAATGAGTTCTTTCGCAATACGAGCTCTGGGCAATTGAATCGTTCGTGGAATCTGAATGCTCTATCACCGAATGTGCATCTTGGATTGGATGTGAACCAAGCACACGTTCAGCCAAATGGCAAATATCACTATCACGGCAACCCGATAAAGTTCATCGAGTCTCTTAACATAGGCCCAACGGCGCATTCACCGATCATTGGATATGCAGCCGACGGATTTCCGATGTACTACCGCTATGTGTATGGAGATCCTACGGGTGGATCAACTGCTATTATCGATGCCTCATCTTGCCATCAACTGAAGGAAGGTGTGCGACCAGGTGATGGAGTCTCTGCACCAAATGGTACTTACGACGGAACGTACACACAAGACTATGAGTACGTTGCCCGCATCGAGTGTGTACTCGATGAGTGTAACGGACGTTTTGGTGTTACACCAGAATACCCTAATGGAACCTACTACTACGTTATGACGGAGACCTTTCCCGTTATCCCCCGATGCCTCTCCGGCTATCCCGACAAAGCGTTTACGATCGGTCCACCACAAATGGGATGCGCAACATCGAACGCATCTCAAATATGTACCGTGTCTGGCATTGAAAGTGATCCCGCTGCCATGATGGAGCAGATCGAGATCACACCAAATCCGGTGCATTCACGACTATTGCTCAGATTCCATTCTCCAGACATCGAACACCATGTGACGTTGCTACGCATATTCGACATTGAAGGTCGAGAAGTAGCATCGGTACGCGACGTGACGAATGGAATTGACGTCTCCGCTCTTCAAACAGGAACGTACTACGCTAGGGTATATATAGGTGATGCTGAGATGACGAAGGTCTTCGTTAAACGTTGACGTCGGGAGCCTTACTCTCCCGGCGTCACTCCCGACGTCTTACTCTCCCGGAGCGATGCCGCCGACGGCGCTGCCAGGCAGACCATCACCACTACCCCTGCGCCGATCACATTCAACCACAAGAAGCTCACAATGTCGATTGCATAACAGGTGATCACAACACCTTCGGCAAGGATCGCTGCAATGAAGACAATGGTGCCTCGGGCGCGCTTAATGTAGAAGGCAACAAGGAAGATACCGAGTATGGGACCGTAGAAGAGACTTCCAAGGATGTTCACGGCTTCGATGAGCGACCCCATCCTGGTTGCCAACATACTTACGCCTATACAGAAAAGACCCCATACGAATGTGTGGATCCGGGCCTTCTGGACGGTTCCGTCATCCCCAATCTCTCGTTTGCCGAATACCAAGTGAAGGTCTACAAGACTGGCCGTTGCCAATGAATGAAATGCGGCACTGATGCTCCCCCACGAAGCCAATATCACCACAGCAAAGATGAGCCCAACTAATCCCACGGGTAGCATCGTCCGCACAAAGTGTAGAAAGACGTAGTTCGTGTCACTGCTCTCAGCTATCCCTTGCTTCTTGACAATGCCCTTGAACTCTGCACGTAATGAGCGCAATTCATTCTGCGCTGAAACAAAGGACTCCGTAGTGGGCGATGCGGATATGGTTGGGATGTGCTCATTGTTCCGACGTTCCTTCAAGAGCTCGTTCGATGCTCGTGCAAGTTCGATATTTGCCGCGCTCCATTGACCCTGAAGTTCTTCATACTGCTGAGGGTGCTCCAACCGCACACGCTCAGCCACAGCATCGTTAAAGAATATGGGGCTTGGCATTACGGAATAGAGCGCTACAAGGAGGGCACCGATGAAGAGGATGCCGAATTGCATGGGGATCTTGACGATGCCGTTGAGAAGGAGTCCGCGTCGACTCTCGTCGGTGTTCTTGCCGGTGATGAATCGTCCAACCTGACTCTGATCTGTTCCAAAGTATGACAGTGCTAGGAAGAAGCCCCCTACCAATCCGCTAAGGAGATTGTACTTGTCGTGGGGATCACTCGAAAAGGTAATCACATTCAACGACCCGCTGGCACCAGCCAACGTTAATGCATCGGCAAAACCCATTCCGTTTGGCATAGATCCAACCAACACTACAGCGGCAACGATCATCGATGCGAGAATAATCCCAAACATCAATGTCTGCGTATGCGCAACAGCTCGTGCACCGCCACGCACAGTATACAAGAGGAGCAAGCCACCAACCAGCATGTTGGTGAGGTAGATGTTCCACCCCATAATGCTCGCAACAATGATGCTGGGTGCGTAGATGCTGATCCCCGTGCTGAGTCCCCGAGAGAGAAGAAAGAGAATGCTTGTTACAACGCGCGTCTTTCGATCAAATCGCTTTTCAAGGAATTCGTACGCAGTGAAAACGTTCTGCTTCCGGAAGATGGGGATGAAGGTCACACAGATCACCACCATTGCTATTGGCAGTCCAAAGTAGTACTGCACAAAGCGCATTCCGTCTGTAAAGGCCTGACCCGGTGCGCTGAGAAAGGTTATGGCACTTGCCTGTGTGGCCATCACTCCCAATAACACTACATACCATGGCAACGATTGATCGGCACGGAGATAGGCATCTGCGTTGTGCTGCCCCCTGCCACGCCACATCCCATACCCAAGTATGCCGGCAAGCGTCAATCCAAAAACAACCCAGTCTATGATGCTCATCGCCAGACCTCAGTGAACCAGGCATAGGCAAGGATCTGCACAATGAGAAAGAGAAGTACTCCCACGTACCATCGCCGCCATAGCGCATGATCGTTCTGCTCGGTCACTTCATCGATACCAGATTGGCAAAGAGTCGCATCGCACCGGATACACCTGCAGGAAGCTCACGAAACAACGACAATGAACACGATATGTAGTGACCCTTTCCTACTCTTGCATAGAGTAGTGATCCGGTAAGGGGCTGTTCGTTCTCGTCATGCATGGACAGCAAGGGCTCATATCGCTGGTCGTATTCATACGGGAAATACAACCCACGCTCTTGCACCCATCCATGAAAGTCCTCGGCTGTGATCTTGTTCGGCACATTCAATATCGGATGATCGGGCTTGAGAATGGTTACTTCTGCATCCTCTTCTGTAACTCGCTTGTTGGCAAGGGGCAAGGGATATGGCCCAAGCTGTTTGGTAGACATGTCCTGCGTGGTATTGTACTGCATTACGAGAGTTCCACCTTGCTCTACATAAGTAAGCAAGGCAGGCATAAGGTATTGCATACTCTTGCGCACGTTGATAGCACGTATGCCTACAAGAACGGCATCATAGGTTAACAGATCTTCTGTGCGCAGAATTGTAGCATCATCGATTTCGTCTACTACTACTCCAAGCCCACGCAGAAACTCGGGTGCGTATTCACCGGCACCGGCGATGTAAGCGATGCGCTTTGCATCGATCTCTACCCCTCGCTCGTCCGGAATGGAAATGCGTGCTGGGGTTGTGTATTGTACTGTTGGCAAATGCCCATACGTAATCGCATTCACCTGTCGATCATACACCGTTCCGTTCACGTCCAATGCTACACGTAGTTTTGTGCCCGCATTGGTCGGGAGTGGTATGCTGATCAAGGTGTCGGTATTAGCCCTTATCGAGATGCCTCGGACTTCTGTTGGTTGACGTCCTTTGTCGCCACTGACAAACAGTCGCGCATTGGATACGGGTTTATAGGCCCGAATTCGTACTCGTGCGCTCGATGACGTCTCCACCAGCTGCGTGGGCTCAATACTCACCGGAGGTACAATTCGTAAAACCTCGATCACATCTCCTCGTAGGGGATCGAGCTTCTTGTAACTCACGGGCAGTCGCACAGCAATCGTGTCTGCGCCTACTCCAATGAGTACGTCAACACCATACGAGGGATCAAGAGTTGGCAGGATTCGTTTGTCAGGGGGCGATGCAATCGTGAAGGTGAACAGATTCCTACTGGACTCTGTTGCCAACCAATAGGGCTGTGTGATGGGCACGTTTTCCGGAACTCGTGTTGGCACATCAATAGACACAAGTGAATCTTTTGGAAGTGCGATGTTACCGCGCTGTGCGCCGTCTGGCCAACGTGCAGATAGTAGCTGCAATGTTGTCCCTGCCCTTGTTGTGATGCGCAACGTGGATCGTAGAGAGTCTCCTGCACTGGCGATGGCCGTACCTGTTGTGACTTCCGCAGAGAGCCCCATACAGGAGAGAACGACTGACTCCACTTCGCGTGTTTTGAGCGCACGCCACTCTGTATCATTCACCGAACGGATCATCGCACGTATGCGCAAGAGGGCATCAAGGGATCGTTCCGGATGGAGCATGTCAAACGATGCAATCACATCGTCGATGGCCTTACCGATGTCGGTACGGCCTACACGCGACCATGTTGTGTCTATCCCGTCGAAGAGGCTCACCTTTGGTTCCGAACCAGCTATCGTAGCAAAGAACTCGGGTTGCACTCCGGGTGTGCTTGGCGTTCCGGCGCCTTGACTGCGGTGAATGCTCCGACTGATACCGGCGAGCTCACCATAGCCCATCCCTATTAGGGGATCGTATTGGCCTACTTCGAGTTTGAACATTCCATCTCTAACCGTACTCCGATTGCCAAAGCGGAAGGCATTAAAGAGAAGTCGGGTTGGCTTCCATGGCGTTGTGCCTTGTAGCAATTCATCTAGTCTGGACTGATCATCCGTTGACACCTGCAGGGTACCATTGCAGTAGGAAACTGCATGTTCAGTGATGATGGCAGATGCAGAGTGCTGTCCATGGCCGGCCATACTGTCCTTGGGGAACCTGCAGATCACCACGTCCGGACGGAATTGTCTGATAGTACGCACAACATCTGCAATGAGAACTATGGAGTCCCACTGTCGAAATGTCTCTTCCGGATTCTTCGAGAAGCCGAAGTCGATGGCGCGGGCAAAAAATTGGCCCGCGCCATCAAGCTTACGTGCTTCGAGTAGTTCGTAGGTACGTATGAGACCTAGAGAAGCCCCTTGCTCGCTACCGATGATGTTCTGTCCGCCATCACCACGAGTGATGGAGAGGTAGGCCGTTCGAATGTGACGTCCGGTAGCAAGCCACGAGAGGAGTCGAGTATTCTCGTCGTCCGGGTGGGCGGCTACGTAGAGGACACTCGTAAGCGACCGTAAGCGCTGGAGATCACCATAAATGCGCGTTGACGGCTTGGGCCGAACCGCTTGAGCCTGCATAGTAACTACGGTTACAATGCCTAAAGCAAGGGCAAGAAGCTGTCTGGTCATTACTTCAGCGTTTTGATGAGGTCTTGTGCGTATTTGTTGTATTCAGCTTCGCTCGGAGTACCCTTAGCGACATCGATAGTCTTTGCGGCTGCTTCACGTGCAACATCGTTCTTTCCAAGTTTCGCTGCGATGCGAGCCTTGAGCATAAAGAGCCAATACGCCTTTGGGTTTTTATCAGCTGCCTTGGTTGCATAGTCGAGCGCTAGATCGAGATTCTGATTTGTCTCGTAGTAATACGTGGCAGCTTGTTGGTAGGGAATCGAAGGGGTATTGATCGCCTTTTCGATATTCGTCTTGAGTCGCTCTTGGTTGTTGGCCTTCACCGGAACACTCACATGTGTGCGCTCCCATGCGAGGTCGATCGTGCACGATGAGAACGTGATGTTGCCGATGTTGATCGTGAAGGTCTCAACTGTTGTTGGAAGTGTTGTAGGCTTCACTTTTATACGAACTACGTCATCCTTGGTGTCATAGCCCATCGCACCCCAGTTCCCTGTGTTCTTGTTGAGGATGATCTCCCATTCCGAAGCCCCTGGAACGGAATAGAATGAGTATGTGCCGGCCTTCACCGTTGTGCCACCGATCTCTACATCTTCGCCAAATGTGACCTTTGTTGCCGCGTTTGCACCGGTACGCCAGACGATTCCATAGGGAACGAGGTCGCCAAACACTGTTCTACCGCGCATGGATGGCCGGCTATACACGATCTCCATTTTAGAGGTAGAGAATTCTTGTGTGATCGTGCTGGTTGGACTAAGTGATGGCAGCTTTAACTCTTGTGCGCTCAATGAAACGCTCATCATGGCTGCAAGTATCAATACGAGGGTCGCCTTCATACGCTATTCCTGTAGTAGGGTGTGACGAATGGTGTTGGAACACAATAATAGGGGATTCAATTATCTCAGCGTGTATTTCGAGCATATCATAAATGCACTTCATCAGCGCAGCTTGGGCAACGTAGGGACCACAATTGTAGTTCTACGGCCCAAGCTCGCGCGTGAGGAAGCGGAGCAAGAATTCCGCGTTGGAGAGCATGGTGGTGATCAGTTCTCGTTTCGCGGTGGTAAAGGGAATGGCAGACGTGGGGAATGATCTGCCAACTCGACCTTAGAAATTCTGCTCGTCTGCACTTGGTCCGTAGGTACCTGGAATTGGGATATCAAGCAAACGGAGATAGACACCAAGTTGTGCGCGATGGTGAATGATCTGGCTGATCGTCATCTGGATCACTTCATATCTCGTAGAGACAGAGTGGATCACGTCTCCGGTGCGAAGGGTCCAGTTCCCGTCGAGCGACTCTTCCTTTGCCGAGGCTAGTGTATCCAAGGCCGACTGAAGAGATGTCTCCAACAATGCAACAAGGTCATCCGCCGAATTGATCACTGGTGGATCGTAGGGCATGGTTGCAAAGTCCAGCTCATCTGTAGTAAGCGTCATTGTTACCCATGTTGGTAGGTCAGCAACGTGGGTTGCTAAGGACTTCATAACCATGCTCTTTGGGTGTGGTCGCCAGTCGAGTTTGTCAGCCGGCACTCGGCTCAGCATGTTCTTTGATTTGCCACATTCTAGCACCAGTTGCTTGGTGAATAGGTCGAGTCTCATCGTTCCTCCGGGGATTGGTGAAAAAGGGTGAAAAGGAGAGTGCAAATATATACAAAACGTATAATTCGGCGAACGTATTGTCGTTTGTGGCGATATGAATTATACATAACTTCGAAACATGACCCTACATGACGTCATAAAGGCGCTTGAAGAGATCTCATCAAATGCTCAGGTAGAAGGGGCTCGATACGGGTATTTCGCTTCCTTATATCTTGGAATGACGCGATCTGTCCGAGACGCATTGGGTAAGGGGCTTTATGATAACGACGCCCGGATGGAACAGCTCTGCGTGGTGTTTGCGCAACGATATCTTGATGCCTTTGCAACGTGGCGTGCAGGGAAGCCGCCTACTAGATCTTGGGCTGTGGCCTTCTCAGAAGGACAACGAGACGGGATCACATCAATCCAGCATCTGTTGCTTGGAGTGAATGCTCATATCAATCTCGACCTTGGGATAGCTACACAGATTGTTGCGTCGGGAACTGACATTGAACTACTCAAACCGGATTTTGATCGTATCAATGGCACGATTGCGTCATTGTTCAATGTTGTGAAAGCACGTCTTCGATCGATCTCGTGGCCCATTCGATATCTCGATGATCTTGGAGGTTCAATCGATGATCGAATCGCTACGTTCTCTATCCGCATCGCGCGAGATGAAGCATGGCTGTTTGCAAAGCGGCTACACACGTGGCCCGCGTTTGACCACGCAAGAATCATTGTAGACCGTGATGCCGCAATAGCGGCATTCGCACGCAGGATCATACAGCCCGGCGCTGCTGCGAATGTTGTTCTACGACCAGTGAAGTGGGCCGAACCACGAGATGTGCGTGCGATCCTTGCTTCAATGCAATAGATCAAAGTCAGTGTCGGATCAGGACACTTGTGAGATTCACGTCGGAAGCCAGTCCGAGTTTCTTGCGTATCGAATAGCGGTGACTCTCCACATTCCGGAGTGATACAGACAACAATCCGGCGATCTCTTTGTTTGAGAGATTGATCTTTAGCATTGCACATACCTTGAGCTCTGTTGGTGTGAGCTTCGGATAGGTCTGTGAGAGCTTCGTGAGAAAGTCTTGATGCAGATGTTCGAACTTTTCTTCGAACCGAACCCATTCATTGTCATCACGTAGATCAGACGTGATCGCATGCAATACATCCTTCACAGCTTCGCGCAGTTCCGGATGCTGTTCGGAATGTGCGGAGATCTCTTTCCGCAGCCGTTGCAGGAAGGCATTCTTACTCACCAAACGCATGGCCATCGATGCTAGTTCTTGTGAGCGTACCTCCATCAATTCTTCGAGGTGTGCATTCTTCAGTCGCAGCACCTCGCCTTCGCGTTCAGCTCGTTCCACATCGAACCGCGATTGCATTTCTGCAACGGCGCGTTGTCTGTCAAGCGTATACATTCCGTCCTTCAGCTCCGAGTACTCTTTCAGCGTTGTGTATGCTTTTTCGTACTCTTTTACGCGAGAGTACGCCTGCGATATCTGACCCAACGCTTCTACAACTATGTGATCGAGGTTATGGATCCTCGCTATTTCTAATGCACGTTCTATGATCGTGATAGATGATGAGGGGGCTTTCCCGGATGCTAATAGAGCACCGTGACATAACAATGCCTGTGCATGGAGGTCGTGTCTCTTGATACTCTCGGCCAACACCGCTGCAGTTGTGTACTGGTCCTTGGCCTTACGTGCGAGTCCTTGAAGTTCACATACGGAGCCGAGCTTGATGTGTGTTGCTGCTGCATATCGCTTTTCTCCTAGCGCAGTAAAGATCTCCAATGCTTGATCGAGCGAGCGAATTGCCTCTTCATAATCGCCGCGCGCTTTGAAGTGCGTTGCAATAGCTTCAAGTGCATGAGCTGTGCCGTACGTATTGTTTGAGGAGCGGGCTAGATCGAGAGAGCGTTGGTCATACTCAAACGATCGATCCATGTCACCCAGGTAGTAATAGATGTTGCTCACATTACCAACGTTCACACCAATGCTTCGTTGATCTCCAAGTGCTTCATTGATGCGAAGTGCAGACAGATAGGCCTCAAGTGCAGACGGGAAGTTGGCCAATTGTTGGTGGATCATTCCAATGTTGTTGTATGCTGATGCAAGACCCGGAGCATCGTTGAGGTCAGTAAAGACATCAATTGACTCCTTAAGGTATGTGAGTGCTTCGGTGAATTGCATCATACCCGCGCGAACAACTCCCAGAACGAGAAGGCACTCGCCACATCGCATTCGGTCTGAGATTTCCCGCGCAATGTTCAGTGCTTCTATAGCACTGGCAGATGCAGAATTGTACTCAGTCCGCGTCTCATAACACCATGCAGCAGCATTAAGAGCATCGATCCTAGCTTCATCGTCCCCAATCCTCTCAGCCCGTTCCAAAGCCTCCTTTGCACAGGCAAGGCCCTTCAGTGGGTCGAGACGAGAATTCGCCTTCGCCTGGTGGATGAGCCCCGTCAGGATAGTGGATCTTTCGGCCATTGCTAGAGGATACCCTCAGTAGTAAATCAGTATCGGCAATATCGGCCCCAGATCCGATACTTACAGTACATCGTTGGGGTAAATCGGGATCGGGGTTGGCCTGGCTAGCCCCTTTCCCGCCCCGACATAGACATTACCGGGGTTGGACTACCGTTGGAAGCCTTCCGTTGATAGCTTGAACCGGCCGATTGTTATCATGGATACGTTGATGAATGGCATTGATAGCGAGAGGGTGTGTTGGCCGTGGTTCACGCATCACCAGCCATTGCACATTTTCTGTGCAAGGGGGAGTGGTGAAGGAACCTACATAGTGATAGACAGATGCTGATGTGGGCAATAGTTCGTCGAGATCAATGATGACATCTTTGAGTACCAGCCTCTCACCAGGCTTCGAAGGCAGGTGGTGGATCATCTCATCATAGTGTGTCTTCGCTGTGCTATCAGATGAACACAATACTGCGAGTACGGCAAAGCGTCCGTCTTCACTTTGATGTACGAAGTGTACTTCCATAGGAAATGCCATGCCCCCTACGCGATGTTCACTTGGTGTATGAAAGTGGAACTGCTTAAGAGTATACGTTACGCCATCAATCTCGATCGTACTTCCCGGATCACACGTCACTTGGATCGTGTGACCATTATTGATGATCTCTTCAACATGTTCGTGATGCGAAATGGCCAATCTCGTTGTACCATACGAGCGCTGAATATTCTTGGTGCCATTAGCAGATCCCAGAGGGATATCAACCGGCGATTGCTGATCGCCCGCACTACACACCGCATACACAGGCGAAAGTTCAGCCCAGTTTGCTGGACCGATCTTTCCCGAATACCCCCAATGCTCAGGCCGAGCAGACTTGTTGGATGAACATGCAATTAGTCCGCACGAAAGAAGAAACAACAATTCTCTCATGATGTATTTATTCTGACTTGATGAATGTGGAATGTGCAATATTCTCACCAGAACGTAGCACAACATGATACAACCCGAGTGGGAACTCACGAACATCCACCTCCACAGTCCGCTCCGACGCCGAAGTACTCCGCATAACCATCCTCCCGGTGTAGTCAGATACCGTTATGGAGCAGTGCTCCATCATTACTGGCACATCAATGGTGATCTTATCATTTGCCGGATTCGGAAACACGTTCAATTGAAGGGGCTGTCCCAACTCCACAGACGAATTCTCTGCAAGTGAGGTAGGACTGTCGTCGATCAAGAGCCTGGCAATGTTCTGCACAGGGTAGGAGTTAACTGAATCAAACCCACCGTAGACGTACATGGTGTCCGTTGACACGATAGATATGCCTCTCACGGACCATTTGACCACACAACGAAATGTTGTGTCTGTGGTACCATCTTCGTTCAGGCGAACAACGCGAGTGCCACCCGCGATCACGGGACGATCTTTGTGGTCTACTGTGAGTTCATTAACATCAATACTCGAGATAAGATCCATAGCGAACGTTCTATCGAGCTGGCCGTTAGAACGAAGGCGAGCAACATTGCCGTAGATAATGTTGTTGACCGACTGGAAGTCACCTGAGATTACGATGTTGTTCTTGCTATCGACAGCGAAGTGCTTCACCGTTGAGTACGCTCTAAAACTAGGCGGGTCAAGCGTCCACGTTGTTATGAACGTTGTGTCGAGGTCACCACTGGCGAGTACTCGTATCACCTGTTTCACTGGCTTCCCGTTGTACTTCGACATTGCTCCTCCAACAACTATCATACCGCCACCAGCTGGTGCAATTGCAAACACGGCAGTATCGACTCCCGATCCTGGGTTGAAAGTTAGGTCCACCTTTCCTGCAGTGTTCAGCTTGGCAATACCCGGGCGAGTTACGCCGTCCACCGTTTGAAAGATCCCGGCAATGAAGGTGCTGCCATCCTCGTTAAAACAGACTGTTCGAATGCGGTTGTTGAGTGTAGAATCTACCTTATACTCCGCATCTCTCGTACCATCAGGGAGTAGACGGTAGATAGTGGAAAGTCCCGCCGGACCCACGTCCGTTGCTACCTGCGTTTGATCCAGCACCATCATAGCCTTGTTTGCTAGGATGTGCGACTTCACAATGGAACGTCTGCCCAAGAGTTCGATTGGATGCCCATCCTGACGAAAGCCGTCTAGAATTCCACCGCGAGGATCGATCGTGAAAGATGGTCCAAGTTGGAGTGTGTCATTCGACACCTGTGATCCACCGATGAACATTGATCCATCCTGCAGTTGTTGGACAGATTCAATATTTCCATCAAGGCCACAATGAACGTTGTAGCTATGGTCAACCCGTCCGTTCTCAATAAGACGGAACATTCGTTGATGATACACGCGATCTACAATGTCTCCCCAGCCATAGGCTATCAATGTTCCTGTTGTTTCGGGACAAACACCGAGTAGTTGGCCTTGCCCGGGATTCTCGATCGTAAATGAGGAATCCACGTTGCCATTGGCATTCAGTCTATCAACTAAACCAGTCCACGTTGAGGTCCGCCCGTTGACCATTAGCTGTCCGGATGGCAACAAGGTGATACCTTCCGGGTGGCGGCCCGTAGTATCGTAGGGACCGAAGGACGAGTCCAGACGGCCATCAAAGGAGTATCGCGATAGCTTGGGCGTTTGGCCTGATACAACCGACCCGCGCTGAAGGACGACCATACCCAGGTTGTTCTGCACAACAATGTCATCCACGATCGAACCTGAATCAAGTAGCACGCTGAATGTCTCGTCCAGAACACCCTGTGGTGATAGTCTTGCTAGGCCACTTCGAGACTTCCCGCCGATAGAATCAAACGATCCTCCGATATAGATTCGACCCAGAGAATCAACGGCTATACAATTGACAATTCTGCCCTTCATTATTGGGCGAATGAACGTTGCATCCAACGCGCCGTCCTTTGTCAGCCTCGTACATGCGTATTGAGTGGTGTTCACCGTGTCCCAATGTCTTCCTCCAAGAATGATCCGATCTAATGGATCGATGCACATTGCTTGTACGAATCCCCCAGTGACACTATCGGCGGAGAACGCTGTGTCTACAACACCGTTTTGATCGAAGCCAAGAACCCCAAGAAAGATTGCTCTTGAAGATTCATGACGAGCAACAACTATTCTTCCTGATCCTTGTTTGCCAATTGCTACCGCACTTCCGCGTTGCAATTCAGAGTATACAGGCAGATCAGGCACAAGCATTCCTGATCGATCGAACTTTGCCGTTTGAATAGTGAAATCAGCGTCTTTGTAGCGGAAGGACCCTATAGCGAACGTGAAACCGTCTTCGACCTCCACCATTCCCCTAACTTCTTCGATCGTTACATTAGAACACTGCATCTGAGATTTGATCCCAAACGAAGTATCTACCCTCACAACCTGAGCGCTGCCGATCACTGAGGCGCTGAGTAGCAGCGCAAGCATAAGCGTCTTCATAGTACCCCTTCTGATTTCAGGTATCAACAACAACAATGATGATTCGTTTCCCACTGTTCGCTATTCGCTATTCGCTATTCAAAAAGCTTCGTTGAAACTCAGATAGAACTGCACATCTCCCCTTGCGACCCCAGCGTCGAGTCGAAGTGAGATGCGTTCCTTTTCGTCGAACACGAACCGCAAGCCCCCTCCCCAACCTATCCAAAGGGATCGTGGACTGAGGAGTTCTGGTTTTGCCGCAACTTGACCTGCATCGATGAATGTTGCGCCACGAAAACGCCAGTAGATAGGAAACCGCAATTCGGCACTTGTGAGAATGGATATTCGATCGCGTTGTTGTGCGTCGATTACTCCGCGCAGATTGTTGTTTCCGCCAATGGATGGCCACATGATGAAGGTTGGAGTGCCAGCAATGTTCTGCATCATCAATCGGGCTGCGATGGAAACGCCATCTGTGATCTCGGTGTAGGCTCGTAGGTCAGCGGAGGTTAGTGTGGCTGTATAGGTACTGCCCAACATTGGACCGTATGCCACAAGAGTGGCTTCACAAAAGAGCCCCTTTCTAGCATCGAAGTTGTTATCGCGCGTGTCGTAGGAGATCATAGGGCCAATACCGTTGTACCACCCACCCGTACTGCCAACAACAGATCCGGAGCCGAGCGGACCTATCGATCCATCTTCACGTGGTTCAATCTTCCGTATATCATCATACCGAACGTCAAGTCTAAGTCCAGCGCTGAGTCCATTCTGTACACGCACACCACCTATCGCATGCAACGCTCGAACCTGCACGCGAAAGCCATTCGGTGTATAGAGTTCGGCATTTGAAGCGGGGTTCTCATTCCCGATCCCGAAGAATTTGTACGGATAGAGATACCACTCAGCAAGACCTTCTATGCGCATTCGATTACTGTCGAGATAGATCTCCGGATACAACCCTGCCGAGAACTGCGCATTCTGCGTTGCCTGCAACGCCACGGCCATCGATGATGCTCTGTACGTGGCATCCGATTCCGTTCTGTACTTCAGAAATGCCGTTAGCACTCCCATGAACCGGGTTTCCGGGAAATACGCCACGATGGGAATGATCTCCCAGTCGAATCCGGTTTTTAAGGTGTCAGGGGGCTTCTCTTGCGCTCGCAGTAAGGCAGGACGTAGACAAACCACCAATACCAGGAGAGTGAAAACTACTCGCAGCCGCATTCTTGACCCTTTGCCTTGGCAAAACACTCTCGGCCTTCGGTGATACTGAACCATATCAAGGCAAGAGCTCCGATAGCATCGGCGTACGGAAAGCCCCATAGCTCATAGATAGCTGACGAAAGCAGAACGGCTATACTCATGTAAATACAGACCATTGTACAATTTGCATCGGCTAGGATGGCAGAACTCTGCAGGGCTACTCCTACTCGGCGTTTAGCCAGAACAAGGGCAGTCATGGTGACAATGGAGACGCCGGCTACTACCACGCCCCAAAACGTTGATTCCGGTTGAGCACCGGTGAGGATATTTATCACAATGGTTATGGCGAGTGTTGCAGCTAGTCCGTAGAAGGACCAGCCGGTTATCAAGAGGGCAGAACGTTCAAAGGAAGATCGGTCACGACTCGAGCACGATGAGCCCGCCCGCTCTAGACGACGAACCATGACTAGTACCCCTAGACCAGAGATCGTCTCAATAAAACTGTCCACTCCAAAACCAAAGAGAGCCAACGTCTCGTCCTGATATCCAAGGCCCGTAGAAACAATCCCCTCTACAAGGTTGTAGAAGACTGTGCCCAGGGCCAGAAACCGTGCAATTCGGTAGAGTGAAGGTGTGTCTAGAAGCATTCTAGGCGTTAATCTAACGACACGGGCCCCGTTGAAGATTTTTTTCGGCGGGGCTTGCGTGGAATTATCCACACGCTTAAGTTTGCGATAAGAGACTCACGTATCACCAATCCCATCCACACTTGCCATGCTTTCAAAGTCCTCTACATACGCTATCCAAGCACTTGCCTACCTGGCTTCCAAGGGGACTGGAACCGAGTACACTCCTATTTCAGAGATTGCTGAAGCAATGTCCATCCCATACCACTTCCTCAAGAAGATCATGGCTGAACTTGCCCAAAAGGGGCTTCTCAATTCCCAAAGAAGTGCCAAGGGTGGTGTGGGGCTGAGCAGAGAGTCGAAGTCCATCGCCTTGGTGGACATCATCGAGGCTCTGGATGGACCCGCACTTTTCAATGAATGTCTCTTGGGACTCCCAGGCTGCGGTGAAAAGACCCCATGTGCGATGCACAATGCCTGGGCAACAGAACGAACACGTTTACGACTCATGTTTTCATCCACCACACTGGCCGACATCGCTTCACGCGTCCAATCCAAGGGATTCAGGATTTCCTGAAACTCTGGGACGCTAAAGTGATATGCGACTCCTTTATCACTATGGTCACCATACAATCACCAATTGCAGAGATCCTTCGGGACTCTCCCCAATCCGTTGGGGTTTTCCACCGCCTCGGAATTGACTACTGCTGTGGAGGTAAAACTCCATTGAACGAGGCATGTCAGGACAGAGGCATAGATGCCTCAGAGGTCCTACGCGAAGTACTAAGTGTAACTGACGGAGAGGCCTTCGGGAATCTTCATGCTGATCTCTGGTCCACGGACTTTCTCATTTCATTCATCGTAGCAAATCACCACAGCTACCTCCGTACGGTACTCCCTTTGGCAATCGGACAGATGACAAAGGTGGTTTCAAAACACGGCGAACGTTTTCTCGACGCTCCGGCTATCCTTGAGCTGCTTGTTGAGTTACAAACCACTCTGCTAGCACATCTGGATGATGAAGAGGAAGTGCTATTCTCCCCGGCCATTTCCGCTCTCACTGCTGAGCAGATTCAGTCTATTGTGTCCACGCACGAAACGGAACATGAAGAGGTTGGGCGCAAGCTTCAACGACTTCGTGCAATCACGTCTGACTTCACAGCACCTGAGGGTGCGTGCACAACACACCGTTCTGCATACAGCTCCATGAAGTCCTTCTACGAAGACACCATGCAGCATGTATTCCTCGAGAACGCCGTTCTCTTTCCGCAATTGGTTGTGAAGGTGAAGAACGCTTCAGCAACCCACCACTAAGTACATCATTCTTCAATGGAGACGAACATGAAAGCAACCATCTATAGCAGACTTCTTGGACTCGCGATGCTGCTGTTTACGACGGCAGGATTTGGTGCCTGTACACAAGACGGCGGAGACAAGAAGGAAGAAGCCCCCTCCTTTATGGAGACGCAACAGGAGAAGAAGACCTACGGAAAGATCAAGAAGGTAGATGTAGGTTCAACAATCGATGCCACCATGGCAAAGTCCGGCAAAGAGGTCTTTGAGATGAAATGCACGGCGTGCCACAAGTATGACGAGCGCTACGTAGGCCCGGCACTGGGCAAGGTAACTGAACGCCGCACTCCCGAATACATCATGAACATGATCCTAGACACCGAAACCATGATCGAGAATGATGATACGGTGAAGTGTCTACTCCAAGAGTTCATGATGAAGATGCCAAATCAAAGCGTTGATGAGAAGGAGGCGCGCGGTGTATTGGAACACCTCCGCGAACATGCCGCAACAGGTAAATGACAACAACATGCCCACTCACTATTTCAGGAATACTCGTATGATTACGTCGAGATCCTTCTTTCGCGGCTGCCTCACATTGATAGCCGCACTATCGCTTGTCTCGTGCTCTAAGGACGATGGCTCATCCGGCGGAGCATTTTCCGGAGATGCAGCCTCACGCGTTTATGTTGCTCCAGGACAAAAGGACGAGTTCTATAGCTTTGTCTCAGGGGGCTTTAGCGGACAACTTGCCGTTTATGGTATTCCAAGCGGTAGGCTCTTCCGCGTTATCCCTGTCTTCTCCGTAGATCCGGAAAAGGGATGGGGCTTTACAGAAGAGACAAAGCCAATGCTCAATACATCGCACGGTTTTGTCCCATGGGATGATTCGCACCACCCGGATATGTCGCAAACAGGTGGCGTAGCAGATGGCAAATGGGTTTTCATCAATGGAAACAATACGCCCCGAATCGCCCGCATTGACCTAACGGACTTCCGGACAAAGGAAATCCTAGAGATCCCAAACAGCGCAGGCAACCACTCTTCACCGTTCTCCACCGAGAACTCTGAATACGTGGTCTCCGGTACACGGTTCTCCGTACCTATTCCTCAAGAAGACATCTCTATCACACAATATTCGGAGAAGTTTCGCGGAGCTCTCACGTTTGTGAAGGTAGACAAGACATCTGGTCAGATGGATATCGACTTCCAGCTTCTCGTTCCTGGTTTTGATTACGACCTCGCACGTGCTGGCAAAGGTCCTTCACACGATTGGATGTTTATGTCGTGCTACAACACGGAACAAGCCAATACGATGAAAGAGATCAATGCTTCGCAGAACGACAAAGACTTCATCATTGCGATCAACTGGAAAAAGTGCGCCGAACTTGCTGCCCAAGGCAAGGGCACGATCATGAATGTAGACTACGCTCACAATGTCTACAATGATGCTACCCACTCAGCTACATCTACAATCAAGAAGCAGATCCGCATCCTTACAACTGCCGACATCAAGGGCGCACTCTATTACATGCCAACGCCAAAGTCACCACACGGCTGCGATGTTGATCCTTCCGGTGAACTCATTGTTGGTGGCGGCAAGCTTGCAACCGTTATCCCTGTAATGTCCTTCAGCAAGATGTTAAAGGCCATCGAAAGCGGAAAATTCGACAAAGAGATTGATGGCATTCCTGTATTGAACTACAAAGACTGTCTTGCAGGTGAAGTTGTACGTCCAGGCCTTGGACCTCTGCATACAGAGTTCGACGGAAAGGGCTATGCTTACACGTCGATGTTCGTTTCTTCAGAGATCGTCAAGTGGTCACTCAAGGACTTCAAGGTTGTAGATCGCGTTCCAACGTACTACTCCATTGGCCACCTCAATATCCCCGGTGGCAACTCTACAAAGCCTTGGGGCAAATACGTGATTGCGTATAACAAGATCACCAAGGACAGATACCTGCCTACTGGTCCTGAGCTTACGCAGTCTGCACAGCTCTATGATATCTCCGGCGAGAAAATGAAGCTTCTTCTCGACTTCCCAACGATCGGTGAACCTCACTACGCTGTGGCGTGTCCGGCCGATCTGATCATGAAGAACTCGCGCAAGATGTATCAGCTTAAAGAGAACAAACACCCACATGCAACGCTCAAAGAAGCAGACACCAAGGTAACCCGTAGTGGTAATGAGGTGCACGTCTACATGACGTCTATTCGTTCACACTTTTCACCCGACAACATCGAGGGTGTAAAGGTCGGAGACAAGGTGTATTGGCACGTAACCAATCTTGAACAAGACTGGGACGTTCCACACGGTTTTGCTGTGATCGGTGCCAACAACTCCGAACTCCTCATCATGCCGGGCGAAACATGCACGTTGCTCTGGGAACCAAAACGTGCCGGCGTCTTCCCGTTCTATTGCACAGACTTTTGCTCTGCTCTCCACCAGGAAATGCAAGGGTACGTTCGCGTCTCCAATGGCGGTAGTGGCCAGGTGACGTGGAATAAGAAATAACGGAGTATTACCATGAAACCCCTTCATCGGATCCTGATGGCACTGGGAGCAGTAGCCCTTCTCGGACTCTTCTTCTTCCCAATGTGGTCGATCACACTTGAGGCACCTCAGTATCCGAAAGGCAGCGAACTAGGAATTGACATCCACATCAACAACGTGGAGGGTTCTCGGCCGAATGATCTCGACAACATCAACAACCTCAATCACTACATCGGCATGAAGCGTATTGAGCCTGACTCGATCCCAGAGCTAAAGTACATGCCGGTGATCGTTTTGGTCCTCGTTGGCCTTGGTCTCCTTGTGGCTGCCTTTGGCAAACGCTGGATGATCCTCGTGTGGTTGGGCTTGTTGACTGGTGCCGGAGCTCTTGGGATGTACGATTTCTGGCTGTGGGAGTACGACTATGGACACAATCTTGATCCGCATGCGATCATTAAGATCGAGGGAATGTCCTATCAGCCACCACTCCTCGGCACGGAACAACTCCTGAATTTCACGGCCAGTTCCTATCCTGCTGTTGGATTTGCCTTCATTGCTCTCGGTGGACTTCTCGCTGTGATAGCATGGTGGCTAAGCCGACAACGCACAACTACTCACTAGTATTCCATCGAAGCCCCCTTATGAAAACACTCATCATCTCCTCAGTCCTGGCATGTGTGGTACTTATCACGTCGTGCTCAGAACCTGAACCACGCAACATTGCCTATGGCAGTGACCAATGTGCTTCATGCCGGATGGCCGTTACGGATCAGAAATTCGGTGCTGAGATCGTAACCACCACTGGGAAGATCTATACATTCGATTCACCGGAATGTATGATCGAGTGGACTGAAGGGGGCTCCGTGTCTAAGTCTGATATCCATTCGTATTGGGTTACTGACTTCCTCCAACCCGGAAGCCTGATCGAAGCTCGCACGGCATGTTATCTCGAAAGCGAAATGATTCATTCCCCTATGGGATTGAACGTAGCTGCATTCCGCGATCAGCATGCCTGCGAGCGCGCTCGGGTGAATTTTGTTGGCACTGTACGAACATATGATGACGTAGTCCACCTTGTAAACGATTGATCGGTCGGCAACTCTCCAATCAACCTTGAGTCTGTACATCATGAGTTCGTTTCAAATATTCCTCCTTGCGCTCGTGGCATTGTCTGTTGTAGGCTGCTCGTCTACAACGGACCCTGTACCGCCCCCTACCATCGATAAATTGCTCATCAGCAGTGCAACGGATGCCGGATATACGGCAGAGGTCTACGCTACTGTGGCTCTTGCCGAGGGATACAACCCACTCTTTGTGCGTGTACTCCACAATGGTGTTGCTCTTTCAGACGCACACGTTACAGTGGTACCAGACATGGACATGGGGACCATGCATCACTCTTGTCCGGTTGTGCAGCCCAACGACAGTATTCCGGACAGCACAGGCCTCTACAACTGCGCAGTGTTCTTTACCATGCCTAGCGCGACAGATTGGAAGGTAGGCGTAACGATCCACGACCATAGAACTGACACTACCGTTACTGTTCATGTCCCTGTATCGGTATCTGCAAATGGCAACGTGCGGATCGTTCAGGGTGCAGCTACCACGAAGTACATATTCACGTTGCTCAGTGATGGGTGGAAGGTTGGAATGAATGACGTGAAGTTCAACGTCTACCGCACAACGGATGGCTATGACCATACACCGGTTGATGATGCATCACTGAAGATGGTCCCAACCATGCCCTCAATGGGTCACGGCTCTATGGGTAATGTTCACCCATCCTCAACAGATGGCGGATGGTATACCGGTCGCGCAAACTTCACCATGACCGGTGATTGGCAACTTGATCTTACTGTTACCACCATGGATGCTCAGTCCTTTAACGCGAAGTACCAGATTGCTGTTCACTGACCATGAACGTCGTTGTTACCATAACTACCCTACTCCTCTTCTCAGCAACGGTAGCACGTTCTCAAGACACACTGCGCACCATAGTTGTACGGGAGGTGGTGGTTGAGGCAGATCCTCTATTGAAGTCGTGGCGGTTGAATCGCCCCTTATCATCATCCGGTTCCGTAGATGATCTTATGCGCTTGGGCGGTCTCACACTCATTCAACGCGCTAATGGATTTGCCGGCGAAGCCTCCATGTTAGGTCTCCGCGGCGGACAGATGAATACATCCATCGATGGTATGAAAATCCATGCTGCATGTGTTGACAAAATGGATCCGTCAACAGCATATGTTGAGATCGACAACCTTTCAACACTAGATGTATCGTCGGACGCAACGGATCTGAGGTACGGGCAAAATCTTGGTGGCTCGGTGAACTTCACTCTGAAGCAGCCTGCTCTGAACACGCCAGTTCGTTCGGTGATCGACATCTCGGGTGAGTCCAATGCCTCTATGCGCAGGTTGCGCGCAGATGTGTCCGGAGGAACTCCAGACATAGCACTCCGAGCCGGGTACACGCTCCGGTCAGCCGATGACATGCGATCAGGCGATGGTACAACAATCGCATTGTCAGGATTCACTAAACACAATCTTCAGATAGGGGGCTTGTGGAAGGTTGGAGATCATGATAATGTTTCAGCAGTGCTGATCGCAGATCTAGCAACGGACGTGGGATATCCGGCATTGATCATGGATACGCGAAAGGCACAAGCGCTTATTGGTGCTGTTACATGGCGGTCTGTGTGGTCATCGTTCGTTACCACCTCTACAAAGGTGTATGCGAATTCCGTTGACCACAGCATGGACGATTATGATCGCCCCCTATCAGAGATTCAGAACCGGGCCTTCATGCCGAATATGTACATGCCGATGGTGGGTACTACCGCCGTCTACGGATTGATCGTGGAGAGCGCCTACGCCGCATCGGAAGACATACTAAAGGTTGTTATCGATGGCACCTACCTCGCAGCCACGGCTACGATGAGCATGATGCCTCTCGATACCACAGTCTCTTCCATGCAATTGACCAACATTGGTGATGCCCGCGTTAGCACGCTCGGTACGAGTATCTCGTGGGAGAGAATGTTGTCGGATGATCTCACCGTGCGTGTTGGGACTCGTGTTGATCTTTCCTCGCGAACCATTGAGGATAACCAATTCCGCAGTGTACTTGGTGGATATTTCCCAGGTATGGAACTCGACCGATTGACTGGTGCACTTTCCGCAAATGTCTCGGCGTATTACACGATAGCCGAGGGACTAAATGTATGGTCGGTCCTCGCTCGTAGTGAACGTATGCCCACGCACTTGGAGCTTTACGGATTCTGGCTCTACGATCCTCAGGCAAACATCGTTACCATCGGACGTCCGGATCTGTCCAACGAGCAAGCATGGTCACTGGATATTGGTACCTCCTACCGTGATGAAGATCTTTCGCTCTCTATCTCCGGATGGATCCGCACAATCAACAACTATATCGCCGCAGTGCCCACTATAGACACGTCTACAACTGGTGAGCCCCCTACCCGCACCATGGGCAGTATCGGTACAGCAGATCTTATGGGTTTTGATGCACGTGCAACCGTCCGTGTACTACCGTGGTGGAGTATGCAGGCATCGGTACGGGGCATCTGGGGTGTTGGAGTTACGATCGACGATCCGCTTCCTCTAATCGCGCCTGTTCAGGCATCGATACGGGCAGTTGTTGGTGAACGTGTACTGCAAGGTGAATTAGCAGTCTTTGCGTCCACTGCCCAAAACCGCATATCACGCTCGATCCTACCGGAGGATGCCACTGCTTCGTGGGCACGGGCAGACGTCTTGATCGCCTGGCGACCGATCGCCGAACTACGGATCCAGGCATCGTGCACAAACGTACTCGATACGTTTTATCACGAGCATACCAGTATCAACAACATGCCGTCACGCGGACGCTCATTCAATCTAGGCGTCCGAGCAGAACTATGAAATACTTCGCAACGATCATCATCTCTCTCCTTGCCCTCAACGTATCGGCACATACCTTCCGTGCCTATACGTCGGGTGCTACAACGTTGCGTTCGGCAATAGCCATGGCGCATGATGGAGACACGATTCTTGTGATGCCTGGCGTTCACAATGGAAGCGACTTTCAGGTTACCACTCGTGTAACGATCATCGGTAAACACGGTGCCGTAGTAGATGCACGGTCAAAGGGTGGCTCGATCTTCATTGTAAACGCAGATGGTGTAGCCTTTCGATCCCTCACCATCCGCAACGTGGCCATGAGCTACGTAGATGACAACGCGGCCATCAAGGTGATGAAAAGATCCGGCTTCGACATTGATGGCTGTAGAATTGAGAATGGGTTCTTTGCGATCTACCTCAGTAACTCTGCCAATTGCCGTATCGCAAACAACACCATCATCGGCACCATGCGCGACGAGTCGGCCTCCGGCAATGGCATCCATGCATGGACATGTAGGAACATCCTCGTTACAGGCAATACCATCATTGGCCACCGCGATGGCATCTACTTCGAATTCATGCGTCGTGGCACTGTCCTTAACAATCACAGCGAACGCAATGCTCGTTATGGACTTCACTTCATGTTCTCGGATTCATGTTCCTACCATAACAACATCTTCGGTGCGAATGGTGCAGGTGTAGCCGTGATGTACACCAAGAACATTGAAATGGTCGGTAACACATTTCGCGACAATTGGGGCCCAACGTCGTACGGACTTCTCCTCAAGGATATCACGGACGGTCACCTCAATGGCAATCACTTTGAACGGAACAGTATAGCCATTCACGGAGAGGGGGCTAGCCGTCTCCTCATCGAGAACAATACCTTCCTCCGCAATGGATACGGCTTCCGCATTCTTGGCGGTTGTGAAGACAACACCGTTGTTCACAACACCTTTGATGGTAACACCTTTGACGTAACAACAAACACGCGCGAATCAAACAACCACTTCCAAGGCAACTACTGGAGCGCATACGAGGGATATGATCTCAATCGCGATGGAATTGGTGATGTGCCATATCATCCTGTGCGTTTGTATTCGTTGTTGGTAGAACAACTTCCTTCCTCCGTGATCCTTATGCACACGGCCTTCATCACTATGCTGGATCTTGCCGAGCGAATCGTACCAACAGTAACGCCGGAGACGCTGGTTGATGCAAAGCCCCTTATGCGACCTTTCACACAACGACCATGATCAGCATTAACCACCTTCAGAAGTCCTTTCGATCGCTGCGAGTGATCAAGGATCTCACTACAACCCTTCCGTCCGGCAGTGTAACAGCCGTCATTGGTCCAAATGGCAGCGGAAAAACGACACTCATGAAGAGCATCGTTGGTCTCGTTCAGCCAGACTCGGGATCGATCCTCGTTGACGGCACAACTACGATCAACAACCCGTCAAGCCGAATGCACATCGGGTATATGTCCCAAGTGGCACGGTATCCGGAGAACCTCACACCAACGGATCTGATCCAAATGGTAGGGGGCGTGCGGGCCGGACTCACCACTGACATCGCAGATGAGCTCATTACAGACATGCAACTCGAAGACCACATGAAGAAGCCGATGCGTGCTTTGAGTGGTGGTACCCGTCAGAAGGTGGGTGCCGTGATAGCCTTCATGTTCCGTCCCACAACGTTGCTGCTCGACGAACC
This sequence comes from Candidatus Didemnitutus sp., assembly GCA_035299365.1. Classification (GTDB taxonomy): domain Bacteria; phylum Bacteroidota; class Ignavibacteria; order Kapaibacteriales; family Kapaibacteriaceae; genus UBA10438. Next base: position 24,570 of record DATGWS010000231.1, read on the forward strand.
AACAGCCGGGCTCGATCCCGTTGTCACGGAGCGGTTGAAAGAACGCATCTCAGCACTTCGTGATGGCGGAACCACGATTCTCATCACCTCTCACGTGTTGTCGGAAATCCAGGAACTGGCAGACCGCATCATCTACCTGCATGAAGGTCTTGTGATGTTCGACGGTGCAGTACAAGAGCTTCTCACACAGACCGGACATACATCTCTATCGAAGTCTGTGGCATCTATCATGTCGAGAGAATTGGGCGGTGTACAATGAGAACCACCTCACTCCTCCTGAAATACGTCGTACGCGACGTGATGCGTAGCAAATGGCTTGGACTGTACCTCATCTTCTTTGCAGCAGTGACAGAGGGTCTTCTTTTCTTCACAGCCGGTGAAGCCAAGACCGTTGTCGGACTAATGAACGTAGTCCTTCTTCTCATCCCCTTGGCTGCCGCAGTGTTCGGTACACTCCACGTTCATCACAACCGAGACTTCGTAGAGCTTATGCTCACGCAGCCCGTATCTCGTAACGCCATCTACGTTGCTCTCTACCTCGGCGTTAGCCTACCGTTCCTCATTGCTTTTGTTGTTGGTATTGGTGTACCTGCTGCCGTGCATGGTGTATTGCTTACAGCACCCATCCTTACTTTGCTAGCAACCGGTTGTGCACTGACCATGGTCTTCTTTGCGATCGCCTACCTCATCGGTGTGATCGTCCAAGACAAGGCAGCCGCCATGGGTGTTGCGTTCATCTCCTGGCTTTCGTTCGCCGTCTTGTATGATGGCGTGATCCTTGTTCTTACGGTACTGTTCGCCGACTACCCGCTCGAAAAGGCCACCATTGCGATGGTCGTCTGCAATCCCATCGATCTGGCCCGCATCATCGTTATGCTCACGTTCGATTATGCCGCGCTCATGGGCTATACGGGGGCTGTGTTCCAAGAGTTCTTCGGCACAGCAACCGGTGTTGTTATCTCTTCCTGTTCACTCATTGTCTGGACGCTTCTTCCGGTCTTCATTGGCCGTAGAGCATTCGGGCGTAAAGACTGGTGATCGTTCTTCCCTCTTCTCCCAACTTTCGGAGTTTTCACATGCGTACGTTATTGACACTCGCTCTTATCTGTAGCACGGCATTCGTGTTCGGATGTTCGTCCAGCTCAGAGCAACCAAAGGAAGCAGAAGCAGTGGCTGGAGGTCCTTCAGGTCAAGCCCTTGTGCAAGACGATGAATCACAGCCAGACATCCTTAAGGTAGCCGGTGGGTCCAAAGATCACACCACATTAGTTGCGGCCATTAAGGCAGCAGGACTTGAGAACACCCTGTCCAATGCGGGCCCCTTTACAGTCTTTGCTCCAACAGATGCTGCGTTCGGCAAACTTCCAGCTGGAACCGTTGAGGATCTTGTGAAGCCGGAGAACATTGACAAGCTCTCAACGATACTGTATCACCACGTTTTGACGTCGGCCATGGACCAGTCCAACTTCACTAATGGTCAAGTTGTGAAGATGTTTGACGGTTCTCCAGTGACCATGACCATCGACGGAGATGGTTGGAAGATCGATGGTGCTAAGATCGTGGGATCTGTCCGCGCCTCGAACGGCTGGGTTCACGTAGTGGATGCCGTTGTGGTTCCGAAGTAGAAACCCAATATCGATACGGATACAAGGGTCGGCACGAACACGTGCCGGCCCTTTTCCATGTGATTTGGTTACGTTGCGTTTCATTCTGTAGACATTCCACATCCATCAGGAAGACATGCACGCAGGTCGTAACTACACACTCAAAGAGGTTCTCCTTTGGACGAAGCGGGAGATCCTGATGATTTCGCTAATATCCACAGTGCCGGTGGTCTTGTTCTCTGTTCTGGGTTGGACGTGGGTAGTGATCCCGTGGGTGCCCATAGCACTCGTTGGCACTGCTGTTGCCTTTGTTGTTGGATTCAAGAACAATGCTTCGTACGACCGCACGTGGGAAGCGCGTACTGCATGGGGAGCCATTGTCAACGCCAGTAGGTCATGGGGCTTTATGTCTCGTGATTATGTTTCGGACATGTTCCTCACATCGGAAGGTATAGACCTTACCGAGGCACGCCGAACATTGATCTATCGTCATTTGGCATGGGTAACAGCCTTGCGCTATCAGCTCCGTCAGCCACGTGCTTGGGAGAGCGTCGATCTTATTGATACTCAGGAGTACCGTGCTCGTTGGTATGAGATAGAGGAACGAGTAACGCCCCTTTCTACAGCCTTGGCACCATTTCTTTCCGGTGAGGATATTGATAGAGTGATGGCTTCGCCAAATGCTGCGTTGACTATTCTATCGGACCAATCAGCTCATCTCAGCCTACTTCGCCAACAGGGTGCGATTGAAGACTTCCGTCACATGGAAATGCAGAACGGCGTTAACGAACTGCTCTCTCAACAAGGGGCGTGCGAGCGTATCAAGAACTTCCCCTACCCCAGGCAGTTCGCTACTCTCAATGAGTACTTCGTGAGAATATTTGTTCTCATGGTTCCATTCGGAATGCTGCAGGAGTTTGAGAAACTTGGCGATCATATGGTATGGCTTACGATACCATTTAGCGCCCTAGTCTCGTGGATCTTTGTGATGATGGAGAAGATCGGTACCGCAACGGAAAGCCCCTTTGAAGGGAGTGCGAATGATGTACCGATAACGGCTCTATCACGAACGATCGAGATAGATCTGCGTGGCATTCTCGGAGAAGATGTATTACCGGGAGCGAAGCAGCCGTCGCATCATATCCTGATGTAGTTCAGCTAACCTTACCGGCTACGATCATGGCTTCGAGCGTTGGGGTTGGCCGTCCGCCCTTTGGCTCTATGGTGATCGCGAATACGCTAGGGCGCTCTATGGTCTTCATTGCCTTGATAGCACCGTTCTCGGCATCAATTTCTACCACACCAAGATCGACCGGCGCACCGTCGACAATGGCCCATAGCTGATAGTCTTGGTCAGGTGAGAGCTTCGGGAGTGCACGGGCATCGATCACCACTTCATGATTGGTGGTGTTCCAGAAAACTGATGCATAGGCGTTCACATCCGGGCGTACTGCTGGGAGCGCAATTCGTTGCACGTCTTTCGATACCATGGCATCGAGAGTCTTCTGGACGTTGCTGACCTTACTTGCCACAACGGCATTCTCACTCTTTGCTTCCGCCAATGCTTCTACTGCCTTGTTGCGTTCATCAATGTATTGGGAACGTTCCGTTAGGAAATAGACGGATGGTAGCGTGCCTATTAGGAGTCCGATGGAAGCGGCAATGAGATACCGATTGCGTGTGTTGATCGGATAGACTGTTGCCGGTGGTTGCCCTAGGGTTGTTGCAGTGAATACGGCGTCAAGTGTCCGTGAACGTAGGTCAGGAGTTGGCTTTACTGCGTGCTCTTGAGCAAAGGCTTCAACTGCCCGAGATATCTCCCGCACTTCGAGTTCGACAGCAGGATTGGTTCGCATTGCCTCTTCAACAATGTTGCGTTCTTCAGCCGTGCACGCGTCAGCCACGTACAGTTCTAGAAGACCGGAATCGAGGAGTTCTTGGTGCGTCACAGCGACACTCCATAGATCGTTCGGAGGGTGTTCATTGCTAGCCGGACCCTTGATTTGACGGTGCCAAGCGGGATATCATATTCTTCTGCGATCTCGGATTGGGAATAGCCCTTGAAGTACACGAGATCAATGATCTCTTGTTGTTCAGGTGGAAGGGTGCCAACCAACGACTTGAGGTCTACAGACTCTGCAGCCTCACGAGGATCAGACACCCTGCTATCGATACCTACGATCTCCTCAGCTGTTTGGATCTCTTCTCGAGAATACGAGGCCTTGCGCAATGTGTCGATAGCAAGATTCCTTGCGATGTTCAGCATCCACGTGAACAACGTGCCACGATCCGGTGAATAGCTCTCGCGGTTGGTCCAAACACGAACAAATGTCTCTTGAAGGACATCTTCTGCATGTGAGGTAGACCGAAGGATACGTACTACAACTCCGTAAAGTGCTGCAGAGTATTCGTCATACAGCCTGGTCATCACGCTGGCGTCACCTCTCTTTAGGCTAGCAGCATAGTCCTGGGTTTCGGATTCCATATCAAGAGGCATGCCCAATATAGGGCAGTACTGAATAATCAGCCACTACAGTGATCCGATCCGCAACGTTCCCCGTAGGTATTGGAAACGTGCAACAACGCACTCCATTCCACAACCTTCATGAGGTGACCTGTGAGGCTTCTTCGTCCTAAAATGGCTCTAGCTGCTCTGGCAGCCGCAGCGGGCCTATGTGCCATCGTATACGCATCCTCGCACCGCGAGGCGCCACTGATCAGCAACGATCCGTTGGCAGACAACACAGACCTGTACGCGTTCCGCTGTCCGGATGACACAAACTCCATTGCGATCATCGCAAACTACATTCCGTTCGAACTGCCTGAGGGAGGTCCGAACTATGCGTCCTTCGGCGAGAACATTCGTTATGAGATCCACGTTGATAACGATGCGGCGGTCTCAGGCGACGAGATCACCTATCGATTCACCTTTACGAAGGTGAACGAAGATCCAACCACCTTCTTCAATATTCGACTCGGCAAAGAAAATCTCAAGACCAGCTACGTCTGCGAGCGCTCCACTGATGGTGGCGCAACGTTCCAACAGATCGTGGCTTCGGGCATGGTGCCGCCGCCAAACATTGGACCACGCTCTATCGAAGGTGGTGCCGGCTTGAACAAGCCATACGACCAACTTGTTCAAGAAGCTATTACAACGTCAAGCACGGGAGAGACCATCTTCTGTGGTCCGGTTGATGATCCGTTCTTCGTTGACCTTGGTGGCATCTTTGACCTTGGTCAAACACGCAAGGCAGACGGCACCGGGTCGGAGAAGGCGCGCGACGCTGTTGCAGGCTTCAACTGCCATACCATTGCCCTGAAGATCCCTATCTCGACGCTTCAAAAGGATGGCAAATCTGTAAGCATGGCCACGAACATCCTCGATGGTGATTTTGTGATCGGCGTATGGGCGTCTGCATCACGTCCGAAAATCACAACACTGCGTACAGATGGGCAGAAGCCAGATGTGAGCGGTGAGTGGGTACAGATCTCGCGCATTGGTATGCCCCTTACCAACGAAGCCGTGATTCCGATTGGTGACAAGGACCGTTGGAACGCTGGCACGCCGTACGAGACATCGCGCGAACTCTCCTATGCCAAGTACTTCGTGAATCCAGAGCTGGCGTTGTATATGGATGATAGCAAGTTCGGTAGCGCTGTGCCATCATTCGCTGACCTGCGCATTCAGACAAAGGCGCTTGGTTCATTTGACTTCCGTAACGGAGCGGACGGACTCTACGGCCTGCTTGCAACAAATGGTGGAGCAGGTACTGCATTGGATACCAACGCCTTTGGTAAGATTCTTCTGCAACCTCAATCACCACGCTCGGTTGACTTGCTGCCGATCTTCTATACCGGCGTTCCAAATCTTCCGCCTTATCAATTGGCTACAGGAAAGAACGGGAACCCTCTTGCGGCTGGGAAGCCCCTTATCAACAACTTCCTTCCTGTGCTGGGAGACATGCTACGTCTGAACATGGCAACACCAGTTACTCCACGCGAAAGTGCAGATTTCTCTACGCTTGGACTTGTTAACTGTGCAGTACTGGGACTCACTGATCCACGCTTCAATGCATCAGCAGATCTTCAATGGATTCCAAACATGGATGGATTCCCGAATGGACGTCGCCTCGAAGATGACGTAACAACAATTGAACTCCAAGCGGTATCGGGTGTTGTGCTTGCAGCCATTGGGTTGTGGTACGATGACTATTCATCAGGGGGCTCGCCGGTAACACCAAATCTTGTAAAGGTGTTGTCCTACAATGCCGGTCCAACCAAGAACGATAAGTCCTTTACCAAGCGTTTCCCGTACATGGCCGAAGCCCATCGCGGATATGATGCAGCAGGCAATACTGTTGGCGTGCGCGGCAGGTTGAACGACGATCCTATTGGCCTTCAAGCACCGTCTGCATTCTTCATCGGCTCTGCTGCACCAAATCCATTCAGTACAGCAACATCTCTTCGGTTCCATTCTGCCGAGAGTGGTCTTGCTTCTGTTCGTGTGTATGATGCAAGGGGCTTAGCAGTTGCCACGATCTTCGATGGCACTATACCTGCAGGAGACCACGTGGTATCGTGGTCAGCGAACAATTCGCTTACCACCGGTGCCTACATGCTTGTCCTTGAAATCAACGGACGGCAATCAGCTTCCACACGCGTAGTCCTTCAGCGCTAACACCACATGAGCTGGTAGGACCTTTCCGCCCGTGTTCGGGCGGTAGGGAGCTATCACAATCAACCTTCGAAGGAAACCCATGCGCTACCTCATTCTCCTCTTGATCTGCTCGATCACGGTGTCTTGCAGTCGGTCTACTTATTCGGACTCATCAGAGATAACACCACTCAAGCCGCGCGTTGCCGGACTTTACCCGAAGGAATTTGCGAAGCAACGATTGCAGTTCGATGCGGCGTGTGTATTGCTCAGATCAATGCCGGACTCTGTGAAACCATATACGATGTTGGCATCGGTCTACATGTCGGAGGCACGCGTTACGGGCGATCATCCGTATTACTATCCGGCTGCATTACGTTCTATCGAAGCAGGACTAGATCGAAACCCACAGTCGAACGAGCTACGTATGCAGAAGGCAAGTGTGTTGCTTTCTCTGCACCGTTTCGAGGAAGCACGTGTTCTGGCTGTTGAACTCTGTACACAAATGCCACGCGTTGCAACCGTCTACGGCATGGCATGTGATGCGAACCTTGAACTTGGACGAATGGATGAGGCGGTCCAGGCAGCCACTGCGATGATGAACCTTCGTCCGGGTATTGAATCGTATTCACGTGTGTCCTACCTGCGAGAACGCCATGGCGATCTTGAAGGGGCTCTCTCTGCGATGAAGATGGCCGTACAGTCTGGACTGCCCGGCACGGAGGATGCAGCATGGGCCAGAGTTACCTATGGCAACCTTCTCGTTAAGGCAGGGAACATCCAAGAAGCTGAACGACAGTTTACACTAGCACGTATGGAACGCGAAGACTATGCATTCGCCATTGCGGGACTTGCCAGAATAAAGCACCTGCATAAAGATGACGATGTGGCGCTGGCAATGCTCGACTCAGCAATACAACGTGTGCCGGAGATATCCTTCGTTGAGCTGTCGCTCGAGATTGAACGCAAGCGTAAGAATGCTGCTAGAGTAGTAGCACTAGAGCGCCTCATAGATCAAATGACAAGGGAGGATCGTGCTGCCGGTATGTTGGCGGAGGTTGGTGCTCAATGAGAACCTGGCTTTTCCTTCTGCAGATATTCGTTCTCTTGACAACAGCACTATTGCCCGTGTTTGCTGCGAACGATGACGCGTCTGATACAACTACCTACACTAAGCCACCTGTAGTTGTTGTTGCTCAGCGCCCAATGTCGGCCGCGTCAGATGAAACGTTCCGTTCGCGAGATCTTGACCTCCTCCCGCGAATGTCCACACAAGACCTCCTCCGCGTTGTACCCGGTCTTGTCATCACTCAACACGCAGGAGGTGGAAAGGCAGAACAGATCTTTCTTCGTGGCTTCGATGCAGATCATGGTACGGATGTGAACATCAATGTTGAGGGAGCACCCGTGAACATGGTCTCTCATGGTCATGGACAGGGATATGCGGACCTTCATTTTGTTATTCCCGAACTCGTTGAACGCATTGACCTTGTTAAAGGTCCGTACTTCGCTCAATACGGAGACCTTACAACAGCCGGCGCTGTTACCCTCCACCTGGCAGATACGCTCCCAAGCAACATTGCCAAAATCGAGTCTGGTCTCTATGGTTTCTTCAGGGGGCTCGGCATTCTCTCCTCGAAACATGATGCCACACACGTCTATGTTGGCGGAGAGATCGTTACCAACAGCGGATACTTCGATGTTCCACAAGGGCTCGACCGAGTGAATCTCATTGGGCGTACGCACACGGTGCTGTCCAAGGACATATCACTCACGTCTACAGCCATGTATCTCACCTCGTCGTGGGACGCGAGTGGTCAGATCCCCGAACGCGCAGTTGGCAATGGGCTCATCAGCCGCTATGGTTCCATTGATCCAAACGAAGGTGGCCAAACAAGCAGAACTACCTTGCAGATCGCTCTTGAAGAAAAGGGCATGGACCCATTTTCCGTCAGAGCTTCTTTCACCGATTACAGATTTCAGCTCTTCAGCAACTTTACATTCTTTCTGAACGACTCCCTTCGTGGAGATATGATTGAACAAACAGACGACCGTCAAGTGGTTACGATGCAGGTTCAGAAATCATTCTCATCTGAATGGGGCTCCATCGGGGCGATAACGATGATCGGAACCAACGTACGGTATGATGACATTGCCACGTCACTCTTTCACGACTCCGCACGCGTGCGACTCTCAACAACACGAGGCAACACCATCGACCAAACGAATATTGGACTCTTTGCACAGCAGACAGTGCTCATGGATGACCTCACGATCATTCTTGGACTCCGAGGTGACTACTTTCGTTTTCTTGTTGCAGACATTACCACAAATGCAGATGAGGTGCGCGGTGTGATGTCGACCTTCCTTGTTTCACCAAAAATCACACTTACCTATTCGCTTAACGAGAGCGCAATGCTCTTTGCGAATTCCGGATTTGGATTCCATTCCAACGATGCACGCGTAGCTGTTACTGTTCCCAATAGTACCACGGTACCACGCGCCTTTGGGTCGGAAATCGGTGCTCGTTGGGCAGATCGAACCGTTGCATTGTCTGCTACTGCCTGGATGTTGGATCTTGAGAGCGAGTTTGTCTGGATTGGTGATGAGGGAACAACAGAAGAGTCAGGCCGTTCTAGAAGAGTTGGTATAGACCTAGAAGCACGCGTTCAAACAACGCAGTGGCTTACCATCGGTGGCAATGCTACGTTCGCTCGCGGACGGATGCGTGATCTGGCAGAAGGATTCGATCGGATACCACTAGCCCCTTCGATAACCCTCACAACATTTGCAGCGGTGTCTCTACCATGGATGTCATCTGCCGTTCGCCTTAGACATATCGATGACCGCCCGGCAGATGAAAGCAACTCCGTTATTGCATCAGGGTATACGATTATTGATGTTACAGCTACCATTCCGGTGTCAACGATGATTTCCATCAATCTTCAATGCGAGAATCTCTTCAACACGCAATGGCGCGAGTCGCAGTTCGATACGGAGAGTCGACTCCAGAACGAACCAACCCCAGTCTCGGAAATCCACTATACACCAGGCACGCCCTTTTCACTACGCGTTGGTGTTTCCGTTGCAGGGTGGTAGTAGCCCCCTACCACACTACTTGGTTTTGCATTACTACTTGTGTCCGACCCACACCGGCCGGGAGTTGACCATACGGGTCCGTCTCAACACCGAAGCCCCATGTAGGACTATTCTGCACTTCACGTGAAAGTCGGCTCCAAATGCCATCGAGTAAGAGACTGATGAACAATACGTGAGTTGCTGCGCATTTTGTGAAGTTATGGAGTGGGGCTCGCCAAATAAAGGAAGCGTGCAACTATTTCAGCCCAATCCACCACTTCCTGTTCTGTGACTCCAAAACAACAACGTTTTCTCTCAGTGCTTGAGCCTTTACGCGTCAGATTGTGGCGCTATGTTCGACTTTCTGTATCCGGTAGCGAAGAAGACGTTAGGGACGTTATACAGGACACGATTCTCGAAGCCTGGGAATCGTTTGACCGTCTTCGGTCCGACCAGGCTGCTTTGAGTTGGCTTTTCACGATCGCTCGAAGATGTGCTATCCGAAGTTCCGGTAGACGAGCGCGGTTGGTTGTGTTATCTCCAGATCAGCTGCCAGACATCGCAACGGCTGCTTCTGGACCAGATCTGCTGACCGATACAGCACTCCTTCTGGATGCACTTGAAAAGCTCAGTCCGATGATTCGAGAGTCTATCATCCTCGCTGATGTTCTCGACATGAAGCTCGAAGACGTTGCAATTACACAGGGCGTATCGTTAAGTGCCGTCAAGTCGAGAGTAACGCGTGGAAGAGAACAATTGAAACGGATTCTAACTGATTCACCTGAACAAGCGGAGATCAACCATGACTGAATCACCCGTCCCATTAGAGCTCATTACTCGATTCAAAAGCCAGCCCGTGGGCATCTCTGAAGTGGAGCTCGTGAAGATCGTGGAGTCACTGCAAGGGCCATCAAGAAGTCGCGGTGTAGTTGTCGGCATTACGCTTAGCTCAATCGTAGCGCTTTCCGTTGCTGCATTTATCCTTCTGATGCCAACGTCTCCTCGCGTGAATGAATTCAGTCCTAAAGCTCAGAGGTTGCCCGTTGAAGGTAACGTTGTATCTCCACTAGGCAATGAGCCATTCTTCAGTTCTACAGCGCCGGTAGTTGTCTCAATGGCTGCGGCTACTGAGCCTATTCAACCACGATTTGGCCAGTGTGTTTTGCTTACACCGCAAGAAATCTCTGATCTTGGAGTGGAGGTAACAGACTCGTCTATCATCCTCCACTCTGAGTTAGGTACGAGTGAGTACTTGAAGGAATATTCGCAACATCACTTTGGACAAACATCATTGGGATCCACTACGCACGCTTGGATTGAACCAGTTGTCATTGTCAGTGAGGATGGCAAACTGCTTCGCTATCAGAATCCTCAAGTGCAGCCTGAGCAGATACCAATTCGACATGATAGCAACATCCGGCAGATTGTAGAGCTTCGGATTGATTGGGACGACCCGAAACGTGAAAAGTGGCTGCGTGAGTCTCGAGATGATGCAAACAACTCAGACTCAACAACCGCTTTTCGATACATATTCATGACGAAGGAACAGACCGATAGCTTTCGTTTAGCATCTCACCTGCAGAGTTTACAGGCACAAACCAACACTGTTAGAGCCATCGAGGCTGGCAAACTGATTCCCCTGAGGGTCCGGCTTGCTCGAACGGACTCGCAGATGAGAACTCCAGATGTGACTCTGTGGTACAAACCAACCGATGACTTTCTTCAGAAACTACCTCCTGGCTTTGCCTCCGCCATTCGGAGCGAGCTTCGTGGGAATAGAGGCTCATGCACCTACACCACATCATGCCTAGAGGTTGGCACTACGCTTCAATTGATCAATGTGCATTTCGATCCGACCTCTGAGCTTGTTCGACTGGAGCTCCGCTCAACTACGGAGCAACACGTTGTTTTCAAGCTCTTCAACACCATCGGGGTACCCGTAGGATCTGTCTCTCTAGATGCTGTAGAGGGCATCAACAGTCTGCATATTCCGATAGCACAAGGCAATCATGGTTTAATCTTCCTGACCGCCAAATCGACTTCAGGGGAACAGGTGACATCGCGAGTGTTCATCGGGCCTCGCTAAGTGATCGTTGTGTTCGTTTGGGGAATCTCTCTATTTTTCCTCATGAAGTTCCTCCTCACCACCGCAGTGCTTCTCTTTCTGTATTCTGCCTCTGTAGATGCAGGATCTTTTGGAGACGTCACAACACAGAAGGCTTCCTCGATGATCTCGTCGAAAAAGGGGCTTCTCATTCTCGATGTTCGCACCCCGGAAGAGTTTGCTAAGGGGCACTTAGAACGCGCTCGATTGATGAACTACTACGAGAAGTCGTTCATGGAGCAACTGAAGACACTACCTAGGGACCGCACGCTGTTGATCTATTGCAAGTCCGGTAGGCGCAGCGCCGAAACGCTGACCAGACTAAAGACTCTGGGCTTTAAGAGCGCGTATAACATGCTCGGTGGCTTCGATGCTTGGTCGAAAGAGAAACGGAGATCGACGAAATGAAGCCCTTAGTTACTCAGTTGCGGAGTTACGGGGTTACGGGGTTACGTTGTGGTTCTGCTGCATCCTGAACTAGCAAAGCCAGTAGGAATCTATCCATTCCTGAAATTCGCTGAATACCTCCTACCGTACACGCACACCCACGTCTTTTCGTCATCCCGTCACTACGTCATTTCGTCATCGTCATTGTCATTGTCATGAAAAAAGAACTCAATTCCATTGGCATCGATGCCAAAAAAGCCAAGGATCTCATTCACGATCTGAACGAGCTCTTGGCGAACTATTCCGTGTTCTACCAAAATGTCCGTGGTTTCCATTGGAACATTCGTGGAGAGAAGTTCTTTGAGTTGCATCTAAAGTTTGAGGAACTCTACACGGACCTTCAACTGAAGATCGACGAGATCGCTGAACGCATCCTCACGTTGGGTGGAACGCCCGATCATTCGTTTGCTTCGTACCTCCGTGATTCGCGCGTGAAGCCCGTGGAGAATGTCAAGGATGGCAAGGTAGCCGTACGCAGCATTCTTACCTCCTTCACAGACCTGCTTACGATACAACGCGAGATCTTGGTCCTCTCGAGCGAAGCGTCAGACGAAGGCACAAATGCCCTTATGAGTGATTACATCCGTCAGCAAGAGAAACTCGTGTGGATGTATTCAGCGTCGCTCGGATGATCACCATCGTAGGAGCCGGCAGCACGCTGGCAGCAACTCTCGTTCCCCTCCTCATTGAAGAGACAGAAGCCCCCTTGCATCTGATCTCTTCACGACCTTTGCCGTATCAGAACGAGCGGATCCGGATGACCGTGCTGGATGTGACGGATAAGACTGCATTGAAGCCTGCCATCATGGGAGCACAGCCACAAACGATCATTAACTGTGCAGCGATGACAAACGTTGACAAGTGTGAGACGGACCGGCAGACTGCGTGGGCTGTGAACGTGACGCTTGTGGAGAATCTCACAAGACTTGCCCGCATTGTTGATGCTCGTATGATCCAGGTCTCCACAGACTATGTCTTTGATGGGTTAAAGGGGCCTTATGCAGAGAACGCAGTTCCCAACCCCATCAGCTATTACGGCAAATCAAAACTTGCCGGTGAGAATGTATGCTTGAGTGGTAGTAGTGGTGCGGCCATCGTGCGGACAAACGTTGTGTATGGTCCGCCCAGTGAGCGTCCTGACTTTGTACGCTGGGTGATTGATGCTCTTGAATCGGGAACACCGATCCGCGTTGTAGACGATCAGCATTCAAACCCTACCTACGTTGAGGATGTTGCTGATGCTATATCACGGATCGTCCAGCGCAAGCGTTCTGGTATATACCATGTAGGTGGTGCCGACTACATGACGCGATTCGAGTTTGCCGTGAAGATCGCCGAATTCTTCAAGGGAAATGTGTCGTTGATACGTCCGGTCAGCACTGCGGAATTGGCTCAGACCGCCCGACGTCCAATGAGAGGTGGGCTTATCTCGTTGAAGGCAGAGACCGACCTACGCATGACCATGCGCGGCATCGAAAGTGGTCTTGCTTCAATTCGTCACGCTATGATGTCTAAGCATTCCAATATGGTCGGTCCAGGTTCCGGTATTGAATAGCTTCGTTCACATGATGTTCGTTGATCTCTTGGCTTGACGCTAGATCGGCAATGGTTCTCGACACCTTGATAATTCGGTCATAGGCCCGAGCAGACAGATGGAGTTTGTTCATTGCAACGCTTAGAGCCTGTTTGGCCTGTGCATTCAAGTCGCAAAACACCTCCAAGTCCTTTGTTGACATGTCCGCATTCTTGTACAGATGCGCATGGGCAGCAAAACGCTCATTCTGGATGCGACGGGACTCGATCACCCTCTCACGTATCGACCGGGATGATTCGCCCGGCTCGAGTTGAACCAGGTCATTCACGTTCACAGCAGGCACATCAACGTGGATGTCTATCCGGTCTAGCAATGGCCCCGAAATCTTGGACATATACCGTTGAACGTCCTGTGGCGTGCACCTGCACTCTCGACGCATGCTTCCAAAGTTTCCGCACGGACATGGATTCATTGAGCTTACAAGCATAAAGTTTGCTGGGTACTCCACCGTCATGCGTGTGCGTGACAGGCGTATCCGATGTTCTTCAAGGGGCTGACGGAGCACCTCCAGCACATTCCGTTGAAACTCGGGAACCTCATCGAGAAACAACACCCCATGATGCGCCAGTGTGATCTCGCCCGCGCGGACCACTCCCACGCCCCCTCCCACCAACGCGGCATCACTGATCGTGTGATGAGGGGCGCGGAAGGGGCGCTGCGTCACAAGAGGCTGACCAGGGGGGAGAAGGCCCGCCACCGAGTGAATGGTTGTGGTCTCCAGAGCTTCAGCAAGGCTCAGAGGTGGAAGAATGGTAGCCAGACGTTTTGCGAGCATGGTTTTTCCGGCTCCTGGTGGGCCTACCATGATGAGGTTGTGTCCTCCTGCTGCGGCCACTTCCAGGGCTCGCTTTACTCCAAGCTGACCCTTAACGTCCTTCATGTCTGTGGTATGCCTTGATGACGCAGCAGCGAACACGGCGTCGATATCAAGTGTATGGGGCTCCTGTGCGGTGTTTCCTGTCACCAATTCGATGGCTTCATCCAAGGATTGAACCCCGAACACATGTACACCATGAACAATAGCCCCCTCATCAACATTCTTCTGTGGTACGATGAGTCTTTTCACGCCACGTTTATGAAGCATCATGGCCACGGGTAACACACCATGAGCCGGTCGCACAACACCGTCAAATGCCAGTTCTCCTAGAAATGCCGTGTCATCGAGATCCTTGGCTTCAATCAAGCCCATGGCCTGCAGCATGCCGATGGCAATGGGTAGATCAAAGGCACTCCCTTCCTTTCGAACATCTGCCGGGGCCAAATTCACGATGATTCGTCGAGGCTGCCAGTCATATCCAGCATGATGCAGTGCAGCCACGACACGTTCTCGTGACTCTCGAACGGAGTTATCTGGCAAGCCCACGATTTGAAAGGCAGGCAAGGCCGTCTCAATCGTTACCTCGATCTCCACGGGAAATGCTCCAATCCCAACCACCGATGCAGAATGCGTCTTTGCGTACATGTAGCGTCCTTTTGTGCGTATATATCTACGTGTCGTGAGGAGGACAAAACGTGACGCGGTACCTTTGCAGACTATGGCAGCAGCAAAAAAGCAGAAGTGGTACGTTGTGTGGTCCGGACATCATCCGGGCATCTACACAAAGTGGGACGAGGCAAAGAAGCAGATCCACGGTGTGGCCGGAGCCAAATACAAGTCCTATGACACGCTCTCGGAAGCCAAAGAAGCATTCGAGACTGGTCCAGTGCGCCTTGTAACACAACGTGCAGCAGCAACCGTTCGCAACTGCCTCCTCCCATCATTCGCCGTGGATGCCGCATGCGACATGACAACTGGCGTTATGGAATACCGGGGCGTTGATATTGAAACCGGTGCAGAAATCTTCCGCATGGGACCGTACCAAGACTCGTCGAATAACCTCGGCGAATTCCTCGCCATTGTTCATTGTTTGGCCTTCTGCAAACAACGTGGACTCACCGAGCCGATCTACACTGACTCCCGCACCGCCCTCGCATGGATCCGTCACCGCAAAGCAAAAACCACCGTTGAACGTACGGCCGGCAATGCCCCCGTCTTCGAACTCATTACTCGCGCCGAACAATGGTTGGAGAAGAACACGTATCCCAATCGTATTCTGAAATGGGAAACAAAGGAATGGGGCGAAAACCCTGCGGACTTTGGAAGGAAGTGAACAGCGAATAGTGAATAGTGAATAGCGAACAGCGAACAGTGAACAGTGAACAGCGAACAGTGAACAGTGAATGGTAGATTTGTAACTAGTAACTAGTAACCAGTAACTACTCTTGGTTCTTTGTGAACATCAACCTCCAACATCTTCCTCATGCGGCTGGTTTGCCCCTTCCCACCTTTGCTTCGGAGGGTGCTGCGGGCATGGATGTGTGTGCTGCTGTGTCCGAACCGATGGTCCTAGGTGCTGGGAAGGTGGTGTTGGTACCAACAGGAGTGTGCGTTGCAATACCACGTGGATATGAAATGCAGGTTCGATCGCGCAGTGGCCTTGCAGCGAAGCAGGGTGTGTTTGCCTTGAATTCTCCGGGCACCATCGATAGTGATTATCGTGGCGAGGTAAAGGTGATTCTCGCCAATTTCTCAAATGAGGATGTGATCATTGAACGCGGAACACGGATTGCGCAGCTTGTGGTAGCCCGCCATGAGACAGTAACGTGGAATGTTGTTGAAACCCTCGATGACACCGTTCGAGGTGAAGGCGGATTTGGTAGCACAGGAGTCCATCCATGACAGTTTCAATCGGATCTGACCACGCTGGCTTTATCTACAAAGAAGCACTCAAGCAAATGCTTGTTGATGACGGATATGTTGTTCTGGACGTAGGAACGTATAGCGCGGAATCTGTGGACTACCCGGACTATGGTGCTGCTGCTGCACATCTTGTTCGTGATAACCATGCAGACTTTGGCGTGGTTATCTGTGGCTCGGGTATAGGGATCTCCATCGCTGCTAACAAGGTGCGCGGCATTCGTGCTGCCAATTGTACCAGCGTGGAGTTGGCCCAACTGGCACGTATGCACAACGATGCAAATGTGATCGCCATTGGACAACGTATTGTGTCTATCGAACTCGCACAAGAGATGGTTCGTGTGTTCTTGACCACAGAGTTTGAAGGGGGCAGGCATCAACGTCGGGTTGAAAAGATCGACGAGCTTGGAGACTTACAATGAGCGTTGATGTAATGGTGCTCTCTGCACATCCGGATGATGCAGAACTCTCGTGCAGCGGAACAGTAAAGAAACTTACAAACGAGGGTAGATCTGTTGTTTTTGTGGAGTGTACGCGCGGCGAACTGGGTACACGTGGTTCTGCCGAACTGCGAGAACAAGAAGCAACAGAGGCAGCACGTATCCTTGGGGTTAACGATCGTGAGTGTCTCGACATGCCTGATGGTCACATCATGCATACAAATGAGAACATTCATGCAGTGATCCGTTCTCTCAGAACGTGGAAGCCAAATCTCCTCCTCATTCCACCGCCGTTTGAACGTCATCCCGACCACGAAGCAGTGCACAAACTCGCACGTGCTGCCGCGTTTCTTGCGGGCCTTACCAAGATCTCAACGCAGGCAAATGGAAGCGAGCAGCATCCTCATCGTCCAACAAGAATGTTGTGCTTTCAACAGCAGTATGATTTTCCCCGCGAGCCCGATGTCTATGTGGACATTTCGGATACGTTTGATGCAAAGATGGCTTCCATCAAGGCCTTCTCTTCGCAATTCTATCTTCCGGATCTGTACACGAGCGATGAGCCTACTACCTTTATCTCTCGTCCGGGATTCCTCGAAGAAATCGAAGCGCGTGCCCTCTATCTTGGCAGTCGCATCGGCGTGCGATACGCCGAGGCCTACCTTGCCATAGAGCCCCTTGCCGTATCGTCCTTGAGCGTGTTTCTCTGATCGATGCTATTTAGCGCGTTGGTCTCTCAGCCGCGCCAGATGTTCAGCCTTTACCGCGCCAACTTCTTCTGCCGTGATCTTCACCGTTCGTTTGCCAATGTTCTGCATCGCATACATCGCTACGGCTGCAAGATCTTCATCTGAGTATGGAGCAGGGGGCATTCCCAACCGTATACCCGGCTGACCATAGACGGTTCTCCCACTAGCACCAAACGCCAGGACGAGAATCAGATCGCGAGGCTCACTCTTCCAGACCTCGCGAGTGCGTATATCGTATGGCCCCTTCCCTCCGGATCCATCAGAGCCATGACAGCGCTGACAGTATTGGTCATACACCACACGTCCACGCTCGCTTACGTCACCGCTGGTACCGGTACGAATGGCAAAAACCAGCGTTGAAGCTACTAGTCCGAGGAACAGAACAACGTTCCATTTCATAGTTGAACTCAGGTTCATCGTCATAAAATGAGCAAATTCCCGTTATGGCACGCCTCGATGTAGAGACTTATCATATCCCCGTCATGCTCCGAGAGTGCATTTCCCACCTGACAATGGTGCCACACGGTGTGTATGTAGACGGCACGCTGGGTGGTGGCGGACACACAGCAGCCATGTTGTCTGTTGCTACTGAGGACTCTCGTATCTATGCCTTTGACGCAGACGAAAAGGCCATCGAGCATTGTCAGTCGCGGTTTGCAGAGGAATTGTCAAGGGGCGATGCATCGCGCCTGGTACTGGTCCATGCAAACTTCGACACCATGGCAGAGGTCCTCAAAGAGCGGGTGATTTCTCGTGGCCAGGCGGTGAATGGCATCTTGCTGGACCTAGGCGTCTCTTCGTTTCAGTTTGACCATCACCACCGTGGTTTTAGTTTCCGCTACATGGCACCGCTCGATATGCGTTTTATGCCGGAAGGCGAGACAGCAGCTGATATCCTCAATACGCGCACGGAGCCGGAGCTGGCGCAAATCTTCCGCGATTTTGGAGATGAGCCTCAAGCATGGCGTTTAGCCAAGGCCATCGGACAGAGACGCCAGCTAGCTCGGTTTGCCACTACCGCAGATCTGCGAGACCTTGTTATCCAGCAGATTCCTCCTCAACACCAGCCCAAAACAATGGCGCGGTTGTTCCAAGCTCTACGCATCGCCGTTAACCGTGAACTTGACCGTCTTGAGTCAACACTGCTTTCGATGATTCCGATTCTCGCTCCCCACGGAAGAATCGTAGTGATGAGCTATCACAGTGGTGAGGACCGTGTTGTGAAGAACGTCTTCCGTAGTCATAGTGAGACTCTCACAACGATCACCAAGAAGGCAATTGAGGCTTCCCCTGAGGAAGTGTACGAGAATCCGCGGGCCAGAAGCGCACGACTGCGCGTTGCGGAGCGTAGACCGTAACTATGTTTGCACTGCAGCATTACGAGTGAATTTATGACGAACGCCGCCCGGTTTTCCTACGACGACTTGCAGATCATTGCAGGAGGCGCTGCTGCGCACCTTCCTCGATCTATCAGCATCTGCGGTGTGAGTACCGATACGCGCACACTTGTACCCGGCAATGTCTTTGTGGCACTTCGTGGTGAAAATTTTGACGGGCATGATCATATCCCAACTGCCATTGCCAAAGGCGCTGCCCTCATCATTGCTGAACATGCACACGAATCGGGCATGGCTGATGGTAACTCCGGTGATGTTCCGTTACTTATCGTGCCATCTACATTGCAGTGCCTAGGGTCATTTGGTTGGTATCATCGCGGAAGATTCACCATCCCCATTGTGGCCATTGCCGGAGCAGCCGGCAAAACCTCAACCAAGGATCTCACGGCCCATGTGTTGTCGTCAACAATGCGTGTTCTCAAAACGCAGGCCAACTATAATAATCAGATCGGAACGCCCCTTACCCTTCTCCAGCTCACCGACGAGCACGATGTTGCTGTGATAGAAATCGGGACGAATGAGCCGGGCGAGATAGAGACACTCTGCGCTATGGTGCAGCCAACTCTTGGTCTCATTACCAACGTTGGGAAGGAACATCTGGAGAAGCTCATCGATCTTGATGGAGTTGAACGAGAAGAAACAGCTCTCTTTGACTGGCTTCGGGAGCACAATGGGCTGGCTTTTGTAAACATGGACGACGAACGGTTGCAGAAGTACGGCACAACGTTCACCAGGTGTATCACCTTTGGAATTGAATCAACGGCGGAGATCCATCCCACCATCTCCTTTGATGCCGATGTGCGTCCCACCGTGCATATCGTCCACGGAACATTTACCTTCCGCGCCCAGATGCGCGCTCACGGACTCGCTGCTGCCTACAATGCAGCGTGTGCATTGGCGGTAGCATGGGCAATGCAGATCCATCCTGCAGATGTTCAAAAAGCGCTGTCGACCTACGAGCCCCCTATCACACACGGGTATGGTAGGATGTCTGTTGAGCGTGTAGCCGGACTTACCATTCTCAATGATTCGTACAATGCAAACCCTGAGTCGATGGTGATGGCCCTCCGAACATTACGTCACTTCCCTGCTGAACATCGCGTTGCCGTGCTTGGTGATATGCGTGAGTTGGGTGCCGCTTCTGAAGAGGAACATGTCCATATCATTTCCGTGGCCGAGAACAACGCAGATCTCGTGATCCTTATCGGAGAAGAGTTTCGCAGAGCAATAGAGTCCACCGAGGACGAGCGGGTAGTCTTCCATGAAACACATCGCGGTTGTGCTGTGGATCTGTTAGATCACGTAGGTCAAGGCGTTGTGGTTTTGGTGAAGGGGTCTCGCGGCATGCACATGGAACGTGTGATCGAACACTTGCAAGGGATTGGGGCCTAATTATGCTGTATCAATTGGCGTTATGGATTCGCTCCATGATGGACGTACCAGGGATTAACCTCTTCGGCTACGTTACCTTCCGTGCAGCGGCAGCTGCCATCTTTGCCCTCCTCATTGCCATCCTCCTTGGTCCAAGCATCATCGCTGCACTCAAACGCAGGCAGATCGGTGAGCAGGCCAAATCGGAATTGCAACAAGTTGGTGGACATTCTCTTAAGGCCGGAACGCCAACGATGGGCGGACTCATCGTACTTGCTGCCGTGCTAATCCCAACGCTCCTCTGGGCCAACATCATGAACATGTATGTTGTGATGGCAGTGTTCACAACCGCTGCGTTGGGAGCCGTGGGTTTTCTTGATGACTATCTCAAGGTGATCAAGAAATATCCTAAGGGGCTTATTGGACGATACAAGATCGTTGGTCAGGTTGTGGTTGGCTTCATTGTTGGTGGTTCCATCTACTTCTTTCCGGAGTGGTATTCCACCGAGCTTGTTCCATGGAAGACACTCACCACGGTCCCATTTCAGAAGATGTCGAACTTTGATTTCGGCATCCTCTACATCCCTCTTGTGATTTTCATCATCACGGCAACGTCCAACGCCGTGAACCTCACGGACGGGCTCGATGGTCTGTGCATCGGCACTGTTGGTGTAAGCGCTCTCACACTTGCTGTTATAGCCTATTTCAGCGGCAACGCTTTTTTTGCGGACTATCTCAACATCATGCACCTTGGTGGCACCGATGAGCTGGCCATCTTCTGTGCAGCAATCGTTGGCGCTGCCATGGGGTTCTTGTGGTATAACGCCTATCCCGCCCAGGTCTTTATGGGAGACACCGGCTCACTCGCACTTGGCGGAGCCATTGGTGTGCTTTGTGTCCTCATAAAGAAGGAGTTCCTCCTACCCATCGTAGGGGGCGTCTTCTTTGCCGAGACCATGTCTGTTATCCTCCAAGTACTCTGGTTCAAGTACACCAAGAAGCGCTATGGAGAAGGTAGACGCATTTTCCGCATGGCCCCCTTCCATCATCACTTTGAAAAGAGCGGCTGGCACGAATCCAAGATCGTCACACGATTCTATATCGTGGCCATCATGCTTGCCATCATTACGATGGCCACATTCAAGGTCCGGTGATTCCTTTCTTTGTCCATGGTGCATTTGAGTATCTGGCATATGCCACGGCATATTGGGTCTACCTGCGTCAGCGTAAACTCATAGCCGACCCTTATACCGCAAATGAGCGAACATCCCTGTTTCTCGCAGCTGCAATTGGTGGCGTCATTGGAGCCCATGCTTTGGGTATCTGCGAAGTACTCAATCAAGTGCCGTCGATGTCGATCTTTGAGATCTCACAGCAGAAGACGATAGTGGGTGGAATTCTCGGGGCAACACTCGCAACAGAAATTGCGAAGTACATTCGCAAAAGAGATCAAAGTACTGGTGACCTTTTAGTAGTTCCGATAGCGGTTGCCATTATCATTGGTCGGATTGGATGTCATCTTGTTGCACTCCATGATGGTACATACGGCTCTCCGACAGACGGTGTGTTTGGCTATGACCACGGAGACGGCATCCTTCGACATCCAACGAGTCTGATAGAGATGTTTTGCGTTTCAATCGTCGTTCTAGTCCTTTCCTTAACGAAGCGTCATATCCGACCTGGGGATATGTACCGGTATTTTATGGCATCCTATATGGGCATTCGGCTGGGTCTCGATGCTTTGAAGCCATCAGCTGTTTCCTTCTCGTATGGTACTGCGCACATATCAGTACTCCAGATAGCTGAGTTGATCGGGGCGCTGTATTTTCTTTTTGGAACCGGCATCGTGGCATCTATCTTGAGCAATAGAGCACAAAGGAGTTAGTATGCCAGACAATCATAGGGAGGACGAATTTCCTGATTGGATCATCATAGTTAACCTCGTTACGGGGTTGTTGTGGGTATTTATATCGGTGAAGTTCTTTAGCTACGGCGGCTTAATTCTTGCTGCTGCCACCCCTGTAGCACTTGCTGTTGAGAACGTTGCATTGATATTCTTCATACGGTCTCGGATTGCTCGACGAAAGGTACTCGTACTTGCACTATCGTATTTCCTTGTTTGGGGCACGTGCAGCATTGGCCTTGTAATGGCAAGTTGATGTCCATTAATCGCACTTTGAAATGAACAGACCATATACCTACTACGATTTCACGCAAAGCATTTGCAACGTCTGTCTGAGGCGCTTGGACGCAAAGATTGTATTTGAAGGTTCGAATGTTGTCATGCTGAAGGAATGCCGCGAGCATGGACACCAGCGCAACATCCTTGCCTCAGATATTGAGTACTATAAGCGCTGCCGAGAATTCATCAAACCCGGAGAGATTCCTCAGCGTTTCGGTACAAAGACGGAGTATGGCTGTCCGTACGATTGCGGTCTGTGTACTGATCATGAGCAGCATTCTTGCTTAACCTTGATCGAAGTCACAGATCGGTGTAATCTGACGTGCCCAACATGTTACGCCTCGAGCAGTCCACATTCCGGTCGACATCGAACTCTCGATGAGATTCGTCGCATGCTGGACGTCATCGTTGAGAGTGAGGGTAATCCGGATGTGGTACAGCTGAGCGGTGGCGAGCCAACGATCCACCCTGAGTTCTTCGCTATTGTTGATGAAGCAAAGCTCAGACCGATCAGGCACCTTATGGTCAATACGAATGGTGTTCGTATTGCCAATGATCGCGACTTCGTGGCTCGACTAGCAACGTATCAACCTGGTTTTGAAGTTTACCTGCAGTTTGATTCCTTTCGCGGTTCAGTCCATGAGCGTCTGCGGGGTAAGGATCTGACGGAAGTCCGTGCTAAAGCACTTGAGCATTTGAATGAGTTCAACGTATCGACTACCCTGGTGGCAACCCTTGAGCGGGGTGTTAATGACGATGAGATCGGTTCGATCATAGACTTTGCCCTGAAGCAACCATGTGTTCGTGGAGTAACATTTCAGCCGACCCAACAGGCAGGGCGCTTAGACTCATTCGATCGCCACGCTGGCGGACTCACTCTAACGGACGTTCGTAGAATGGTCATCGAACAGACATCTCTGTTCACGCAGGAGGATCTGGTTCCGGTTCCCTGCAATCCGGATGCTCTCTGTATGGCATATGCCTTGAAGTACCAGAACAGTGTTTATCCGCTTACCCGCCTTTTTTCACCACAAGATCTATTGGACGGAACGCGGAACACCATTGTATTTGAGGAAGAACAAACCATTCGTGAGCGTGCTTTTCGACTGTTCTCCACCGGTACACCTTCGGAATGTGCGTCTGAAGCACTAGAAGATCTGCTATGTTGTCTTCCACGTATCGATGCGCCGTCACTTGAGTATAGCAACCTCTTTCGCATCATCATCATGCAGTTTTTAGACCCAACCATATTTGATGTCCGATCAGTTAAGAGATCATGCGTCCACATCGTTCACCCAGACGGTAGAATCATTCCGTTTGACACAATGAATCTGTTTTATCGCGACGGACTTGAGGGTCACACGAAACAACTTCAAATGGAACGTGCAAGATCATGGCCACAGAATTAGACCCAGATGATAAGGTCTGGGTGGTGTCTGCCGATATGGGCTACGGACACATGCGTGCGGCATTTCCGTTTCGTGGGGTTGCTGATGGCGGCGTAATAGCTGCCGGTGATAATGAGCTTGCAGCTGAATCTGAGCGGAAGTTGTGGCGACGCTATCTTCGACTGTATGAAGTGTTTTCTCGCGCTAAGGGTGTTCCGTTAGTTGGGAAGCAGCTATTTGGAGTCCTCGATTCGCTACTTCATATCCCATCGCTCTACCCTATTCGCAACCTATCGCATACCACGTATCAGGTGGAGATGCTCGATAAACAACTAAAAAGGGGGCTTGGGGCCGGTATTGCGCGAATCATTGAAGGAAAACGTCAGCCCCTTCTCACCTCATTCTATGTGCCGGCTCTTGTTGCAGATAAGGCCGGACACGAACCGATCTATTGCATCATCTGCGACGCTGATCTGAACAGAGTCTGGGTTGCAAAGGATCCGTGGGAGTCCTCGATCAACTATTTCGTCCCGTGCGGAAAGGCCGCCCAGCGGTTGAAGTCGTATGGAGTGTCAGAGGACCGAATATTCTTAACAGGATTCCCGCTCGATGACTCGTTACTAGGCGGACGAGAGCTCTCAACGCTCAAGAGTGATCTTTCCATCCGACTCAAGGTGTTGGATCCCAATCGTCGGTTTCACACGCTCCACGGAAAGAACGCCGAACATTTCCTTGGTCCCGACGGATCCCATCCCGTACCCACAGATCGGGTCTTGACCATAACCTATGCCGTAGGCGGTGCCGGTGCACTAAAAGAGATCGGCGCCTCCCTACTACGTACGTTCAAGGAGAGATTGCAGGCCGGAACAATGCAGCTGAACCTGGTTGCTGGCACACGTGACGAGGTTCGAGGCTGGTTTGAACAACAAAAGCAAGAGATCGTTGGTCGGGACGCTCGTGTAAAGGTGATCTACGGTCAAACTCTTGACGAATATTTTACGGCCTTCAATTTGGCTATTCGTTCCACGGATGTGCTCTGGACAAAACCGAGCGAACTCTCTTTTTATGCTGGACTTGGCCTTCCCGTTATCATGACGCCGACCATTGGGTCGCAAGAGAAATTCAATCGGAAATGGTTGCTGGAGATCGGCTCCGGAATGCGCCAGGAAAATCCGGACTACGCCAATGAGTGGCTCTTTGACCTACTCGACAAGGGCAGGCTGGCAGACATGGCTTGGCTTGGTTTTCTTAGAGCGCGGAAGCTAGGATACTATCATATTCTTGATGTACTACGTACAAGGTCGTTTCTCAAGTCGGACAACCCATTACATCGGTGATAAAATACGTGGCCTCGCGTAACGTGTTAGCACGAATGCAGTTAATGGTGCATACCTCCTACTTGGAATTCCATGTTCAGACATCTACTCCTGACAATTTCAGTGCTCGTTGTAGCACTTGGCTTCGCTTTTGTACCCTCAATTCAAGCCCAACAGAAGGCATTTCGAAATTTCGACATTGAAGTAAAAGGTCAGCCCGCCCCCGGGTATTACATCATCGGCGAGGTATCAACAGATTCCTTTGCCGTGATGGATCATGCCGGCAAATACATGTATAAGGCGGGGATCGGAGATCATGCCAACATCCAAACCTATGGTGGGAAGTGGATCACGTACTTCATCACCAACAACGGGAAACAAGCCTTTGTTCGGCTCGATAAGAACATGAACGTGATTGATACCATGAGATCGTCCGCTGACTACGACACGGACTTCCATGAAGCACGTATCATTACCGACACCTCGTATTACATCTTGGGTCAAGAGATACTCCAAATTGACATGTCACAAGTAGTGTCAGGGGGCAGACCAGACGCCTACGTCATTGCGAATGTGATCGAAGAACGTTCGTTCAGCGGCAATACGCTCTTCTCCTGGAGATCCATTGAACACATCCCGGTAACCGATGCGGCACCGAGTATTGACCTGACGGCTGCCGGCATCGATTACATGCACGTGAACTCGATCACCATGGCTCGTGATGGAAACATCATCATCTCAGCACGGCATCTCAGCGAAGTGATCAAGATCAATCGTCAGACCGGCGCCATCATGTGGAGACTTGGCGGATCAGATTCCAAGAACAATCAGTTTCAATTCCTCAATGATACAACGGATGGATACTTCGGTTTCTCCAGTCAACACAGTGCATTTGAAACAGCCGATGGAACCATCCTCTTGTTCGACAATGGCAACACAAAGCCAACAGTCCGTTCGCGTGCAGTTGAGTATGCGATAGACCTCAATGCAATGACGGCAAGAAAGGTCTTTGAATTCTCGCCCGACCCTCCTGCCTACGCATCGAGTATGGGAAGCGTCCAAGAACTCGAGAATGGGAATATCCTCATAGGATATGGCTCGGGATCAAATCGAACAGTTGCACAAGAGGTTACGCGGGATGGTGCAATCCAGATCCAGATAACGAATAATGCCACGATTGGATTTGCCGCCTATCGGGTGATCAAGAGCGAATTGTTCATGACGGGCGTTTTTAAGCGATTCTCTACCTCTGGTACAATTCCTTTTTCTAAAGGTGATAGTTCCACGCACGTTACTGCAACCATCACCCGTGTAGATGAGGCAACCTCTGCTGTCGTTGAGAGACATTCGTATTCTCCTCATGCAATTGATTTTGCCTCAGATGCTGGTTGTGGTGTGATCCCAGCCCGCTGGGTTGTGAGGTTCAAAAAACCAGCGAAGGTTGACGGGAGTCTAGACTTCGAACTCGATGAAATTCCTTCCATTGAATTCCCGGAAAAGATCAAGCTCTTCCGTAGGGCCATTGAGGGCAGTGGTGATTTTACACTTGTGAATGCAACGTACTCGGCATCAACCGGACGCCTCACTGTGTCCGGCATCACCAACGGCGAGTACATGCTCGCCTATCCGGAGTGTTTTGCTCCAACGCTCACAAGCCCCCTGCATGCTAGTGTTGAAGTAGATACGTTGCCAAAATTTACGTGGACAACTGCCGTTGGTGGTGGTGAGTATCAGGCAGAGTTTAGCACAGACGAGGGTTTTGTCAATGTTCCCACGCGGTTCACAACGCGGAGACTCGACACAACACTTACGATCAAGGCAAGGGGCACAACATTCTTTTGGAGAGTGCGTGCAAAGACAACGAGCGGTTACGGACCTTGGTCCACGATCAGCAGATTCACAACCAAACTGCCTGCTCCTCAGATCATTAGTCCGAAGATCGACAAGGACACGGTTGCTGTATTGCGCTCTGCTGAATTCTCGTGGATACAATCACCAGGGGCTGATGGGTATCGCGTTCGCATTGAAAGAACTGATGTATCTGAGACCATCATCGATACGATAGTCATTGGTCAGAAGTTTGTACCAGGTAGCCGTCTTCTTCCAAACACGAAGTATTCCTGGATCGTTACGTCGATCAAAGGAAATGTAACGAGCGCATCAAGTGTTCGAGAGACCTTCATCACTGCACTACCAGCACCACAGCTTCAGAAGCCTGCTGCTGAAGCAACGAATGTTGCTACCGTTAATGTAACGTTCCAATGGACGCCTGTGCCGTCGGCGCTGAAATACATCCTTACGATCGTTAATGCTACAGATGGCACAACGGTCATTCGAGACTCCGTCATTCAAGGGTCACTTGTTGTAGCCACCTTGCCGGCCGCTTCACGATTTGAGTGGACCTGTTATGCTATGGGTCGGTACGGTCGCGGTGAACACGCAACCCCAATGTTCTTCACAACTGCTGCCTCTTTGAATCTTTCTCAACCATTCCTGCTTGGTCCAAAGTCCACAGGCAATGTTGACACATCGAATGTCCTCTTTACATGGTCACCTGTTGCCAATGCCCAGGTGTATGACCTCCAGGTCAGTTCATCTGGCTCGTTCACTACACCGGATACGTCGTTGATTGGTCTCACAGATACACGTTGGACGGCACCACGACTGAAGTCCGGTAGCGTATATGAATGGCGTGTGATCGCTCGTGCAGAAAATGCAATCAGCCCATGGTCACGTACGGCAACGTTCACCACAGCAGCAGCAAGCAGTGGTGGTGGGCTCACACCTCTTGTCCCTCTCGCCGGTAGCGTTAATGTGCCGGTTTCCGGCGTCTTTATGTACACAACGTCCGAGAACTACACTTCATATACGGTTCTTGTTGATACGATCGGCACATTCGATGGTCCATTACTCTCGATCTCGTCTGACAATGGAACGGCAGCATACTCCGGCTTGGCAGCGTCAACACAATACTTCTGGAAGGTTGTAGGACGCACGAAGTCCGGTAGTGATGAAGAAGGTCCTAGCGCTCGATTCGAAACGGTTGGTATCACCAGTGGTCTTGCAGAGACATCAGAGCTGTTGAGTACAGTGACGCTTGTTGGCAATAGAATCTTCATTCGTGATGGGGAAGAATTGCCAGACGTTCAGTCAGTGAACATCTACAACGTTCAAGGTCGACTTCTCCAGTCCATTCATTGGCCTACCGGCTCTGATAATGCGCACATTGAGACTCAACTCAACCCCGGAGTCTACATCGTTCATGTGCATGGTACGGACGCTTCAGATCCGGTTAAGGCGTATACCGTATTCCAACCGTACCGATGAAGTTTCTTGGAAGTCCGGACTCGATGTACGGTGTTCCACCTGCAGTACGGTCCGGATTGATCCATGCTGATGCCATGTAAGACGTGTTGGCAAGATTATCAACTCGTGCTAACACGCTCAGCGATAGGTGATCACTGATGATTGGTATTGTTGCACCTACTGCAGCAGATATGGTACTCCACCCGTCTACGATGATCGTGTTTGCATCGTCGGCAAAGTAGGAACTCATCGTTCTGCTTTCAATCTCTGCGTAAAGTCCTTCGATATCCGGTACATCGTAACGGAGACGAACCGTTGCGTTGAAGCTCGGTATACCGGATTGTTCATTACCGGCATAGCTGACAGATCTACCAGCAAAGCTCGTATCGATATAGCCGGAGTCTATGGTATAGTCTACGTATTCAGTAGACATAAACGTGGTGCTTATAGCCAGGGAAAGCCCCATGTTGCTAACAGCCATGCCTCCGAATTCTACACCCATCCTCCTACTCTCTCCCACGGTTGTATAGAACGCTCCACTGTTATACGGAACAATGTCGTTCACAACACTGATATAGTACGCCGCAATATCATATTGAAGGGCACGCAAGAACTCATCTTCTGCACTTGTTACGCCCTTCATGCCAACTTCATACGTTGTACTTACAATTGGTGAGAGCAGCGGGTTGAGCGCCTTTGCTGGTACGGTTGAGCCAACGACATTCGGTGGATCTGTTTCATTTCCAGCCGGAACTTCAACGCCCCCTCCCACACTTGCATAGAGGTTGACAAGGGGCGCTATCCGATACGTTAGTCCGAGCTTTGGAATCAGCTTCGAATATGTTGCCGTAGTATCTGTATCAGGTTCGATGAAATCTTGGGCTAGGTAGGTGATGGCATCATAGCGGAGTCCGGCAACAACGCTCAGAGCACCTGCGATAAACTCATCTTGGACAAACCCACCAACATTCATGGCTCCTTCTCGTTTGTTCTGCCTGAGTGTGGTTCCTCTATTCCTGGTTGTTGGGTTGAGGTTATAGAAGAGAACCGATCCGTCTTGATATTGGATATCGCCCCCTATCAAAACCTTGTTCTGTGTTTCTAGACCTATCAGTTGCGTGTTGCGGTAGATGGCATTTCCACCGACGTGGTATCGGTTAAAGTCGCGCCACGTGTTTCGTTCCGAACGTGCAAGCTTCTTGCTTTGCACAAAGGCGGTTGCAGATATACCATTCTCAATATTGAAGCTGTGGTCAACCGTTGTGCCAATGCGAACGAGGTCATTATCACGTCGTTCATCTCGCTCAACAAACGTTGGGTCGTAGATCGTTGAGTCGCCCTGCGCCTGTTGTGGATCTACGATCCACTGTTCTCGCGTGAGAGGACCTGGGATCTGAAATTCGTTTGTTGCACCGGTAACAAAGACGTTGACATTTGTCTTTGGAGCGGGCTGCAAGATGAGACCGATTGTTCCAAGTGTTTGCGAGCCACTCGAATTCTGTCTCCACCCGTCAACTGCTGTGTTTGTTATGGAAACATAGGCCTGCCCTTCTCCAACCGGAGTATTCGCCAGAAGAGACTGACGCAGAAGGCCATAACTCCCAATTGAAAGGTGTAGGTCTGCAAAGGCACTTCGTACTGCGGGGATTGTACTAACGGAGACGATGCCTCCCGATGCATTACCCCAAAGTGTAGATGCATTTGAGCGTATGACCTCTACGCGAGAGGCATGTACGGTGTTGATGAGATCGAAGGACGTTCTACCATCGGGCTCGGTCTCCGGTATTCCATCTGTATAGAAGCGAATGCCTCGTGATGTACCGGCATTAGAACGTTGTCCGGCTCCCCGAGCGCCAAAGCCGCGGATCTGCACCCGACTATCCATTCCACCGGATCTCGACTGTCCGATCACGCCCGGTACTAGATTGAGTAGTCCATCTACGCCATATCCACGCTGAGTTTGCAGAACCATCTGCGGCACCACAGTAATCGCCAGTGGGATCTCAAGAATGTTCTCTTCTGAACGAACCGCGCTTACCACCACCACGGGTTTCACATACACCGCTGTGTCCTGCCTCCGTGCTGTAGAGTCGGCTGGCACCTTCGATGTTTTCTGTGAGAATGTTGGCTGAGGCATTACTGCAAGCAACACACCAACAAATGCAATCAACCTAACCATCATGGGAGCGGACACGAGAGAAGATATCCCATATCTGTTGCTACATAGATGGTCTTCTTGGTGACGGCAACAGTGCGGAATACCATCATCTTCGGGACGGTGTGAACGCTCCACGTTCGACCTAGGTCCTTACTCACCATCAGCCCTGGATAGCCCACTGCATAGATCTTTCCGTCTGCCACAACGGCATCGATCACACGAGAAGGATGGTCTACGGATAACGTAGTATCGAACTCATACATCTGTCCATCAGGACGCAGGAAGAATGTGCGTTCAGACGTGATCACGATCGTAACGCTATCGTCCACGATAACCTTATGAACGTACACGTTTTCAAATGCAGCGTGCATACTCTTCCAGTTCCTGCCTGTATCGGCCGTAACCCAAGCGCCATTTGTTGTGGAGGCAATCAACTCAGGCCCCCTACCAACAACAGTATTCAAAGAGGCTTGAGGGAAGGGGCTAGGCAATGAATCCCATGTACGCCCATCGTCAGAGCTCGAGATGATGGAGCCGTTTCCGAGTCCTACGACCAAGGAAGATCCGAAAGTCCCAACCATATACTCCGGACTCTGCGGGATTGTGGGACTGAGCAGACGTATCACGGCTCTGGAGTTCGGGAGAAGGAATACCCCTCTCAGCCTACAACCGATGATCAGGGAACTGTCAACAACAGAGATCGTTTGTGCCATACCCATCGCCAATCCGTCACATATGGACCGCATGATCCGTGAGGACCTACCGATATAGTAGATGCCGTGTTCTCTCGTACCAACGTAGATGCCGCGGTAATTCGGAACCATCGTGGTAACCTCCACTATCCCGTTATCTCGGTCGCTGAAGACATTCTCCCAATCACGACCATCGATGTGCTTTCTATGAACTCCGCCTTTGCCGAGTTTGACCCCAGCGTATAAATACGAGTCTTGGACAACCAACGAGGTGATGAACTCACCCTTCAAATAGTCGAGATTCACAGCGGACTGAGCACCATCGAGTGGGTTCAGTTCGAAGATGCCATCACGTCTCTTTGCCACAAAGACCAAGCTATCGGTAGCAACAAGGGCCGTTACGTTCATGAGATCCGCGTCTTTTCTCTGAGCCCGTAAACCCGTCCACATAGTAAGAGTGATAGTAGAGTCGAGGATCTCCACTGACTGCATGGCCGACCTCGATACAAACCCCGAGTGCAGATCCGATACCCCAACAATCTCCTGTCCGTTACGGGAAAGCTCTGTTAGGGGGCCTGATGTTCCGGATCGAGAATGCAGCTTCCAGATCAGTCCATGATTTGTTGTTCTATGAATACCCCCATTTGCGGCACCGGCGTAAATCGTATCACCAAGGGGCAGAATACTGGTAATGTGGCGGAAGGAGAGCGGATCCGCGATGGTTTGCCAGGTGAGACCACTATTGGTCGACCGAAACACATCCGGATTAGAGGCAATGACAATGACGCTATCCTCGGCGTAGATTGCGTTAATGCCAAAGAATGTGCTCGCGCCTACTCGCGTAAGCGGATATTCTTCATGGGTTTGTAACGAAACGGCCCCAAGCATGGTTGTTACGCCGGCCAAGCCGGACACCAGCAGGGACAATAACCAAACGATCGATTGGAAGTGCTTCATGGATAGACAACAAATATCGGCAATTGTGGCCACGATGTTCTCGGTCACGCTTTTGTTCATTGGCGCCATTCCCGCCAGTGGACAGGTGTCCTTCCGTGACCTAGACGTTTCAACACTTGAGTACGCATCCCCTGGTTACTACCTCATCGCTCCCAATGCCATGGACTCTTTCTCCGTAGCCGACAACTACGGAAAGAACATGTACAAGACCGAGGTTGGGCAACACGCCAATGTACAGACCTACAAGAACAAGTGGCTAACGCATTATACAACCGCTGATAATAGACCGTGTTTTGTCCGTCGCGATATCTTTCGCAACCTCATCGACACGCTGCGCGCTAGCGCCCCCTTTCAGACCGATTTCCATGAGTGCAAGATCATCACGGACTCGTCCTTTGTGGTACTTGGTACGGAAGATGTGATCGTTAATATGTCCGGCATCGTTCCTGGTGGCCGCACAAACGCCCAAGTGCGGGATAACATCATCCAGATCAGAACGTTTAGCGGAACCACTCTCTTTGAGTGGAGATCGCTCGATCACGTCCCAGTTACTGATGCCGTTGACGCCATAGATCTTCAGCAGCCATTTATCGACTATATCCATATCAACTCTATTGAAGTGGATTCCGATAACAATTTGATTGTGTCGTGTAGGCACCTCGACGAGGTACTCAAGATCAATCGCCAGAACGGGTCGATCATGTGGCGGCTTGGCGGAACCAAGTCCAAGCACAACGAATTCACATTTCTCAATGACACCACAGCTGGTTTTGTTGGATTCTCACATCAACATTCTGTTGGAAGAACACGGTCCGGGACACTTTTGATGTTCGATAACGGGAACCTCAAACCAGAGCCCCTTCTCACCCGGGCTGTTGAATATGAGCTGGACGAAACAGCGAAAACCGTCCGACGAGTGTGGCAGTTTAGGGCTACGCCAGACATCTATGCACCAACGATGGGAAGCGCTCAAGAAGTTGAGAACGGAAACATCCTCATCGGTTGGGGTTCTGGTTCCAACAACACCGTTGCGCACGAAGTAGGGCGAGACGGTACCGTTCATGTGCAGATCGACAATCCAACAATGAATGGATTCACAGCCTACAGAGTTGTGAAGACAACGATTCTCATGACTGGTGTCTACAAGCGTTTGACTGCAACTGGCACTACAACATTCTCTACGTCAGACAGCACAACACACCTTGCAGTGAATCTTTCGCGGGTAACAGATACCACATCGGCCATTGCTGAACGGCATATGTATGCACCGCACAACATCACCTTTCCAACAACAGGTCCGTGTGCTGTATTGCCCATGCGTTGGGTTTTTCGGATCGAAGACACAACATTGATCGCAGGAACGATGACGTTTGACCTAGGCAACGTTCCCGGGGTTATGTTCCCAAATCAGATCAAGCTCTTTCATCGCGTGAATGAGGGCATTGGCCAATTCAATCAGGTTACCACCACATACAATGCTTCCACAAAGAAGCTG
>DATGWS010000232.1:0-25715 GCA_035299365.1 Candidatus Didemnitutus sp.
ATGAATGTCGCGTTCCTGTCCGCACGACGCACAATAGGTACCAGTCCCAACCGCCCCACAATTCAGACATTCTGCCGCTTTGTCAGGCCCTAACCGCATTTCTGACATATGTTTAGCCTCATTTACCGCCGATTTGGCAGAACAATCTCTTTGGCACAGTTTTCCGTGGGGATGGGCAACACAACAATGCCCCCTATCAACAGGCACAAGATAATGTACTCAACCAAACGTTTCAGGAGACCAGCAATGACGATGATCAAGGTTGACCCGTTTCGCGGTTTTGACACCGTAGTCCGCCGTATGGGCGATGTTTTTGATGACATTCAGCGCGGCGGTATTCGATTTGAAGTTGGCGAATTCAACCCACGTGTTGATGTGTCCAACGACGCAACTGGCCTTACGATCCACGCCGAACTTCCGGGCATGGAAAAGGGCGACGTAAAGATCACGATCACCGACGGCAACGTTCTCACCATACGTGGCGAGAAGAAACGCGAAGAAAAACACGACGAAAAGAACTTCATGCGCGTTGAACGCAGCTTTGGATCATTTGCTCGCTCGTTCACATTACCTGATGGCATGCGAACAGACTCCGTGAATGCAAGCTTCGAGAACGGTGTGCTCACGATCACGATCCCAAAAGCAGAACCTGTTGCTCCGCAAGAGCAAGAGATCAACATTCAATAATGAACAACACAATAGACTTCACAAGGAACCTCAATGGGTAAGATCATTGGAATTGACCTCGGCACAACGAATTCGTGCGTAGCCGTGATGGAAGGTACAACACCAGTTGTGATCGCAAACGTAGAAGGTATGCGCACCACACCATCGGTTGTTGCCTTTACAAAAAGCGGTGAACGCCTCGTTGGCCAGTCGGCCAAACGTCAGAGCGTTACGAATCCGAAGAACACCGTGTATTCGATCAAGCGCTTCATGGGACGTGAAATGTCCGAAGTGTCAGACGAAGCCAAGAGTGTTCCGTATGCCGTTGTAGCCGGCGACAACAATACAGCTCGCGTAGATATCGATGGGCGACTCTATTCGCCCCCTGAGATATCGGCCATGACGCTCCAGAAAATGAAGCAAACTGCCGAAGACTATTTGGGCGAGAAGATCACGGAAGCGGTCATCACTGTGCCCGCCTACTTCAACGATGCACAACGTCAGGCAACAAAGGATGCAGGTGAGATCGCAGGACTTACCGTCCGACGTATCATCAACGAACCAACTGCCGCTGCACTTGCCTATGGTCTCGACAAAAAGGGGCAGAACCAAGTAGTAGCCGTTTATGACCTAGGTGGCGGTACGTTCGACATCTCCATTCTTGAGATCGGCGACGGCGTGTTTGAAGTGAAGTCCACCAATGGTGACACCCACCTTGGAGGCGACAACTTTGATCAACGCATCATCGACTTCCTCGCAGATGAATTCCAAAAGCAAGAAAGCATCGACCTCCGTAAGGATCCGATGGCTCTTCAACGTTTGCGTGAAGCTGCAGAAAAGGCAAAGATCGAACTCTCACAGATGTTGCAGACAGATGTGAACCTCCCGTTCATCACAGCAACTGCAGATGGTCCAAAGCACCTCAACATCAACATCACACGCGCACGTTTTGAGCAAATGTGTGTTGATCTCTTCGACCGTTCGCTCAAGCCGTGCGAAGGTGCTCTTAAGGATGCCAAACTCACACCATCGCAG
The DNA here is from genome assembly GCA_035299365.1 of Candidatus Didemnitutus sp. Lineage (GTDB taxonomy): Bacteria > Bacteroidota > Ignavibacteria > Kapaibacteriales > Kapaibacteriaceae > UBA10438. The sequence goes on from DATGWS010000232.1 coordinate 1,702, forward strand.
ATCGATGAAGTGATCCTCGTAGGGGGCTCCACACGCATCCCAAAGATCCAGGAACTCGTCAAGAACTTCTTTGGCAAGGAACCAAACAAGGGTGTGAACCCTGATGAAGTAGTTGCTGTGGGTGCTGCCATCCAGGGTGGTGTACTCTCCGGCGATGTGAAGGATGTGCTTCTTCTCGACGTAACACCACTTTCGCTCGGAATTGAAACAATGGGTGGCGTGATGACGCCGATGATCCAGTCGAACACCACTATCCCTCACCGCAAGACAGAGACATTCTCCACGGCGTCGGACAACCAACCGTCGGTAGAGATCCACATCCTGCAGGGCGAACGCGCCATGGCTGCCGACAACAAGACCCTTGGCAAATTCCACCTCGACGGAATTCCTCCTGCACCACGCGGCGTCCCACAGGTAGAAGTGACCTTCGACATCGACGCTAACGGCATCCTCAGCGTAACTGCTAAGGACAAGGCAACGAACAAGGAACAGAACATCCGCATTACGGGCTCAAGCGGTCTGGACAAGAACGAAGTTGAGAACATGAAACGCGATGCTCAGGACCATGCAGCCGAAGACAAAAAGCGTAAGGAGGAGATCGAGAATCGCAATCAGGCAGATGCACTCGTGTATAGCACGGAAAAGCAACTCAAGGATCTCGACGATAAACTCGACGCCGAAACAAAGGAGAACATCACCAAGGCAAAAGATCGTCTTGCTGATGCAGCCAAGAATAATCCGTCCGACATCCGTCCAGCCATGGATGCCCTCAATCAAATCTGGAGCGAAGCCTCGTCAAAGATGTACGAGCAAGCATCGCAAGCCACACCTGCAGACGGCGCACAGCCTACTGACGGCGCAGCCCCTGGAGAAGCAGACGGAAACAAGGTTGAAGATGCGGATTACACTATTGTTGACGAGAAGTGAACAGCGAACGCTGAATAGCGAATAGCGAATAGCGAATAGCGAATTCTAAGGAGCCTGTGTTGGAGAGATCCGGCACAGGCTTTTTTTTCATCAATGCGTCACTTCGTACGAACCCAACCGAAGGCGCGCTGAATGGCGGCATCGTATCGTTGGGGATCGGAATCCCTGAGACCTACGTGGCCTGCGTTAGAGAATACAACGAATTCTCGTTGATACGGCGATGGCGACATGGCCTGTGCAATACGTTCACCATGAGCCAGAGGGACACGTTCATCCATGGCTCCATGGAGAACGAGGAGGTCACACTTTAAACCACTAACAACGTTCATTGGGGTGATGGAGTCGGGGTCAATGCCTAAGACCTCGCAGCTCCGTTCAGTGGCCCATCGACCAACAAACGGAATATGAAACCCTGTTTTTGACTTCACAAGGTCTTCAGTTAGACTCCATACATCTGAATAACCGCTCTCTTCAATGACTAGATCCACAATGCGGTGAGTAGACCTGCCGTCCAGATCCGCTGCTAAGATCGCGGTTACAGCTCCCATAGAATTTCCCCATAAAATCACAGGACGATTCTGCGGAAGCGGCTTTAACGATCTCATAATCGCGAGAAGATCCATGCTCTCACGATATCCATAACTGCATGTGCTTCCGCTAGATCTTCCATGGCCACGTTGATCAAACATGACAACCTCAAAGCCTTGCTGAAGCGACCATGCAGCTGCACCAAGACCACCTTCCTTCTGGCTGGCAATTCCATGTATCACGAAAACCCTACCCGCGGGTTCAACGCCGATCGGTCTGATCACTCGGATTTCAATGAGCGTAGAGTCATCGGTTCTAAACGTGTACGTCGTGTCATGCCTCACTGTCGGAAGTGCCAGCTCCGCAGCTCTGATCCACGCATTCATTGCAAGAGTATCTGGCCGCATAGGATGGACAATACCCCACGGGAGATCATTCACAGCATAAGAATGCAGCTTATATACGCCTATTACTCCAAGCGCCAGCGCAAACCCAGCCACGATAAAGGACACTCTTCTGTTCACGTCTGTACTTTCGTCATTAGTCATCTGTCATTAGTCATTCGTCATCTGTCATTAGTCATCAGCAATTAAGGTTTTGTCAAGGTGTTTCAGAGTTCCTGAACATGGATGTTTACACTGCAAAATCTATTCACACTCTCTTGGCAATGATATGAAACGATCGTTACGGATGATGGCTTGGGTATTCGCAGCCACTTTGGGGATTACCACGTTGTACGGACAATGGGACAACAGTGATGGGCTATTGGTGCACATGGTAGGGCATCACGTGTTTCCCTACGACATGCTTCGCAACACGGTACCGGAGAATTTCACCTATGGAGACAGCACGTTCATTTTTAGCTTATACGAGGATGGCACGATCCTAGCCGGAACTGCTGAAGCACGCATTCAACGCACATTGTTGTCTGCCGATGCTACGATCTTTGTTCCTGACACCGACACCCTCCTAATACTCGATTGTGGCGCACTCTGGATTCTCCCTATCGGATCCGATGAGCCCCGTACTCGCATCATGTCCGTCGGAATAGACAGCCGGTTTGTGAGAGCGATTGATCATGGTTTTGCGCTGAGACGAGGGGGTAAGGTCTATGTCCATCACGGATATGCGTCGGAACCGAGTGACTCCATTGAACATCCGGAGACCAATGACTATTGGTCTATTAGTGCAGATGGGAAGAGATCAGCATCCTGGGGATGGGGACCTGTCACGGCAACCGTGCAGTGGAATGCCGGTGATATTGAAAATGTTGATTTGTCTACAAACGGACCTTCGTCAGGTGCCGTGCTTGCGGATTCCGTGATCGCAGTGTGGAATTCGAACCTGTTCATCAGTCGAGACCGAGGCTTAACCTGGCATCACTACACAACACAGGATATAGACCCCTCCCTTCCGGTGGAGCAGGTCACGTATCGATCGTTCAGGACTGTTGAGGTTCGGGGGACAGATCTGTACGTGAGCTTTGTTCCTGAGAAACGGAGTCAGTATGTCTTCTATGTTTCGTCAGACCTTGGTCGTACATGGAGGGAGTATACCCCGCCGTCTGCACCTCCCCACACCGATCCGATTCCGTATCGACTTGGGATCGCATCACATCGCGCTGCATCGGGAATTCGTTTTGTTACGGATGTGAATGGTACTCGAATCGTTGAGGCTGTTGGTGAGATTGAGGAAAGGGAGTTCCTTGGCGCGAAGAGTTACTCGATCGACTGGTACGGCGGACGGTGGTTTACGTCTGCGGACACCCTCTATACGTGGACTCATTCGGTTGACTCTTGCATTGCCTTTGACCCAGGAGCAAACAGCACAACATCCTGGATTTGGTTCCGCAATGGAATACTCCTTACCAAACAGCATTCAGATTCCACCTACAAGGAACGAATGCTCCCAACTAGCCCCCTCCTTTCATCTTGGGTAGTTGACTCCGTAACAGCGATCATCAGGGGTGAGGATGGGGCGTATGTCACCCATGACGCCGGGGCAACCTGGACGGCCGATTCTACCTATGACGGACTTCTCGCCGTTACCCCAATTCTGAACGAAGAGCGACTCAGTCTGTGGCGCACGGCAACTGCCGAACTTGAGATCCGCTCCTCAGATTCGGTCTCCCCCAATGGCCTTCTTGTTGCCAACCTTCCCAATACAGAGGCATCGAAGTTCCTGCTATCACGGAGTGGGCCGTCCGGTTGCACAATTCAAGCAATGGGTGGCACTGAGTGGGGGTGTTTCGTTATTGAGAACTTCGCAGATCCCGGGGCGAACCAACAATTCTCAGACGACAACTTTCGCTTTATTGATAGCACAACCTCTGTGCTGTCAAGTGGGTATCAGCTCAACAACTCAATCGTCATCCCCCGTGTCTATGAATTCAACGGATGGGTACTAGGCATCTCCCTCGAGGCTGAGGTAGGGCTTCGTTCATCTGATTTTATTGAAAGTGTAACAGAGCAAAAGGCCGAGCCGGTACACCTCTCCGTCTTCCCTAACCCGGCAAAAGACCAGTGTGTTATACGGTCCACTGACGGGACAGTGATCTCATCGATAGAGGTGTATTCATCGATTGGCACTCTTGTGCTTTCTCAAACTCCTAACGGTTCGGAAGCTAGACTTGACACCTCAACTCTTCCGTCTGGAGTTTACCAGCTCTCCGTCTTCGGTCCAGTCATCGGCCATACCTCCTCCCGAATCTGCGTAACCCCGTAACCATGTAACTCCGTAACCCGCCACATCCCAACACCGGGCGAGGCGGGGCCTCGCCCCTACGCCGTAACTCCGTATCCCCGTATCTCCGTATCCCCGTAACATCGGGCTAAAGCCCGACGTCACCACGCATCGGGCTAAAGCCCGACGTCATTAGTCATTACGTCATTCCGTCATTATCTTGACGTATGGCTACTACCCGGACGCGCGTTGTTGAGCTTTCTGAGCATACACCTGCACAGGTGATGCTCTTTGGACTAATGTCCATCACCTGTTCCGTTGTCCTGTTCATGTTCGTTGCCGCGCCGGCAATGGACGCATTTTTTGCCGCGTTTTTGCGCAGTGATGTCATCCGCGATGGGTCTCAGGTGACGTATCGAATAGCTGAAAACAGAGATGATGAGGTGGTGACAACGGGAACGTTCTCTACGTGGGCACTGGTAGACCCGCGAGAGCGCAAGACCATAGATGCGGCTAGAGCCGCGGTGCCCGCAGGCACCTCAACAGCTCGTTACCATGCTGAGTATGTCTTTACGCCGGCTGTTGCCTTAGCACCCTTGGTGATCGTTGGTGGTTTTGTGTTCTCTGCATTGCTTACAACCTTGTTTTCGGGACTTGCCGGATTTGTCCGTCAAAAGATCGAACGCGAGGTATTGAACGCAATGGACCGACTTGCGATCAGTCAATACGGAGACCATACACCGGAAGAGATCAAGTCCATCACGAGGGATATTCTGAATGCCGATCTACGTAGGCTGCATGATCTGGCCGACTCGTATGAGATGCCGTTCTTCGATCTCGAACTCTTGCGTAATGCACTTCGGTGGCGAGACTCAAAGGGTCTCACACGCATGATACGTACGCACGACGCTATCAAGTTCTACATGCGTGAGTACTTCACTGATCGATATAGCAATGCCGTGCTCGGCCTTGTCTACATCGGAGCAGCCATCCTCATCATCGTTATCGGCATTCGGGGTTTGAAGTTCCTGCCGGCAACGGACCCGTCTGTTGTACTTGGTGCGCTTGGTTTAGAATTCATGTTGCTCATCACCTATGCTATGGTGTTGATGTATGGTAGGACGGAAGAAGATGTAGCCGATGCACATCGCGACTCACGTGGTCATGGTAGTGCAACAGATGCCGATGCCGAACATTTGCTTCGAGCGTTCTTGGCCGTGCCTCGTTCAACGCAGGATGAAGGAGATCGAAAGTGATCGCCATTCCTGCCGGACGAGAGAGCGTAGCTTCTGCTCTTTCTAAACGTATCGAAGCATGGCGCTCCGGTACAGGGGGCGTTGTGGTGATCTCAGCAGAACCGGGCATGGGCAAGACAACGTTGCTTGATTGGATGGAGTCCACTCTTGCTATTGATCATCCGGGCGTTGTTGTCCGCGTAGATTGCCGTCCACCTATTGGTGCCATCAATACAAGCGCTATACAGCCCCTTCAACCATTTGGGGCTGCCATCGAAAAACTGTACCTGCAATCGGGTCAGGCAGCACGTAAACGTCTTGCCGTGAACATCGGCATGAGTGTGCTCGCTTCTATCCCCATCGCCGGCGATCTGTTCTACGCGGTAAAGGCCATCTCGCAGGATGTGAACGAATACAAGCGCGAGACGGCTGCAATGCAGGAGAAGAAACGGTCGGCCGTTGCGGAATGCGTCACTACTCTACGAACCATTGCCGAAAAGACTCCGTTCATACTCTTGGTGGACGAAGCTCAATGGTCGGATTCACAGAGTGTGGAGGTTATTCGTCAGCTTGTGAATACCCTGGGATCTACACCGCTCCTTATCGTATGGTGCGTGTCTCCTTCCATGGCGCAGCGGTCCAACCTGCCTCTCTCCATGTTGTTGCGTTCAGATGACATGCGTGCAGCAACCATCAGCCTCGATCCTATCGGACCCGATCATGTTGCATCCGTAGTGCATCAGATCCTACCAACGGCTCAAATCTCAGACGCGGTGCTCACCACTATTTCAGATCGATCAGGGGGCAACCCCGGCATCGTTGCGGAATATGCTCGATTCTTGCAGGGGGCTGGCCATATCCGTCCGGATGGCAGCATTGACGAACACGCGTTCGACTCTATCAAGATCGATAGCTCGGATCACCCGGCAACGGATGTTATCCTCAGAGACATCTCTGAAGAAGATGCCGTTATCCTCTCACTCTGCTCAGCAGAAGGGCAAGAATTTACGGCGTTCCTTCAAGCTGCTCTCTCGAATATAGACGTGCTCTCAATGATCCGCATGCTTCGACGATTGCAGCGATCTACCGGACTCATCCGAAGTGTTGGCACTCGTACGCGTTATGGTGTAAAAACCACAACGTATGAATTCGTGCAGAGTTTCCCCTACACGTACTTCTTACATCGTCCTGAATACGAAGAACGCAAGAACATTCATCAACGTATTGCAGAGATCCTCTCGCGCGAATACGCAACAACCCAACTCGATGAGTTACGAGGCCAACTGGCGGCACACATTGCTGCTCATGGCGCTGAAGCTGAAGACAACAACATGGTAGAGCGTATGCTCACCGTGATGGCGGATGAAGCCGAACGGTCCGGCTCGCATGATATCGCATCCTACATTCACAACGAGGTGTTACCTCCATACTCCGGCTTGATGGGCAACACACAAGCGGAGTCTCACGTCGGTGTAACGGATGCAGATATCGACAGTGATGGTTCTGCGTACTCAACTGGTCAGCCCCTTCCCGTAGTTGTACGAGAGATCTCTGATGCTATCGTACAAGGCAGAGCGAATGAGGCGCGCACGGCCGCCATACGCACACTCGAGACGCATGGTGGACTCTCTCGTCACGAGCGCGTTCTCTTGACGTGCCTTGCTGCTCGTGCATGTGTGGACTTAGGAATGCTCGACGATTCGGATACATTCATGAGATCTATTTCAACACTTGCAGACATCTCACCGTCAGATCATTGCTACATGAAGAATGTGGAGGGGGCTATCGCACTCGCCCGTGGGAACAGTGCTGATGCTTCTGCATGTTTCCATGAAGCAGCGCACCTGGCGGAGAATCTTCCCGTGAACATTCGCGTTATGACACTTGGGAATATCATCCTGCATCTGCGTGCAGCCAATGATCGATCAGTTGATCGCTATGAACACACTGTGCGACGTCTGGCATCTGTGCATGGGTGGCCGGGTGTGCGTGCTGATCTCGGCCTTTGAACGACATTTTTTGAGTTTTCTATGATTCGCCCCCTGACGCTTCTCTGCGCCGTGTTTCTCCTTGTTGCTTCTGCGATGTCTCAAGGAGATAATCCGCATGTACGACATATGGAACGTGCGCATCCTACGCCATTGTTGCAACCAAAGTATGACGGACTCACCTACATGGTTCCGATGCTCACGGAAAAGGTCTACCCAAGTCTCTTTCTCAACGTGAACATGATCGTTGAAGAGACAGATCCACTTCCGGCACAGAACGAGTCATCCATCGCCGTCAACCCTCGCAACCCACGTCAGCTGATTGGTTCGGCAGTAGACTACCGACTCAACTCTTCAACATGGGCCTACTATTCTACAGACGCCGGCGCAACGTGGGAGAATCTCACACTAGGCACTGCTCGTATCGGATGGACATCAAGCAATGACCCATCTGTTTGTTTTGATCACAACGGCAAGGGATACCTTGTCTATGGTGGCTTCAAACGCGAAGGCAATGTACAGTTCGGTGAGAACGGCATCTTCATCAGCTCCACAACAGATGGAGGGAAGACGTGGGGAATGAAACACACGGCCGTGATCATTCATACCGGACAACAAACGGCGGACTCATCGTTTGAAGACAAGTACTACATCCACGCCGATACGGCATCGTCATCTCCCAATCGAGGTCACCTCTACATTCCCTGGAAACGTGTTGTCAACCGCGACTCCTCAACACAGATCGTGATCTCAAAAAGCACTGATCAAGGGGCTACATGGTCCGCCCCTGTCAACGTGAGCGATCGCTTCCCCCGCACGTCAGAAGACACAACATTCGGTCAGAGCTTCCCTCTTGCGCGCACTGGTCCGGATGGTTCCGTACACCTCGTGTGGAACAGCGGTACCGAAGACGCACTGCGATATGCTCGATCGATGGACGGCGGAACAACCTGGACAGCGCCTCGCATCATTCACACCTACAAACCTTTTGGTACAAAGAGCACGATCAACGGTCAAACCAACTCTCGAGTGAAGGGTATAGTACGTGCCGAGTGTTACCCAACGCTTACCGTTGACAACACCGGCGGAACTCGCAATGGATGGTTGTACCTAACATGGGCCGCAGACAATTATCCCAATGTCTACTTCTCACGTTCAACAGATAACGGCACCACGTGGTCGCCGGCTCGGATCGTGCATAGCGACACCACCAACGACCAGTTCTGGTCATGGATATCCCTCGATCCAACCTCCGGCGAGATCGCCATCATGTATAGTGACAGTCGCGATGACGTAGACAACATCCTCGTGAACACCTATGTGAGTTGGTCATCAGACGGCGGCACAACATGGATCGACCGTCGCGTTGGCGATGATGTGAATGACCTACGTCGCAACCCATTCCAAGGCAACACCTTTGCCGGTGACTATTCCGGATGCGACTTCTACAACGGCATCGTCTATCCATCGTGGGTGGATATGCGCAACACCTATGTGAATCCGGCCGACAACGATGTCTTTACTGCCATTGTGTCCACGCGTGCTCCATCGGCACCGCAGACCTTCGCAGCGCGGACAGTCCCCGACCGACCAACGGAGATAGATCTTTCGTGGTCCGCCATCTCCACGTTGTCCTTCGGGCAACCGTTGCCGTCAGGGAGCACGTGGATCCTCCATCGCGACGGAACCCCGATCGACACACTGCCAATCGCAACGCTTGCCTATACGGACCGCGCACTCGAAACATATCGCCTCTACCGATACGTGCTCGTTGCCGAGGCCAATAGTTTGCGAAGCGCTGAGCGCACCGCCGAGGCCTATGCCGGTGGCGCTCGAGCCCTCGCAGCACCGGTCCTCGTGCAGGCACATGGCACGGATTCTGCCATGCTCGTCCTCGACGTGAGGATCCCCACCGTGCGCGCCGATGGAACGACGGCCATCGTCAATCTCGACTCGTTGTCCTCCGAGGCATCGGAGGTTCGTCAAGCCATTGATCTGGCACCCACGGACACCGGAGCGATCGTTCGCCACACGTTCGCCGCACCCGAACGTGGCTGGTACCGCGTCCGCTCACGTGTCATGGACACCGAAGGCAACACAAGCGGCTACTCTGATACGGCATGGGTCTTCACCGGCGACGTTGGCATTGGGAACGAAACCGGCGGCGGCGAACCCCGCGTGGAATCCTACGACGATGACCCCCGCTACCATCGCGTCCTAGGCGCTTGGGACCGCGCCGCCCACTTCTACCGGACACCGCCGGCGAGTTATGCGCACAGCTCCAACGGTCCGTATCTACCGAACCGACGCGACACCGTGATCCTGCCGCCGGTAGCTGTATCCCTGCCCCTCGTGGAAGGCTATGGGCTCGTCTTACGTTGTCACGTGGCTGCCTTTGTTGATCCCAGTGACACAGTCTTCCTCGAAACCTCGATGAACGGACTCGCGGGACCGTGGGAAACCGTGGAATGGTGGAACGCCTCGCGCGACGCACGGTGGGCTGACACCACAAAGGGCGACGATGCCTGGCGGGCACAGTACATCCCTCTACGCTCCTACCAAAGCGACACGATGCACATGCGCCTTCGTTTCCGAAGCAACGCATCACGTCAGTCCGACGGGTTCTACATCGACGACGTCTCTTTCGATATCGCCATGGGCGTAGACGAATCCGAGGATGTCGTCACCGGAGTATCCCCAAATCCAACATCGGCATTTGTAAATGCAACACTGCAAAGTGATGCACCTATCAACAGATGTGTGGTTGTAGACGCACAAGGCACCACCCACAACATTTCGTGGTATCAGTCGGGCTCCTCTCTCGTCGCTAACGTTCAACACCTTCCCCAAGGTGTCTACTCTATCGCTATCGATCGTCAATCATCCTCGTCCCACTCCCCCTTCCTCATCCTCCGCTAACCCTCTCTAACATTCTACCACTCTAGCATTCTACCCCTCTAACATTCTAACACTACCCCTCTAGCACGAATTCTATCGTTGTTCCAATCCCCGGTTTGCTTTTCACCGTGATTGGCGCATGATGTGCCTCAAGGATGTGTTTTACAATAGCAAGGCCCAACCCCGTGCCACCTACTGCTCGCGATCGGTCCTTATCCACGCGGTAAAACCGTTCAAAGATGCGCGAAAGTGAATCTTCTGGGATGCCGATGCCGGTGTCTCGTACGCTGATGTGAAGATGATTGTCAACGTGTTGCGTGTTAATGAACACATCTCCACCGTCAACATTGTACTTGATCGCATTCTCGATGAGATTTGTCATCACCTGTGTGAGCCGCTCCTTATCGCCGTAGACCGATGAGTTTTCAGCGATATCGCAATGCACTGTAACGTTGCGCTGCGCCGCCCTGATCTCCGTTGCATGAACGAGATCACGAAGAAGATCTCCGATATCGAAATAGCGGAAGGAGAACTTCAGCTCACCACTCTCAATTCGTGAGATATCGATGAGATCACTCAAGAGTGCATTGAGCCTAAGCGCATTGTTGTATGCTTTTTCGAGGAACTGCAGCGATACTTGTGGATCGTCCATTGCTCCATCGAGAAGCGTCTCGAGATATCCTTGCACACTAAAGATCGGCGTACGAAGCTCGTGGGAGACATTGGCAACAAACTCTGAACGGACGCGTTCGAGTCGGCGCATTTCGTCGATGTCCTTTGCTGCCTTGTGAGCGAGTCTGTTGATCGCATCAGCAACGCGGACTACATCAAGAAGAGCTGTCTTGCTGAGTTCGATTCTACCACTCACGGCTCCGTCTGTGATGGCATGCGTTATCTCGATGATCCGTTCAAGGGGCTCAACGATTCTCTTGCGTTGGAGCCGCAGGAATGTCCACACACATGCAAAGCCCCCTCCCGAAACAAGGAGAATGTAGAGGAGAATCCGAGGTACACCCAATCCGGACACATCAGTTCCGGTAAGTATCAAGGCAAGAAGAGCTGCGAGGTTCACGCCGACCAATGAAAGGGTCAGCCAGAACACCGAAAATCGAGAGATCGTAGGTCGAATTGACGTGGGCGCCATGAGCGCAAGTTAGACCTGTTCGGAGAAACGGTAGCCAACACCTTTTACCGTTTCTATCCAAGCACCATACGTGCCCAGCTTCTCGCGTACCTTGCTCACGTGTACGTCAACGGTTCGATCGATCACGTAGACGCTCTCCCCCCATATGCGGCGAAGAAGTGCCTCGCGGGAAAAGACCTTGCCCCTGTTGGATGCAAGGAAGGCAAGCAGTTCAAATTCCTTCTTGGGGAAGAAGATCTCCTTGCCGTCAACCCGAACAGTGTAATTCTGGCGGTTCACTTCCAAGGCACCCAATCGTAGAATCTCGGGGGCGGCGATGGTCTCTGTGCGGACCTTTTCTTGACCACGGCGGATGATGGTCTTTACTCGAGCAAGAAGCACCCGAGGCGAGATCGGCTTTTGAATGTAGTCATCTGCACCAAGTTCTAGACCAAGGATTTGGTCGATCTCACTTGACTTGGCGGTCAGAAACATAATTGCTGTAGTGGCAAGCGTCGTATCCTGACGGAGACTTCGGCAGACTTCAAACCCGTCCATGCCCGGCATCATGATATCTAGGATCACAAGGTCCGGTCGCACAGTAGTAGCAACCTCCACAGCCTGAGTGCCATTGGAGGCCGTAAAGACCTTATAGCCCTCCTTGCTGAGGTTATAGGAGATCAGGTCTACAATGTCCTGCTCGTCATCCACTACCAGGATCTTCTTTTCCATAAGGCAAACTTACCCCCTTCGCACCTTACGAGAAGGTTAAAATCAGGTAACGTCACTGGGTAGTAGAAGGGGCATCCTTCACTATCTTTCACGTGGACCACCATATGTCCAAACAACCACGATACGGCTCCGGGGGGAGATCGCACGTTGGCAGCACAATTGTGAATGCCGCGATGGCATTGGTCTGTGTTCTTTTACCAACCATCATTGCAACTGCCCAGCCCCTTTCAACGGTGAATTGGTACTTCGGTCAACGTGCAGGAGTAACGTTCCGAAGCGGTTCAATCGAAGCATTAGCAGACGGACAACTCAACACGAGTGAAGGGTGCGCCACGTTTTCAGATCCCACCACGGGAGAACTGCTGTTCTATACAGATGGCGTAACAGTGTGGAATCGCATTCATGAGATCATGCCCAATGGCATGGGATTGTTCGGCGATCCATCCACGAGTCAGAGTGCGTTGATCATTCCGGCACCGGGCAGGCCCTACATCTTCTACGTCTTCAATCCTGCACCCGTTACATCAGCGATCGTTGGATCACGATGCCTGTGTCTCTACTACAGCATCATCGATATGCGGGCGGATGCTGGTTTTGGCGATGTTGTGAAGAAGAACGAACTCGTGCTCAACGACATCACGGAACATCTCACAGCAACAGCGGACTGCAGCGGAGATGGTTCGTGGATTGTGGTGCGAAGTAGATCAACGCGACACTTCTATAGCTTCCATCTAGTACGCGACCAATTAACAACACTGCCTGTTGTTTCTGATGGTGGCAACCCAACGTTGATTGTTCGTGATGCGGGCCAAATGCATATCTCACCCGATAGCCGTCAGCTCGTGATCACATCTGCAACAGGAAACTCCCAGCTCTATGACTTTGATGCCCAAACCGGCAAGGTCACCAATGGCATCAATCTTTTCAAGACCGAGGTGTTTGGATCGCACTATGGCGCAGCATTCTCGTCAGATAGTAAAAAGCTCTATATATCGGTGGCCAACGAAGGCCCGATAACGCCAACTCGCATCTACCAATTTTCTATCGGTGTAAAAGACGCCACCGCGATCACCGATTCCAAGTATATACTTGGTGAGCTCTCGGGAACGTATAACTGGACGCCGATGCAACTTGCACCCGATGGTCGCATATACATCGGTAGATCCGGGCAACCGTGGCTGGCGATGATCGAGTCTCCAAATGCAGACAGCTCGCTAGCAGCACTCCGAGATACTGCCGTGCGCCTCACCGGCGTGTGCAGATTTGGTCTTCCAAACCTGATCGGTTCTTCTCTGATCGATCCGGCACTGCGCCTCACGGCATGTAGTCTTCCGCGAGCATCCTTCGCATTCCCGGCAGACATCTGCGAAGAGAGGTGTATATCGATTCGCGATGAGAGCACGGGCTCGATCGACTCATGGCAATGGTATTTTGAAGGGGGCTCACCATCGTCTTCCATCGAACGTAACCCGCAACAGATCTGCTACGATCGCTCAGGTGTGTATTCGATCAGACTCGTTGTGTCGAATGGCTATGGCACCGATACAGCGTACAGCTTCATCTCCGTTATGCCAAGACCTGCCATTCGGATCGATAGCGTTGATGAGATCTGTCCGGGTACTCCAGTTCAGCTACGCGCTACAGGAGCAGACTCATACGTGTGGTCACCACCACAACTTGTGAGCGATCCGTTCCGTTCCGATCCTGTGGTTCGGCCTCGATCGACAACACGATTCACTGTGATCGGGACAAACTCATATGGATGCAAGGACACATCAACGGTTCTCGTCCGTGTTACAGATATGTCCGCCGGTAAGGACGCTTCGATTTGTGTAGGTGCCTTTGCCCAAATCTCAGCACAGGGTGCAGAGACGTATTCATGGGTGCCCAGTGACGGACTCTCGGACCCTCAAGCAGCCGAGCCGGTGGCATTCCCCCCACGGACCACGGAATACGTTGTTACCATGCAACGCGGACAATGCATCGTGCGCGACACGGTGGTTGTTACTGTTGTAGACTCCTTCAGCGTGAAAATCGCAGGGCCCAACAGAACGTGTATTGGTGACACACTAATTCTCTCTCCTTCAGCCGGCACATCTCATGCATGGTCTGGCATTGGGATCGTTGATACCACGGCAACGGTTGCTCGTGTAGTAATGGGTAAAACACCCACGATGATCAGGCTCATTGCTCGAAGCGGAGACTGCCTTGCATTTGATTCACTTATGGTACAGCCCGTGTTGGGTCCACCTCTCGAGCTCGGACCCGACCAACGTGTCTGCCTTGGTGAATCCACTGTGCTCGCGGCGCAAACAAGTGCGCTTGATGTTGTGTGGACTCCGGCGGACGGACTAGATCGGACAACCGGTACAACGGTTATTTGTCGCCCATCAACCACTACCCAATACATCGCATCTGCAAGGGGCGATTCTGGTTGTGTCAACGTCGATACAATAACGGTTGTGGTCTTGCCTCGACCTGACATAGTGGCCAGCCCCGACACCTCAATCTGTGTGGGAGGCTCTGTACAGATTCATGCTCGTGGGTCTGCCGATCGTGTTGAATGGTCGCCCGTAACAGGACTTAGTGACCCTTCGGCTCCTTCTCCCATCGCCTCACCTACCCAAACAACAACCTATGTTCTGCGGGCTTTAACGGGCACGTGTGAGAGTCTAGACACGGTCACGGTCTTTGTCTCGTCACTTAATGTTAGCATTTCCCCAGACACAACGATCTGTCGCGGCGAATTCACCACCCTGCGTGCATCTGGTGCTGTTCGATATGAGTGGTCACCACCAACCGGACTCAGTGATCCAACACGTGATCAGCCCCTTGCCAGTCCGCAGACCACTACGCGTTATACAGTGCGCGGATTTGATCAACTAGGATGTGAACAAACGCGAAGTGTGACAGTTTCGGTGCGAGATACAGCTTCGATCAGACTCATTGCTGGAAGTGTTACAGCTTCCGCAGGATCAGACGATGTTGGTATTCCGATCTTCGTTGAAGTTCCTTCGTCGTTGTTGCCGCTAAAGATCACGGTGTTGCGCGCTACCCTCGTGAATAACGCATCAACGTTTATTCCCGACTCCACGGATCGAGGTGCATTACGAACAAGCCTCAGAGGAGATGATCGGCTCTCATACCTCTTTGTTGAGGACCTCTTGGTGATTTCCGCCAGACAAAAAATCACCGAAGTGCGTGGCCTTGTCCTGGCTGGCACGATAGAAACTGCTCCGCTCACATGGGAAGATGTGGAATGGAAGGGTGAGGCCTGCCCAACCATTCGCTCTACAAGTGGCCTATTGTATATCTCGGGTTGCAATCTTACTGGAAGGGCATTGCGCAATTTCCTTCCATCGATGGTTGCCGTTCGTCCAATGCCGTCACAGGACGTGGTAGACGTTGACCTTAAAGCCAACATGCCCGGTCCCTATCATCTCCGTCTCGTGGATCTTGATGGCCGCGTGATATGGTCAACATCCATTATCCGCACTGACCAAGATCTCGGTGCAGCCCCCTTAACGATCGATATGTCCACGGTGAGCACGGGGCTTTACACGTTACATGTTGCGATGCCGGCGAACTCAGAGACCATTCCGTTCGTATGGATCCGATAATTCGCAGCACAAACGGTATTTTTGCATGATGGACGGACGATTTGCCCACGTGATGTGGGCTTTTTTCATTGCGACGACGATCGTAAGCGCTCAGGCAGTGCAGCGCGACACGCTTCGAACACGCCAGCTCACAGACAGTCTACGGACGTATCTCAAGTCACAAGTTGTTGTGACAGGGACGCGTAACGAAGTGCGTCTCAAAGATTCTCCGGTCCGTGTTGAGGTGATCGGCAAGGAACGGATCTCTACAACGGCTATGACGGACATCGGCGATCTTCTGAGAGAACAGGCTGGCATCGTAATCACTGGAGCTGTGCGCAACGGTATCCAGATGAACGGACTTGGTCCGGACTATACGCTCATTCTCATCGATGGTCAACCTGTTGTTGGCCGCGTGGCTGGTGTTGTGGATCTCTCTCGCATTTCTGTTGGCAACGTAGAGCGAGTTGAAGTTGTAAAGGGGCCAATGAGTAGCATGTATGGCAGTGATGCTCTTGCCGGTGTTGTGAACATCATCACGAAACGTCCAGCAAATGGCTTCAATGGCACAGTGATGGTACAAGGTGTAACGAAGGGCCCCCTCGAAACCCGAATTGAAGGCGGATGGGGCAGCGACTCTTTAGAGATCTCGGGATTTATCGACTACAAGAACCAACCTCAGTTTTCCCTTCCACTCGACTCGGTTTCCATTCCCTATGCCGGATTTCAGGATGGAACCCTGCACGGCAAGTTGCAGTGGAAGTTTGCAAAGGGGTGGACAACTCGTGCTTCACTCCGACTCTTTGGATCTGAAACGCGAGGTTCTTTCATCGAAAGTGTTGCCGGACAGATTGCACAGAACACCGGATCCGTTCAGCAATGGGATGCATCCGGTACAGTTGGTGCTGAATATCAATCAGGACGAGCCCGTCTGACCATGAATGCCTATGGCTCATCGTATAACGAACGGTATAACTTTGACTCTTCTCAGGGGGCTGCCGGTTCAATTGATGATCTGTTACGGCGGATCGGCAGACTCTATGCACAATACGATGTGCAGCTTGGTGCAGCAAATCGACTAACCATGGGCGGAGAATTTCTCTACGATGATATTGATGGCTCGCGTTACAGAGACTCAACCGGTTCTCATCCATTCTACCGAACCTATGTGGGCTTTGCTCAATGGGAAGGCATGCCCACAGATTGGATATCCTATGTTGTAAGTGGTCGATTCGATGGCAATAGTGCCTTTGGTTCCGCACTCAGTCCACGACTATCCGTGTTGTGGAAGCCAGGTGAGAATTTCCGTGCGTCCGGGTCGATCGGTACTGGATTCAAAGCACCTGACTTCCGTCAACTCTATGTTACGTTCTCTAACAGGCTTGCCGGTGCCGGATATGACCTCATCGGTGCTGAACGTCTGGGTAACACTCTCGAGCCAGAACGAAGCGTTTCGTATGATCTGGGCATTCGCTATGAGGACGGTCAGCGTCAACTAACCGACAATCTCTCTCTACTGTATAGTGCGGAGATCCGCGCGTTCCGGAATGACCTGCGCAACCTTATCGAATATTACTACGTGCAGACCATCGAAGACAGAGACGTCTACTCCTACCGTAACATCGCACAAGCGTTCACGCAAGGCTTTGAACTCAGTCTCCGTCTTGCACTTGCTATCGACAACGTTGGGGTCTTTAGTGCCTTAGGCGGATATCAATTCCTCGACGCCAAGGACGTACAAGTTCTCGAGGCGATCGATAAGGGAGAAGCCGGTACGATCAACGGACTCCTCACCCGCGACATGTACTATGGGCTATGGGGTAGGTCACAGAACAGTGGCTCGCTACGCATTCAGTATGACTCTCCGGACCACGCTTGGAGTACCAACATACGATTCCAATTCATCGGTCGGTATGGTGATGAATCGCTCGATAAAAACGGCATCGTGATCTCTGACCCACCCCGCAAGGTTCTCGATCGAACTGATGAGTTTGTTTCAGGGTATGTTGTTGTAAACCTTGCAATCACGCGCTCATTCACGTTCAACGAACAGCGTCTGCTCATTGGCGCTGGCATCAACAACCTGCTCGATGAGTTTCATCCAACACTTGTCCCCGGCTTGGTTGGACGTCAGGTCTATGTACAAGGAAGCCTGAGTTTCTAGTTACTAGTTACGCAGTTACTAGTTACGCAGTTACTAGTTACACAGCTTCCTGTCATTGAGCAACTTCGTAACTCGTAACTTGTAACTAGTAACTAGTAGCTATCCTATACCGGCTTAAACCCTTCAAACGCCTGAAGGCACACGTTACAGTAGTGCAGGGAGCGGCACAGGGTTGGACCGAAGGGGCTTTTGAGAGTTGTATCCCGAGAACCACAGAAGGGGCATGCAACGTTGTTTAGCACGTCGAGCTTCAGCGTGAGTGTATCAAAGGGTTCCGGTGGAGCAAGACCATGTTGCAACAGTGCGGCCTTGCCTGCTTCCGTAAGACGGTTGGTTGTCCACGGCTGATCGAACGTGACGCTTACGGTAACGTTGGTAACACCAAGCCCCCTAACCGCAGTTTCTACGTCCTTGCGCATCACATCAATGGCGGGACATCCAACAAATGTTGGCGTCATGGTTACATGAACCTCATCATCACTTCGCACGTCAACGTTGGTGATGATCCCCATATCCACGAGAGAGATCGTTGGAATCTCTGGATCGTGCACGTTGAGGAGTGCATCATATACGTCTTGTTGCGTCATCTCACCACTCCGCTGACGGGTCTATGCGATAGACCTCGGTCATCTCATCGAGCAGTGGTTTGAGATGTTCCGTATGATGCCCTTTTCGTCCACCATAGATCGGCTCAACCTGTGTTGGGATCATCAATGTTGATGATTGGAGGAGTTCGGTTACGAGCTCTAACCAGCGTTGTTGGGTTGCCGCTTCTCCAATGAAAATACCGTCGGCTACAAGTGCGTCTTCAAACTCGCCCGGTTCGAACATACCCAGAGCGTAGGGCCAGGCCTCATTGAGTGCAGATTGCATCCGAGCATGTGACTCTTCGTTGCCATTGGCACCAAGCTGCACCATCCATGTTTGTGCATGGTAGAGATGATACTTCAATTCGCCATGGATCTTCCTTGCAAGATTGGCAAGGGGCTCAACGGAACTCTGCACAAGTGCAGTCCATCGAACATACTCCGCAACATCAAAAAGAAAGTGTCTCACAAGAGAGAAATCATATTCTCCGTTCGGCAGTTCCACAAAATGCGAGCACCGCATCTTGAGTTCATCACGCATGAATGCTGCCGTGTCTGCTTCAGGCTCCCCACCTAGATCGTGCATGATGGTGAAAAGTGCCTGGGCGTGACCAAGTTTGTCTTGGGCGATGGAAGAGAATGCAATGTCTTCTTCCAGGAGAGGACCAAGGCCGGTCCACTCTGAATGTCGATGAGCCAGGATCAGCTCGTCATCCGCCATGCGGTAACAAAGGTCGTTCAGTGCGTGGGTATTCATTCGGCAGAGCCCTCCGTATTCTGTTTCTTAAAGGCCTCCACCTTGTTGCGAACCATATAGGCCGAAACTTCCCGATATTTTTTCTCGGGTGTGGTAGCAAACACATCGGTGTCTTCTGCAGACATCGTGAACACATCTCGCGTGTTCACCACCCATAGATTCACCGTTTGCCCACGCCGAGCATATTGCTCCTTCGCAAGAAGCAGTGCAAGCTCGTGGTTGGGTGCATGAACGCATCCAACATGCATGTGGTGTGCACCACTCTTGCCTTGGTGGAAGACCTCAAAGGTCTGAAACTGATCGAGCTCCGGTTTTGGTTCCAGCGGGTCCTTCCGCTCCGGATCGATCTGCATCCGCGTAACACGCGGGTCGAGGGATATGATCGTCGCCATAGAAGCAAAATTACAAACTTTTCAGCCCTGTCTGTCCTTATTAAGACCCGGAAGCGGATTATGACTTTATGACGTTATGACGTTATGACGTTATGACTTATCAAAGTAACACCCAACCAATCACACACTGGTAACTCGTAACTAGTAACTCGTACCTAGTAACTAGTAATCATCACCGGATAGCTACTTCCCAGCACCTCGCCATTTGCGAGGACCGACAACACATAAGGTCCGGTGGGTAGCCCGTTTACGTTGAGAGATATGTCTGTTTCAGATCCAAGCGCACTTTGGGCGGATGCAGAGGTAATGAGCCTACCGGTAACGTCCCGCAATACCGCCGTGAGCTCTGCATGAGGTCCCTGCACGTGTTTTGCTGTTATTGTCAAGCTCGTAGAGGCGGGCATAGGAAAAGGGGCTGAGAGTCGCCAAGAGGTGCCTGCACTGATCACGAGAGCAGCCACATTCACATCGCAGCGGGATGACCCGGTGAAGGCAATGGCAAGCCCCCTACTTCGAACTGGGACCTTACCAACGGAGCACGTGTCCGGCAGAGCCAGCGTATCCTCCACCATGCCCGAATCGATTGCAGAGGAACAGAGGGTTAACTCACCGATGCCACCCGGAGCGATGACAATTGGGAATTGTGCTTGAGGAAGGGAGAAATAGACGTTGCCAACAAAGAAGGGTTTGGAAATCACATATGGTTCGTCAAGCGAGATGTTTTGAACCCGGACAGTGCGACATGTGAGGGTTCCTACGTTGTGGTCATTGACGATAATCACACCACCATCTCCCGGGCTGAGCAAGATGCTGGCCTTGTTGCGTGTATCGAGCTTGACCACGCGAATTGTGTCCGAGCTACCAACGCAACCATTGGCATCTACTACGGTCACAACATAGGCTCCGCCCTGGTCCGTAGTAAAGGATCGGCTTGTTTCTCCATTATTCCAATTGTAGCTCTTGTAACCAGGAGAAGCCGAAAGGGTGATCACATCATCGAGACAGATGGTAAGCGAACGATTCGCTTGAATCGTTGGTTTTGGTCTGGGGTTGATGGTAACGTTGATTTCAGAGGTCCAAACGCAGCCACTGGTGTCGAGAGTAACACACGTGTATCTTCCACCCGTCTTCACTACCGTTGACTGCGTTCGGTCACCATTGGACCACCACCATGTTTCGATCGGACCATCAATACTCAGGGTGATAGAGTCGCCCTCACATACCGTTTTCGGAACAGAAGTGATACGAGGCTCGAACGTACTCTTGAGGATAACGCGGATGGTATCCTTGGATTCCGCGCATGTAGATGCATCGTAAACCGATACGATATAGCGTCCCGGTTCCGTGAGATATCTGCCCGGGGCCTTTACGCCATCATTCCACGAGTAGTTATTAACCGCAGACACTGCCTCAACGAATGCGCTATCGCCCTTGCAGATATAGACCACATCTTCGGCTGGTATGATTGAGACCTTTGGGCCCGGAGCGTTGAAATTGCTCCTATAGACGCCCTCACCAACTGCCCATCCAAGGGTGTCGCTGATGAAGAAGATATCGTCTATATGGCCCCTGATCCCACAATTTCGATTGGTCCAGGATTCACCGGCATCATCGGTATAGAGTACTGTTCTGTCATTACCTACACCCCATCCTCTGCGTTCATCAAGGAGGAAGCTACCGAACATGTTGGTACCGGTTTGATATTCAGCCCACGTTCTACCCCCATCTCGACTATAACGCATCGAACCGATACCAGTAGTATTGCCATCGCAGTTATTCCCGGCCGTGGGAATGAGCATTGCATTGTCAAAGATGGCAAGTTCTTCTGACCACACCTTACTGCCCGTACGTGAGAATATCCGCCAGGTCCTACCAAAATCTGTTGTTTGCCACAGGACTCCGCTGCTGACCGCATATCCACTCCCGTTGCGGAAGATCAACCCGTCACTCAGACCACTCATTGGCTCCGTTCCAAATGAAACGGTCCAACTCTGTCCTGCATCTGTGGTTCGGTAGAACGCCTGAATACCGGACGCGCAACCACCAACAAAGTAGACACCTTCGTTCTGATTGATCCAGTAGGAGCCCCATCCCTTTTCGTAATTGGGATCTTGCGGAGTGATATCTCGCCAAGAGATACCGCCATCGTCACTACGATACACTCCCGCGTGACCAGATACATAGCCGATCTTGGGAGTCAGAAACTGCACGTATTCTAAGAAGGCGTTCGGGATAGTAGCACCTCGCCATGTTTCCCCTCCATCCGTTGTCCGAATCACCTCGCCGTTTCTTCCACATACCCATCCAAGATTTGGGTCACCCGGCAAAAAGAAGACATCGAGATAATATCCGCCAGTGTAGGGGGCGGGCAATTGCACTTCTTTCCATTGTGCTCGCAATGGAGATGCGAGGAAGCAACAGGCGAAGATCAAACTGGCGATATGGCCGAGATATCGGTTCATCGAACGATGATGGCGCGTCCTTTCATCAGTTTTCGGTCAGAGAGAATAGCAACAACATACGCCCCTTGAGGAACGAGTGAACCATCATTCCGTCTTCCATTCCACACGTATCTAAACGACTCTCCCGATGCAGTGGCGTTGTCTGTTGCAACAACTGCACCCAGATGGTCAAGGACGGAGATCTGGAGTTGTTCATTGGGCTGCGTAGGAACCGTAACAGAAACATTCTCATGTGCAGGAACGGGAGATACCGTAACGTCCACATGTGAATACTCCTCTACCGAGTTCGGGAGTGCAACTACAACCTCCACAACCGGCATGCGGTTCCATTGGTCAAGCGTACTGGCCGTGCCATCACCATTTACAGCATTTGCTATGGCTCGCAGATAATACGTCCCAGCCTGAGAAGGGGCTGTCCAGGTAAAGGAGAATGAAGCCTCTCTATCTACGAACTGTTTTGGTGAGGAGTGTGTGAGCTCTCCAGCAGACAGTCTTAGCCCTTGACCAGTAACAAGGCCGAGTGAACCGGCATTGGTTGTCCCGGTTTCAGTTGTTTTGACGGCTATTCCAACGCCCGAAGCAACACGTGACTCGTGAGACACGATTACCGTAAGTGTTACAGTCTCTCCTACAACGGCGGACACTTTTCCGTCTACGGCCTGTGCAACGCGAAGACTCGTTGCCGGATTTGCTGAGGAGGCAGCACCATGACATCCCGAACCGCTGCATCCAGGTGATGTGGAAGCTGTCCTTCCGGCTTGGCCGGAACTACTGGCAAAAAGACTCGACGTTACGAGGAACATGGAAACAAGAAGAGAAGGAAGACGCATTCGATCGATCCTGGCGTGGTGAAAAGTAGTATCTGAAAATCGTTGTCTGTGAGTATGATATCCGAAGGGGGCTATCTGTTACGCCACATACCCAAAATAAAAAGCGGGGACGCACTGACGTGCGTCCCCGCTGAAATATGAAGCTGGAAGTCGGTTTAACGACGGACCAGACGGACCACCCAACGTTCGCTACCCGTGGTTACAACCACATTGTAGACGCCGTTTGCGAGGATACCCATGTCGACTGAAGAGCGGAATGCACCGCCGTTTGCAGTCTCGTTGAGTGTCATCACCAGCTCGCCGACTGCATTGACAAGTTCAATGCGGACCGGACCAGCTTGCGTGATCGTTGTTTCGATAGAGAACTGACCACTCGATGGGTTCGGGAAGACGCGGAGTTCGGCTTGACGGCCGGCAACTACATCTTCTTCAACATCCGTGAGGATAACATCGAATGCTTCAGAGGTTGAAGCGCAGGTGTTGTTATCTGCGATCTCAACACGGTACGAGCCTGGCAGAGCCACTGTGTACGTCTTGGCCGTAGCACCAGCGATCATTGTTCCGTTGCGGAACCACTGCCACGACTGAGCAACTGCTGAGTTCGCGGTAAGAACATCACCCATGCGGGAGATCGTAGGTACAACAGGCAAGCTGTTAACTGTTACCACTGTCTTTGTTGAGTTGGCAGGGCACGACGTGTTGTTCGTGACCGTAACCCAGAATTCGCCACCGTTTTCAACCGTGATCGAGCGGCCAGTTGCGCCATTCGACCAGATATAGGAAGCGTAGCCAGCTGGAGCAGTAAGAGTTACAGCACCACCTTCGCAGAACGTTGTTGGACCATTTGCTGTGATTGCCGGTGGAGCAACCGGTGCGACTGCGATACCAACGGTATCGGACGAACCGACGCAACCATTCACGTCAACAACTTGGCAATAGACCGTATCCGTTTGGCGAATGATGATCGAGCGGGATGTGCCGTAATTCGTGCCTGATGTAGATACCCATGAGTACGATACGAAGCCAGCCGGTGCGCGTACTTCAACGCTGTCACCTGAGCAGAGGTTCGCCGAACCAATGAGTGTAAGAACTGGAGCAGGTGTTGGGTTG
>DATGWS010000233.1:0-7691 GCA_035299365.1 Candidatus Didemnitutus sp.
CCATCAGCTCCTTCTCGGCGAACACCGTTTCTACGAGCAGATCTTTGCTGCGCTGGGCATACCTTTTGAACCAATGCGCTGGACAGTTGAGAAGGGGGCAAACCCATTCCTCCCTCAAGACCAGCCTGAGATCATAGATAAAGAAGGTCGGGTTGTTCAGATGATCCACGCATACCGCGTGAGAGGTCACCTACTGGCAGACATCAATCCGCTAGGATTGGAAGCCTATTATTATCCGGAACTCGATCCATCCCATTACAACTTTACGATCTGGGATCTGGATCGCGAATTCGATACAGGTGGCCTAGGTGGTGTAAAACGGGCAACGCTGCGAGATATCATCGATATGCTCCGTGATACGTATTGTGATCACGTAGGCATCGAGTACATGCATATCCAAGATCCAACACAAAAGCAGTGGATCCGCGATAATGTTGAGAAGACCCACCTCAAGCTTGAGCTCTCACCGGAAGAACGTCTAGAGACATTCCGGAAACTTGCACGTGCAGAAAACCTTGAGAATTTCCTTCACACAAAGTTCTTAGGTGCAAAGCGATTCTCCCTAGAGGGCGGAGAAAGTGCACTCATCATTCTTGATCAGATTCTACAGAATGCTGCATCGAAGGAGTTGTCTGGTGCAGTATTGGGTATGGCTCACCGTGGACGGCTCAACGTGCTGGCCAATATGATGGGCAAGCCCCTTGAGAAGATCTTTAATGAGTTTGAGGGAAAGATCGATCCTCATTCATATCAGGGATCTGGCGATGTTAAGTACCACCTGGGCGCTAAGGGAACCTATCTATCGCAAGATGGTAAAGCCATTCATATGGTGCTTGCGCCGAATCCGAGTCACCTTGAAGCAGTGAATCCCGTTGTGGAAGGTATTGCCCGTGCTCTTGATGATCAGATCAACGACGAATCATATAGCAAGGTTCTGCCGATCCTAATCCATGGTGACGCTGCATTTGCCGGACAAGGTGTTGTTCCGGAAACGTTGAACATGGCACGACTGAAGGGTTACGCAACTGGTGGTACAATCCACATCATCATCAATAATCAGATTGGTTTTACCACGTCGCCAGAAGACTCACGGTCAACCCATTACGCCACCGGCATCGCAAAAATGCTGCAGGTGCCGATACTCCATGTGGATGGAAATGATCCGGAAGCGTGTAGAGCTGCAGCCCAGTTTGCATTTGCCTACCGTGAACGATTTGGCGACGATGTTGTGCTGGACATGTATTGCTATCGTAAGTATGGTCACAACGAACAGGACGACCCTACAGCAACGCAACCCCTTCTGTACAAGAAGATCCGCAACATGGTACCTGTGCGTGGCGTCTATGAGCAACGATTGTTGGCCGAAGGCGTGGCAACTGTGGATGTTCTACGGGCAATTGTTGACGAAGAACACGCTGTGCTTGCAAAGGCCTATGACGATCGTGCAACGGCAACCACTCAACCGGTGCCACACATCGAATACGACCTTTTTGCTCCGGTGAAAACAGCCGTTTCGATACAAGAACTCCAGCATATTGCATCCGCTGTAACATCTGTGCCTTCTACGTTTGCAATCCATGCCAAGGTAAAGGCAGAGGCGGAGAAGAGAAAGCACGCATTTGACACGGGCACCATTCAGTGGGGTATGGCCGAAGCCTTGGCCTTTGGCTCATTACTACGTGAGGGTCACCTCGTCCGCATCACCGGTCAAGACACCGGACGTGGTACGTTCAATCACCGCCAGGCTGTACACCGAGACATCACGAATGATTCTCGACACGTCCCTCTCAATGAGATTGGTGCACCGGAACAATTACACATTTACGACTCACCTCTGTCTGAGTATGCTGTTCTCGGTTATGAATACGGGTACAGCACTATTGCAAAGAGTGGGCTTACGATTTGGGAAGCTCAATTTGGTGACTTCGCAAATGGAGCTCAGATTGTGTTCGATCAATTCATCTCCAGTGCCGAAGAGAAGTGGGGACAACGAAGCAACGTGACGATGTTGTTGCCTCATGGTTATGATGGTCAGGGCCCGGAACACTCTAGTGCACGGCTCGAGAGGTTCCTGCAACTATGTGCGCAGGACAATATGATCGTCTGCAACTTCACATCCCCGGCGAACTACTTCCATGCGCTTCGAAGGCAAGTAAAGGCAGAGTGGCGCAAACCTCTTGTGATCATGACTCCAAAGGGATATCTGCGGATTTTCCAATCTACCGTTGATGAACTCACGCTTGGATCGTATCAAGAGATCATCGATGATGAATCCGTGAGTGATCCTGCCGCCGTAAAGCGTGTTGTGATTTCAACCGGTAAGGTCTACAATGAACTCTTGAAGAAGAGAACGGATCTCGGCGTGCATGCCGTTGCGTTGGTACGTCTCGAACAGATTCATCCATTCCATAGCCAGATGATGAAGTCTGTCCTTGCACGGTATTCCCATGCCACGGAAATCGTTTGGTGCCAAGAAGAACCGAAGAACATGGGCGCTTGGTCCTTTGTGCAGCCATACCTTCTCGAGTTGTTGCAAGTAGGTCAGACGCTTCGCTATGCAGGTCGCGCAGCCGCTGCAAGCCCGGCAACAGGCTCTCACGGTGTTCACGGTCAGCAACAAGAAGATTTGCTAACGGATGCCGTAGCTATGACGAACGTGAGTTGACGCGTCCTATCTGAACGATCCAGGACTCATAGATGGGGGAGTGACGATCTCATTCCCCTGGTTGTCCGTTATACGAGTGAGGTTCGTTTCGATCACGGCAACTGCCACGTAAGTCGGTGACCTATCGCCATTTTCCCTGAGATTGAACCCTCGCTCAATAACAAGCTCAAGGAGTCCGGTATGCACATCGCGCACCACAGATGTCTCCGACTCAGACCGTTGGCCATTGGCATTGTGTCGATCGACATGAACCGTCATATAGCACACTCGTTGACCGGATGAGCGAACGGCTATGGAGTCTAGGGTAATCGAACGGAACAGGGTATCCTGCGTCGTTTGCCCCTTATCTCGGTCCGTTAGCGAGCTGCCACGTGAACCCGATATCTTCTGTTCTGCGGACTGCGTGTATGTTGTATCTAGACTCGTCATTCCAATACGTACTTCTTGACCTTCTGAGATTGTTGGCATCATCAGGTTCATCATGGATGGAATGTCGATGCTGCGCTCCAGATCGAATTGATTCGTAGCCCCTATGCCGGAGAGGACAGGGGGCGGTGCCTGCTCGTCAAGTCGATATTGACCTGTGATGATCTTACCTAGTTCATCGATCATCGCATCATAGACACCGGCCTTATTCGTTCTGCGAGATCCAACGGGAAACAACCCGGACTTTGCACTATCGATGATCTCATTTGCACGATTATCTCCGTTGCTGGAGCGAACACGAATGCGAACTTGTGTATTCCCCTGAACATCTGAGTCTATAGCATCCATCTGGAATAGTGCACTAAACCGCAAGGCTCTTCCATTCACAATGAACTGGTCTGCAACAAGATTCCACGTGTATGTCCTGCCGTGATCTAGTTTATACCTCAGGGTGATCAGGGAATCGGGTGCCGAATCATTGAGAGCAATGACATCTGCTGTGCTGAAGAGAACAACAAGTGCTATGAGACAATGCTCACGCAGGCGAGATCTAAAAAAGTTCATACAGCATCCTCCCAAAAAACGCCCCACCCTTTATATGATCCGCGTCGAAAACTGACCACGTATGGATGAGTTGCCGAAACTAGACCGATGGGAGACTGATCTATATACGCGATAACCCGTAACCGTTACTATTGTCAACGACTTGACGTGGCTCTACTTACGTAGAATACCTACAGGATTATACCTCTTATCTATTAGCATTTCCCCCATGTTGGCGAGGATTCAACGGATCGTACGTGGTGGCCGAGGTACGGTTGCAGGTGGTTACGTATTCGAGGCGGGGTCCATGAGCAGATTCATAGTAACATCGTTCGTCGATGTATCTGATGAGCCCCGTTGACATATCTCGTTGAGATTGAGTGATAATCGTAAACCGCTCGCCGGCGAATGTGTGTTTGATTGACATAGATGACAGAAAGCTAATCTGCCGACCGTTATCGATCACTACGGAGTCTAGACGTAGGCTTCTAACAATAGTATCGAGATTCCGAGGTGTATTTGAATTGGTAAGTGTTGGTCCGTATGATGTAGTAATGGGTTGTATTGTACTTAACACAAGAAAGGTGTCAATGAATTCGCGCCCAACTTCCATCCCGGAATAACTTGGGGATTTGGGGATGCTAAAAACGACGGTGTATGGTACGAGGGGGCTAGTGGTAGCATCCACATCCGTAGTCCGCGAAAAGGCGTTAATAGTACTTTGCTCGTATTCCTTGGGAAGGACGGGTTGGCCCATGATCACCTTACCAAGTGCGTCGATCACTGCATCGTATCCACCGCTTTCACTGTACAGACGGTACCCGGCAAAGAGAAAATTGCCTTTCGGATGATAGATCACCGTATCAGAGCGTTCTCTACTTGTATCGGCTTTGAACGTAACGCGGCATTGGTAATTGCCCAGATCGTCTTCATCAATAACCTCTATCGAAAGGATAGATTGAACTCGTACAGCTCTGTTGCCGATGATATGTTGGTCGGTTATGAGTTTGAACTGATGGACATCTCCAACCTTGAGATCATACGTAAGGGCAGATATGCCGGCCTGAGCCAACGTTCTTGGAGAGGTCCCAAGGACCATCATCAACAGAAGAACCGAGAGTACATAAAAACGCGAGTTCATCTGGATGGCCTTTTGCGCATTGAATGTGTAGATGCTGCTACACGAGAAACATACCACTGACCGTTGCTTCGAATGATCGTAACGTCTGACGGCATCACCTGGGTTTTGAGATTTCGTCCCTCTACGGTTATCGATCGAAGTGAGTCATTTGGGCTACCAAGAAGCCCCTTAACATCAAATACGATCGTGTCCTTCGAAACGGTATTCGTAATCGTTGCGATGGTAGAATATCGCGGGATCTGAATAAGCACCGAACCATCGTCTGTAGATAGTGTGAGCGTATCGCCCCCTATCAAATCATTAATAACGAAGCTTGTGATCCAAACACTCTCGTCATCATACGAGCGTATTCCATAGGCCGGAAGTGAGGTGCGTACGGAATCGGTGGCACGAGCCTTGGCGGAATCGTCAGGAGTGGACTGTTCGAGTGACCTTCCATGGGCGATCAACGAACGTTCGCTAACGGAGGCTACACTCAGCGGACCGATCGAGGTACCTGCAGCAGCGCAGAAGAGAACAAAGGCCGGTACACGCGGATCAAGTGAGCGTTGAACGATGCTACCAAGTGCAACGATCAGGGAAACAACGAGCAATGATGCTATTGTAAAGCCTTCGAGGTCCACACCATCTTTGGATAGATGTTGATACCAAACCCACAGTGCAAGGAGGATTAACGGAAGAAGCACCGGCATTACGTAGCGATGGAGGATCCTCCACGGAAATGTTCTTTCTGCTCTCATTGGCCACGTGAGCAAGCCCGTGAAGATACTGCCACCAGCCAACAGCGTGATATAATAGGCCATGTCACTCTTCATATCTCCGAGGAGGACCATCACTCCATAGGCCCATAAGATTACTATGAAGAGAAATACTAATGGGGCTAGGACATAACGAGAAAAAATAGACGTCATTGGGTCGAGACGGGGCTCATGATCCACACTCTCAGCCGTGGGCATCCCCGAGAGGAAGAACATGGTATTGAAGCCCACAAACACAAGTACTGCCGCGTAACTCTGAAGGTGCATGAGCCCATCGAATACAAACAAGAACCGCATGGCTAGAATAGAGAGCCCAAGGCCAAGTTCAAGAATAGATGAGAAGACTACTGCATACAGAATTCGATGGAACATCATTATTGATGCATTCCAAAACCGCTCTACGGAACCATATGAGGTCCAGCTTAACACAACACATAGATGCACGAGACAGAGTAGGTAGGCGTAGCTGTATGCATCTGCCGACCGAGCAAAGTCCAGTCCCATGACGTACCACGAGAAGGCCGCACTTGTTACGGCCCAAGCCCCCCAGCTCAATACGTTGTTAATCTTGCCAGATCGAGTGAGGACAGTTGCGGCAAGTGATAGATTCATCGAAAGCAGGGCAGAGAACGCAATGTGAAGGCCTAATCGTTCTACAGGCCCAACACTTTCAATCTGCACGAAAAATCCAATCATCGCCACAAGGGCAAGGATGAGTTCCCGTGGGTATTGCCGAACTGAGCTAAAGAGTGCCGAAAACATCATACTCGCCCCTTAGAGAGATGCCGTTAACATAGCACCAAAACGAAGTCCGCGAATAGTGCATTCTACGGATTCACATCCAAATGACTCAAGCGACGTGTGTAAGATCAGTGCGCCGATTGGTACGATATCAGCACGACGTTCATGGAGTCCGGGAATGGATCGTAGTTCGTCCAACGTTTGGGAACACAGCCACTCTGTAATCTCTCCAACACGAATTGTAGACATGGTGTGTCCATCTACCCGTGCAGGATCAAAAGATTCCAACCCCAGATCGATCATTGCTAATGCCGTAGGTGTTCCGGCAACTCCTACAACGTGTTCGATTGGGCCATACTGTTGCACAAGGTGGGATATCTGTGCACGCACATACTCCCTCGCATTATCTCGGACCACAGGAGATAGGGGGCGATCCACAGCGTATCGTTCGGTGAGTCGGACGGCTCCAATGGATGTTGATACTGCGCCCGTGACGGTGCCATTGATGCCTACGGCATATTCAGTGGAACCCCCACCGATGTCGATCATGAGGGTATGCTTTGGTCGAGTGCCTACGGCGCCAAGAAAGGTGAGACGTGCTTCTTCATCGCCATTGATAATGGTGATAGGATGACCGAGGGCGTTCTCTAGTCTACGCTGAACGTCTGCACCGTTTGAAGCCTCACGCATTGCACTGGTGGCAACTGCGTGCACCTTTGCATGTGAGTGCGTTAACAGCACTGTACGAAAGTGCGTCATGGCCTGTTCAGCACGTTGCAATGAAGCTTCAGAGATGAAACCCGATGCGTCGAGCCCCTCTCCCAAACGAGGAACCTCATATACATCATCAATTGGTGTGCTCGTACCATCATTGGCTACACGCGCCACAACCATCAATGCCGTATTTGTGCCAATATCGATGCCTGCCACAATCACGTTGAGGATCGCAAATGTGTGCGTATGGACTCAACAACTTCACGTGCAGCCGCTAGGATATTCGTGCCTGGTCCAAAGATGGACGTCACGCCTGCTGCGCGTAGCATGTCGTGATCCTTTGGGGGAATCACGCCCCCTGCAACAACGAGGATATCTCCTGCACCTTCAGTTTTAAGGGCTTCGATGAGTTGAGGGATCAGTGTTTTGTGCCCTGCTGCCTGACTCGAGACTCCTACAACATGCACGTCATTGTCAGCGGCTTGCCTGGCTGCCTCATCAGGTGTAGAGAATAGGGGGCCGATGTCCACATCAAAACCGATATCTGCAAACGATGTTGCAATCACCTTGGCACCGCGATCGTGTCCGTCTTGACCAAGTTTTGCAACAAGAATGCGGGGTCTACGACCAAATTCTTTTTCAAATGCATTCACATTTTCACGCAATGCTGCGTATTCGGGATCATGCGCGTATTGCGCCCCAT
>DATGWS010000234.1:0-26584 GCA_035299365.1 Candidatus Didemnitutus sp.
AGCCGCCGTAGTAGCGCTTGCCCGGGAGGCCCTCGGCGTACTTGTTCGTGAGCCACGAGCCCTGGGCTTCCATGACCGCGGCGAAGGTGTAGTTCTCGCTCGCGATGAGCTCGATCTTGTCGCGCTGGCGTTCGTATTCACCTTGAACTGCGTGGTAAAGTTCGGGGTCGGATGTTTTGACGTGAGGATACATAGGTGGTGATGACTGATGACTAATAACGAATGACTGATGACTAATGACCAATGACTAGTGACGTCCCGATTAACGGATCACTGCCATTGGAAGCACGACGTACTCTGTGGAGGTGCGAGCACGCAGGGTGTAGGCGCCTGTTGAGAGCATTGAGCTGTTGATCGTAGTGGCCGGAGATGTGAGCGCGCTGATCGAAGCAAGTTCGATCATTGCACCGGACGTGCTTACAGCTTCGATAACAACAGGGCGGCCGATCCATGACGTTGGGAGGTTGACAAGAGCATTGTCGCGAACCGGATTTGGAGCCACAAAGACCGATGGGTCATTGACCTCAGAGACCGTAGCAATGATCTGGTCGCCGCATAACGTCTGACCTGTTACGGAATGCACCAAGCACACGAACGGTGCTTCAACACCTCCACCGCCCGTGACATCGGCCCAGTTGAGTACCCAGAACGGTGTACCAGCAGGGAAGCCGAGGGCATCTTCCGTGGAAGTGGTGAGAATGGTCACTCCAGGTTGACTATCAGGGTATGCTGTTCGGAAACGCTGGTACTCACTATTCCCTCCAAGGGCGGTAGCAAGAGCAGCTCCCTCAACATAGGTGGCGGGAAGTGGAATAGTGCTTACTCCGTCGATCGGGACTTCCGGAGCACCGCCGCCGGCCAGAGAGGTTGGGTCTTGGCACGAGACGAGTAGTCTCACCATGGGCACAGCAGCAACAGTATCTTGGGCACTGGCTATAAAGACGTAGTACCACAGGCGGGCCTTACCGTTGGAAGCATCCATACCGATATTGATGTTGTCTGTACCCAGAGGTATTGTAACACCGGCATTCATGAGTGCTACGAGTCGAGGATTATTCGCAGTTCCGCCAACTGCCGCTTTTGCCTCATTAAGGCAGTCCTTTGGGGCAAATGGAGATAGTAAGTTGCCAAGTTGGGCGGTGGCAATCATTGTGGAGGCAAAAGCAACCACAATCAGGAGTAGAATACGCATCATGAAGTCCTATCAATTGGTGTTTGGCGAAAATACACTCAATTCTGCCTTCAAAACCCCATGGTCGGCGTAGTTTTGCAGGCACTTCCCGCAATCAAGTAAAGAAGCATGACCAAGAACGAATGGATGGACGTAGCGCGAACGGTGATCGCCTCGCGCCTGATCGACACGATCGAGGAATCGGAACTTGCCCCCTCCGGAAAAGTGACGTATCAATTCTCGGCGAAAGGACATGAGCTTGCCCAGGTGATCTTGGGGCAGTCACTGCGTCACGGACACGATGGAGCAACGGTGTATTATCGTTCCCGACCATTTGTGATCGCTGCGGGTATGTCTTATGAAGAGTCGTTCTCCGGCCCATTGGCCCTGAGCGGTAGTCGTAGCGGAGGACGGGATATCGGTGTTGTACATCATCTGCCCAATACCCGCGGTGTAACGGTACTTCCTGCCTCAGGAGATGTGGGCGCTCAATACACGCCATGCGTTGGGTGGGCACAGGCAATCACGTATCATACACGTGTGTTGAAGGACGATTCATGGAAGGGCGCAATTGCCGTGGCCATGGGTGGAGACGGATCTACAGCAACGAACGGATTTTGGGCTGCACTGAATGTGGCCACAACGGTGAAACTTCCGATGGTCTTTTTCATCGAGGACAATCAATATGGTATCAGTGTGCCGGGCACGTTTCAAACGCCGGGTGGAAACATTGCAGATAACCTTGCAGCGTTTAAACATCTTCGCATCGTAGAGGTTGATGGAACGAGTCCGGAAGAAGCCGATAGACTGATCACAAAAACCATCGAGCACGTTCGTCAGTCCCAAAGCCCGGCCTTGCTTCGCGTGCGAGTTCCTCGCATTTGTGGGCATAGCGGTGCCGATAATCAGTCGTATAAGACACAAGAACAGAAGGACGAAGAACTCTCGCGTGATCCCGTAGTGAAACTCAAGGAGTTCTTCGAACGCAAAAAGTACCTTGATAACGATGGCTGGATCGCATTCGTGGCTGAGATTGAGTCGGCCGTACGTGCTGCGTGCGAGTCCGCCCTTGCGCAACCGCAGCCAATACCTGCTGATGCACTTACAAAATCGTTCTATGACGGAACAACTCCACGTCACGGCGGGCTTATGGCCGATGGTGTTGAGCCCCCTTCATCGAGTGGCGAAAAAGTTGAAGATGGTCCGCGCGTGAACCTCATCGAAGCTGTAAAACGCACCTTGGATAACGAACTCCGATTAAACGATCGAGTAGTGGTCTTTGGAGAAGATGTTGGAGTTAAAGGGGGCGTCCATGGCGCCACTGTAGACCTCCAGATCAAACACGGTCCAGATCGTGTTTTTGATACATCACTTAGTGAAGAGGGGATCATTGGACGGGCTGTTGGAATGGCGATGGCCGGATTAGTGCCTGTGCCGGAGATCCAGTTTCGAAAATATCTCGATCCTGCTACTGAGCAGATCAATGATGCCGGTACCATTAGATGGCGTACAAACGGTGACTTTGCCGCTCCAATGGTGGTGCGTATACCCGTTGGATTTTCAAAGCGCACGGGTGATCCATGGCATAGCGTGAGTGGAGAGTCGATCTTTGCACACACGATTGGATGGCGCGTAGCTATGCCGTCTAACGCACAAGATGCTGTTGGACTATTGCGATCTGCTTTGCGTGGAAATGATCCAACGTTTTTCCTTGAGCATCGTGCCATTCAAGACACCGCTCCCGGACGTGGTATCTATCCCGGAGACGACTATCTCGTGCCATTCGGTGTAGCCAATATCATCCGTCCGGGTACACGGGCAACAGTTGTTGCATGGGGCGAAATGGTACATCGCGCAAAGTCGGCCGTTGAAAACCTGGGCGAAGACATTGAGATCATTGACCTGCGCACCATCGTACCGTGGGATCGCGAGACTGTGTTGGCATCCGTGCGCCGAACAAGCAGATGTATGGTTCTTCATGAAGACACGATCACATGTGGTTTCGGTGCCGAGATCGCATCGACCATCACTGCTGAATGTTTCCGATACCTTGATGCGCCGGTTGTACGACTAGCACCGCCAGACATTCCCATTCCGTATAACAAGGGAATGATGGATGCGGTGATTCCTACAATTGAGCGTGTAGCAACCGAATTGCAGGAATTGTTGGCGTTTTGATTTGTTTGACTGTAGGGGCACGGCATGTCGTGCCCCTACCGATGATACGCCGTGCGCCCAAACCGCCGATGAAACCCCGCGCCCGTATCGACGGTGGATACCCCGTGCCCATTCCGTCGAAGCAATCGTCTTATGTGGATGGATGTATTGTTCTTGACATAGTAACTTCCATCCATCATGAAAAAGCTGATCCTCAAGAAATCCGAGCTATCATCGACTGGGCGTGTTTACCGTATTCCGTATGAGCAGGTTTTAAATCCTGCGCAATACGCGGCGGTGATGCATACAAACGGTCCGGCATTGGTGTTAGCGGGAGCGGGGACTGGGAAGACAAGAACGTTGACGTATCGAGTTGCGCGCCTTGTAGAAGACGGTGTGGATCCATCGTCGATCTTGTTGCTGACATTCACGCGCAAAGCAGCGGCAGAGATGCTGCGTAGATCCTCGGCCTTGCTCGACGGACGATGCGAACGTGTTGCAGGTGGGACGTTCCATTCGTTTGCATTTTCCATCCTTCGAAGATTTGGTTTGCAGGGTCAAGATGTAAACGTTCTCCCAGCGGAACGGCGCGCAGCAACATCCGTGATGGACCAAGCCGATGCCGAAGATGTGATGAACATGGTGAGAGGCAGATTTGATGTTGCTAAACTCAAGAAGCGTTTTCCTCAAAAGGGAACGTTATATGCGATGTACAGCAGATCCGTCAATACAGGCACTCCTCTCACGGATGTGATCGAAGAAGAGTATTCACAGTTCGTTGAAGAAACACAGCGTATATCCGAGGTTGTACGGGGCTACAATGAATACAAACGCGCAAATGGATTATTCGACTATGACGATCTGTTGCTCTATCTCTTAGCGATGACGAAACACGAAGAGATCGGTCCGATCCTCCGCAAACAGTTCCGTTACGTGATGGTTGATGAGTATCAAGACACCAACAAGCTCCAACACAACATCATTCTTGGTCTCGCCGGCACCAATGGGAATGTAATGGTTGTTGGTGATGATGCACAAAGCATCTACTCGTTTCGTGGTGCAGACGTACGAAACATTCACGCCGTTCCCGATTCGTTCGAGAATTGTGTGGTGATCCGCCTCGAGCATAACTATCGATCAACACAGCCGATACTGGATGTGTGCAACAGTATCCTTCGTGATGCACCCAATATGTTTGAGAAGGAATTGTTTAGTGAAAAGAAGGAGGGTGATCAGCCGATGTTGATCTCTGCAACGAATGAACGTCAGCAATCTTCGTTTGTAATGCAGCAGATCCTTGAATTGCGAGAGAATGGGACGCCCCTTTCAGATATAGCCGTCTTGTTCCGTAGTGGATTTCTCTCCTTTGATCTTGAGATCGAGTTAGGCAAGGCCAATATTCCATTCCGAAAGTTTGGTGGTCTGCGTTTTGCCGAAGCAGCTCATGTCAAGGACCTCCTAGCACGTGTTCGTTTGACTGAAAATCCTCGTGATGTGATCTCGTGGTATCGTGTTCTCCTGCAACTCCCGGGTGTCGGTCAGAAAACCGCTCAAATGGTGATCGACGCAATGCAGACGGAAGCAGATCCCTTATCGAGGCCCGAAAATTCATGGGGTTCCACTGGGAAAGGGGCTTCTGCAATCGCAAACGTGGCGTCGATGCTCGCTCGCGTGCGTACCATTACTGATCCGTTGGAGAGATTACGTTCCATTGCCGATGAATATAGAGCAACATTGGAGAAGGCATATGATGACCATCCCAAACGCTGGAAGGACATTGAGACGGTGGTAGGAATAGGGGGCAGATATACGACGGTTGAGGAGTTTCTCGCCGACATCGCCCTTGATCCACCAACAGAGTCGCTCGATGAAATCGATGCGGATGATGGTGAAAATGAGTTTGTAACCCTCTCCACCATCCACTCCGCTAAGGGGCTTGAGTGGAATTCCGTCTTTCTCATCTGGGTGAATGAGGGCCGGCTCCCGTCTGCACGGAGTGCAGAAAGTGAAGCATCACTCGAAGAAGAACGTCGACTCCTCTATGTGGCCTGCACAAGGGCTAAAGAGCGTTTGTACCTCACGTACCCTGCAGTGATGCTGGAGTGGCAGAATTCAGACGTTTTAGGTCGACCCAGCAGATTCCTTGATACTGTAACGGCCGAGCGCATTCAGCAATACTACCTAACTGAGGGCGTTGAGTAGAGTCCTAGTTTTGTCGGTCGTAAAACTTCGTACGGGACTCCTCGTTTGCAATCTCACTTATGCCGGACTTGCCTGGTGCTCATTGTCCTCCTTGGAGGAGTAGCCAATAGCGGAGCGCAAAAGGTTTGTGATGCCGTTGGTATTGGATATGTGCCCCTTACGCAAATGACCAATGAACCGTGGAATGGTGTTCTTGGCGGCCTTTACCCGAACGGATCGAACAATCGTCCGTATGATCACGACCTTCTCCTTCAAAAGCACGCGCTCACTGTTCAAGCTTGTAGGCCAGACGGTTCCTTGGATCTTCGCAACGGCCAAATCGTAGTATTGGGAATTGGCTCTTCAAATGCAAAGTCTGCCTTCGGTAGCTTGGAACGAATCTCGGCCTCAGATACACTTCGCAATCGGTCAGTCCAATTTCTCAATGTTGCCAAAGATGGACTTGGTCTTCAAAACGTTGCTTCGGCAAATAGTGGTTATTGGTCAGAAGTGGAAAATGCTGTTGCCTCCCAGGGTTTCGCTACCTCACAGGTTCAGATTGCGTGGGTGATGATAGATGACACGGAGAACACCGATACTGTCTTCCCGCGAGCAGCTCAAGAACTTGCGGACCAGCTTTATGACTTGTGCAAGACGATCAAGGTAAAGTTCCCTTCAGTGAAGTTTGTCCATCTATCGAGTCGGCCATATTCGGGATATATTGACCCAACCGAAACGAGACTTGGGATGGGGCATGTAGCACCACGCGACTATATCCACGGATGGGCCGTGAAGTTCCTCATTGAACGCCAGATCAATGGTTCTCGCGGTTATGCTTACTCAGGTATACAAAGCACGATCCCTGCCCTTGCTTGGTCTTCGTATCTCTGGGCAGACGGTACAACAGCTAACAGTGACGGTCTCTCCTGGGAATGTTCGGATTTTGCGTCAGATGGATTTGCGCTCACGGCATCGGGCAGCGAAAAGGCTGGTCATTCCCTTCACGCACAATTCTCACAAGATCGGCTCTCTATGGGCTGGTATACACGCCACATGGCAGTAAGTGTAGCTGAGCATACAGAAACGTCGTCGCATGTTCATACCGTTGTTTCAGACGGCTCCATACATATCACATCAACGGACGGCGACGTGGCCATCACGAACCTTCAGGGCAAGGTTATGTGGTCAGCAACGATTACTGAGAACGACGTGAACGTCGCAACCACTGCATGGCCATCTGGTGTCTATGTAGTTCGTTCCGGTTCAGAAACCGAATTGGTAACGGTTCGCTAGTACCGCACGAAAATTTCGTTCGTAACCGAAAAGACAGTCCCGGGTTCTCTCTGACATCATGAGAACCTACCAACTCCTCCTCGTTGTCCTTGCAAGCATGCATGTGATGGTTGCACAGAAGGACTGTTCCCGACCGCCACTAGGGCGCTTGTCGGTATCTGACATGACGAACTCCACGTGGAATGGTGTACGTGGTGGACTCTATCCTGAGGGACGTAATGTTCCGCCCCCTAACAACATGTCTGCGTATGAGTCCACGATCAGTAGAATCGTGCCGCGATCTCTCGATGGAGCTGTAGATCACGTCGATGGCAAGATCGTTATGATCGGTGTTGGCGCATCAAATCCGAGAACGGAGTTCAATGCATTCGTTGCCTTTGCAATGGCAGATCCGTTGCGTAGCACCAACATTGTTATTGCAAACACCTGTGTTGGCGGACAAGGCGTGCAGAAGATGAATCAGACGTCGGACTCGTACTGGAAGAACGCAGAAAAGGTTGTGGATTCTCTTCATTGTCGCAACGCACAAGTGCAGGTAGCATGGGTTGAAACAGACAACACGCAGGATGCTGACACAACGTTCCCTGGTGCCGCAGAACGCCTCGCCGATCAGTTGTTCACGCTCTGTTCAACTATGCGAACCTTCTACCCGAATTTGAAAGTGATCTACTTCTCATCTCGGTCCTACGCCGGATACATCGATCCTGCAACAGCTCTTGCCGGTAAGGGGCTTCTGTCTCCACGTGACTATCTAAATGGTTGGGCCATCAAGTTCCTCATTGAACGTCAAATAAACGGAACGCCGGGATATCGCTTTTCCGAAGACTCACCAGAACTTCCTGCTTTGATGTGGTGCACAGACAATTGGGCAGATGGCACTACACCAAGACTGGACGGACACTTTTGGCACTGTGATGACTTTTCCGGGGACGGCCTTCACCTCTCGCCGTTGGGTGAAGAAAAGTCAGGTGCGCGCATACACACCTTCTTTTCAACCGACCCTCTGGCACAACGATGGTTTCACACGGCCTCTACAACATCGAACGATGAGCCAGTCTTGACAGATGAATCGTTCATTAGGTATATCGTGGGTGAAATGATTTCCCTCCAAAGTCCTGTAGCTGTTGATGCGGCCATCTACAATATTCACGGAGAGGTAGTGTGGTCGGCCACCGTCTACGGACTGGTGCAGATTCCAACAACGGGATTCACGCCTGGACTCTATCTTGTACGTCAAGGAGAACGCACGTCCACCTTCCTACGTCCATAATTCATGACATCAAATAAGGCCCTCTTTCTCGACAGAGATGGCGTGATCAATCATAGGATCATTGGTGGCTACGTACGGACTCCCGAAGAATTCGTCCTTCACTCAGACATCATCCCATTGTTGCAGGCCGCCCGCAAGGCAGGGTACCTCCTCATCCTGATAAGCAACCAACAGGGTGTTGGTAAGGGGCTTATGTCTCCCCAAGACCTCGAATTCGTGCATGAATACATGCAAAACCTCCTTGCCGCGAAACTCAATGGCAGGGGGCTCGATGATATCCGTGTTTGCACAGATCTCGATGAATCTCATAGTCCACGTCGCAAACCAGCTCCAGGTATGCTCCTCGAAGCAATTTCCGAGCATCATTTAGACCCAACCCAATGCTGGTTCCTTGGCGATGCCTCAACCGATGCCCAGGCCGGCAGGGCAGCTGGGGTTAAGACGGCCCTCATCGGCCAATTCCTGCCAACCGAGGCAGATGTAGTCATTCCGGATCATGCAGGAACCACGGTCTTGGTAGACCTCCTCTAAAATCTGATACGGCATTTGCAACAATTCTTGAGCGGGTACGTACACACGCCCCAGAACTGACCATTTGCTTAATTGCTGACCAGTGGTCAATTTTGTGACCACTAGTCAGAAATTCAACTACCCGTCAATACCCGTACGATGACCGAAAGGGAACTCTCCATGAAGGCACGCATTAGCATTTACCTGGTCTTCGCAGTGCTGGGCACTATGATAGCCTCTGCGACGACACGGCCGCTAAGCCTCGACGAGGCGATTGAAATCGCCTTGCGCCAGAACAAGAATGTAGCCATTGCAAAGCTTGGTGTTCAAAAGGCTGATGCTCAGGTAACTGAAGCCATTGGCAACGCCCTGCCGGCGTTGAATATCAGCGCAGGGTATAACTACAACATCCAGTTACCGGTGTTCTTCTTTCCAGACCAATCGGGGAATGTAACTCCCGTGCGATTCGGACTTCCGAATGCCTACAATGTAAACGCCCAACTGCAACAGGTCCTGTTTAACAGTGCTGTTTTTACTGGCATCGGCGCCTCTCGCATTTACTCTGATGCTGCTAAAGCACAGTTAGATGCCGTAGTTGCTGAAGTGGTCACAGAGACAAAAAAACGATACTACCAAGCTCTTGCAGCTCGTGCATTTGTTGGTGTTGCAACGGCAACACTGAACAACGCCGTTGAAACGCAAAAGACCATCACGGCACTCTTCAATGAAGGTCTGGTTGCTGAGTTCGATAAGATCCGTTCGGACGTAGCAGTGGCGAACATCCAACCAACGGTAACGGATGCTGAAGCCGGACAATACAACGCACTTGCAGCACTTCAAACCTTCTTGGTGATTGATCTCAAGGATACCATCATTCTCTCCCGTGAGGGTTGGGCCGAACCCGAGGCCGCTCCAACGGAAGACTCAGCCATCGTTCGTGCAATCAGAGAGAACTATGAACTCAAAGCACTTGCCCTTCAAGTAGATGTTTCGCGAGAGTTTATCAACATCTATCGCTCCGACTATTTCCCAACACTAGCGGCGTTTGGACAATGGCAAAATCAAGGCCAGAGTGAAACGCTCTCAGCATGGAATACGGCCACCAGCACTGTTGTCGGACTGAATTTTTCCCTCAATCTCTTCAATGGTTTTCGCACGCAGGCAAAGGTGGAACAAGCTAACGTTGAATACCTGACTGCGCAACAACGGTACGAGCAGGTTAGCGATCTCATCAAACTTCAGGTGAGAACGATCGTGAATCAGATCAAGTCCGCCAAGTTGCGTATTGATGCGCAGAAGACAACTGTTGCCCAAGCACAGCGCGGATTTGACATCTCCAAGATCCGGTATACCGAGGGCACAGGAAGTTTGCTAGAGATCAATGATGCAGAGACCGCTCTGGCTCGCGCACAAGTCAATGAGATCAACGCGCTGTTGGATTATTACGTGACGCGTGCTGAATACGAGCGAACAACGGGACTTGTCGATGAAAAGTACCGTCGCATGGTTCGTTAAGGAGATCACCATGGGAGTACGAGAACGAAAGGAACGCGAAAAGGAACAACGTCGGATCGATATCCTCGAATCGGCGCGACAAGCCTTTGTGAAGTACGGGCTGGAACAGACCTCTATGGATCGTATCGCTCAAGAGGCCGAACTTGCAAAAGGCACCCTCTACCTGTACTTCAAAAACCGCGATGAGCTTCTGATTGCGTTGATAGCCGATGATTTCGACCGCTTGATCGTAATGCTTGAAGGCGTTACGAAGAGCAACATCGATCCTGAAAAGAAACTCCTGGCTTCGATTGGAACGTTCAACGATTTCTCCAAGGGCAATGAGTTCTTCTATCAGGTGATGACGCAGTTCAACATACGCTCGATGATCCAACAGGATGCCG
The DNA here is from genome assembly GCA_035299365.1 of Candidatus Didemnitutus sp. Taxonomy (GTDB): domain Bacteria; phylum Bacteroidota; class Ignavibacteria; order Kapaibacteriales; family Kapaibacteriaceae; genus UBA10438. The sequence goes on from DATGWS010000234.1 coordinate 10,481, forward strand.
AGAGTGAACCAGTCTGTCACTTCCGCTCTGTGAATCAACGAATGATGGAACTACTCACATCAGTTGTTCAGGAGGGAGTAAATAAAAAGGTCTTCTTCATCGATCAACCCATCCAAGACATCGTTGTGCAGTTGATCGTTTCATTGAAAGGGGCGATGGTGATCCTTCGAAACAACATGCTCCCACCAGAATGGATGACGCACGACGTAGAGTTCATGCTCCACAGCATTGCCTGCCTTATGATCAAGGGGCTGAAGTCTGATGAGCCCCCTGTTACCTACCAGACATTGAATTAACACAAACACCACGTTTTAGGAAACACCATGACGTTCCGCACGATTTCATCAGTCGTCCTTATAGGCCTTATTACCATGGCCTGCTCCAAGGACTCCGATACGCCGCTCGAAAGGCAGCTTGATTCTCTCCGAACAGAGAAAGAAAACATTGAAGGGAAGATCACTGAGCTTCAGAAAAAGCTGGGTAAGCAGAGCACACCAGTTGCAGCTCAGCCGGTGACCACCGTGGCAGCAGCAATGCAAGCATTCGCTCACGTTGTTGATGCGAAGGGTACGGTTGACTCACGCTCGTCCTTGCAGATCACGCCACAGATGGCCGGACGGATCGTTCGGGTGAATGTGGTCAATGGTGAGGCGATCTCTAAAGGACAACTTCTTGTTGAGCTCGACGCAGAGATCATCCGCAAGGGAATCGATGAGATAAAGACGCAACTCGACTTTGCCGTAACCATGTTCGAGAAACAGAAGCGCATCTACGATCAAAAGGCTGGCAGCGAAGTCCAATACCTTGCTGCAAAGAATCAGAAGGAGTCGCTTGAGCGTCGTCTAGAATCACTCAACGAGCAACTCTCAATGTCGCGCGTGGTTGCTCCCACGAGTGGGTTTGCAGACAACGTGATGGCCAAGGTAGGAGAAAACGTTGCACCAGGAATGCCCCTTCTCACGGTTGTAAACACATCAGACATGCGAGTTGTCGTAGATCTTGCAGAGTCATTTATTGGTTCTGTTACAACGGGTGATCCGGTAACGATTCAATACCCAGAGATCGCGGATTCGCTTAAGACCAAGATCAATGTTGTGGCAAAGTCTGTGAATCCGGTAAGCCGCACGTTCCGCGTTGAGATTCCAATCCGACCCGTACCAGCTAACCTGCGACCTAACACCACATGTCGGGTGTTGATCAACGATGTCACCATCGCATCTACTATCGTGATGCCATTAACAGCCGTACTCCACGATGTTGTTGGTTCGTATCTCTACATCGTAGACGATAAGAACACGGCTCGCCGCCGAGAGGTGAAGACAGGCCTCACATCAGGCGGTAGTGTGCAGATCGTTTCCGGATTGGCAGTAGGGGAGAACGTCATTGTTCGTGGAGCAGTGGACGTTGCAGACGGTCAAATTGTTCGCACAGTGAAGTAACCTAAGCACATGCAACACCATAAGAAATTCCCCATTACATCTTGGGCAGTAGAGAATCGTACAACGATCTATGTGCTCACGATCATACTTTCGATCCTTGGCGTGTTCTCCTATATGAACCTGCCAAAGGAGCAGTTCCCAGATATCGTTGTCCCAACGATCTTGGTTACAACCATCAATGCCGGCACATCCCCGGTGGACGTAGAGAACCTCATCTCGAGGCCTCTCGAAAAGCAGATTAAGTCTATAGCGGATGTGAAGAAGGTAACGAGCACGAGTATTCAAGATGCATCGATCGTTGTTGTTGAGTTCACCACAGGTATTGACCCGGTGATCGGTAAACAGCGTGTGAATGATGCTGTAGACCGTGCACGTTCGGACCTGCCTACGCAGCTCACAAAGGAACCACAGGTCCAGGAAGTTGACTTCTCGGAATTCCCGATCATGAACGTCAATATCTCCGGTAATGTGGGACTTGATGTTCTGAAACAATATGCCGACGACTTGCAGGACAAGTTTGAGTCCCTCAAGGAGATTCGTCGTGCAGATATCATTGGGTCGTTGGAAAAGGAAGTACGCGTTGATATCGACCCATACCGTCTCCAGGCGGCCGGTATCTCCTTTGATGATGTCTCCCGTGCAATCCAGTATGAGAATGTCAATATCTCAGGGGGCGAAGTACTTAACGATGGTGTCCGCCGAAATCTCCAGGTATCTGGAGAATTCAAGGACGTTTCACAGATCGAGAATGTGATCGTTAAAGGTAGCCGTGGCAACACGGTCTACGTACGAGATATTGCAACGGTGGTTGAGACAAACAAGGAGCAACAGAGCTTCGCCCGTCTCGACGGTAAGGATGTGGTTACATTGGCCATCCTCAAGAAGGCCGGCGAAAACCTGATCAATGCATCTGACCAGATTCAGCATATCGTGAAGGAGTATTCGGCAACGAAGCTCCCAAAGAATGTTTCGATCACCATAACAAATGACCAGTCCACGGCCACACGGATCAATCTTGCTGACCTGATCAATACGATTATCATCGGCTTCATTCTGGTGACCATCGTTCTCATGTTCTTCATGGGAGTTCAGAACGCTCTCTTTGTGGGACTTGCAACGCCCCTTTCCTCCTTCATTGCCTTCCTTATCATGCCGGGCTTCGACTTCACGTTCAACGTGGTGGTTACGTTCGGGTTCTTGTTAGCCCTGGGTATCGTTGTTGACGATGCAATTGTGGTTATCGAGAACACCCACCGCCTGCATACCAAGGATAAGATCGATATCAAGACGGCAACCAAGTATGCAGCTGCAGAAGTATTCGCTCCGGTTGTTGCCGGAACGCTTACCACACTTGCTCCGTTCTTCCCGCTGCTCTTTTGGCCAGGCTTGGTGGGTGAGTTCATGGTCTATCTCCCGGCCACCCTGATCATTACGCTCACAGCATCACTCGTGGTTGCCTACATCATGAATCCGGTCTTTGCCGTTGACTTCATGGATCGTAAACCTGCACGAGTGACAAAGCGCAAGCTCTTTGCGATTGGAGCTGCCATTGGCTTTGCATCTATTGGCGCTGTTACCGGTGGTCAGATATGGATTGCCTTCCTGTCGATCTTCACGTTTACGTTCTGGCTCACCAACCGCAAATTCATTACACCACGCCTGATTAAGCCGTTCCAAGAAAAGACGCTGCCATGGGTAATGGACCTCTATCGCGGGACGCTACGTTTCGTACTCCAAGGTAATCGTCCATACCTCGTGATCGCGAGCATGGTTGGACTTTTTGTTGTGACGATCTTCCTCATGGTTGTAGCTGGCCCAAAGGTTGTGTTCTTCCCTGAAGCGGATCCGAACTATGCCTATGTCTATGTTCAGATGCCGATTGGCACGGATGCGGCAGAGACAGACTCTGTTGTTCGCGTGGTTGAACAACGCGTGAACAAGGTACTTGGTCCGAAGAATCCGCTTGTAAAATCGGTGATCTCCAATGTAGGTCTTGGTGCCGGTGACCCGCAGAATCCTGATCGTACGATCACCCCTCACAAGGGTAAGGTCACGGTGGCCTTCGTTGAGTTTCAATACAGGCACGGGGCTAGCACACAAGAGTATCTTGGCAAATTCCGTGATGAACTGCGTGATCTGCCGGGTGTTGAGATCCTGGTAGCAAAGGAGTCCAATGGCCCACCAACCGGGAAGCCGATCAATATTGAGATTAGTGGTGATGAACTTGACCAACTTATCGCAATCCAAGATCGGGTTCGCAGGATTTTGGTTGACTCCTTGCAGATTCAAGGAATCGAAAAACTCAAGAGCGATCTGGTACGGAACAAGCCGGAACTTTCTGTTGTGATCGACAGGGAGAAGGCAAATGCAGAAGGCATCTCTACGGCCCAGGTCGGTATGGCTCTTCGCAATTCCCTTTATGGCAGCGAGGCAACGAAGTACCGTTCAGGCGAAGATGAATATGCCGTTCAACTGCGCGCTCGCGAAGATATGCGTGGCAATGCGGATGCGTTGCTGAACCTTCCGATCACGTATCGTGATATGAGCAGCGGACAATTCCGTCAGATCCCTATGTCATCCATTGCTCACCTCGAATACTCGTCCACCTTTGCCGGTATCAACCGTAAGAATCAAAAACGTGTTGTCACTCTTGGTTCAAATGTTCTCGAAGGTTTTAATGAGAACGAAGTGAACGCAGAGATCCGTGCAGCACTCAAGAATCTTACGCTCGAAGACGGATACGAGATTAAGCTCACGGGCGCGCAGGAAGAGCAAGCCGAGAGTGCAAACTTCTTGGCAATGGCCTTTGGTATTGCAGCGATGTTAATCTTGCTCATCATGGTAACGCAGTTTAACTCGTTGTCGAAGCCCTTGCTCATCATGGTTACCGTGCTCTTTAGCTTGATTGGCGTTCTGCTGGGCTTTGTGATCTTCCGCATGACCTTCTCTATCGTGATCACGGGTGTGGGCGTTATTGCCCTTGCCGGTATCGTGGTGCGAAATGGTATTGTGCTTGTAGACTTCACGGACGTTCTACGCAAGCAGGGATGGAGGACCAAACGCGCTATCATCGAAGGTGGAGCCATCAGGTTCAATCCCGTGGTTCTTACGGCCGGTGCTACTATCCTTGGTCTGGTCCCACTCGCTGTTGGTCTCAACATCGACTTCTGGGAACTCATCAACCTACGTGATCCACACATTCACATCGGTTCAGACAGCGTTGCCTTCTGGGGTCCACTTGCATGGTCCATCGTCTTCGGCCTGAGCTTCTCTACCTTCCTTACTCTGGTCGTTGTGCCATGTATGTATTACATCATGGCCACGTTCCAAGTTCGCGGAGCACGGAGAAAACAACGTCGTGCGATGATCAATGCCCGCCTTGATGCCCTTGAAGGTGTCTCCGGACACTGATATCACCATCGTAGTACAACAGAGCCGTGGCCTTCAATCGAAGTGCCACGGCTCTCGTTTTTCTACGCTAGGGTAGGCGCTGGGTGTGCTACCTACTTTTTTTCGAAGCGCAAGGACGCACTATTCAAACAATAGCGGAGTCCGGTAGGTTTAGGTCCGTCGTCAAAAACGTGACCCAGATGTGCACCGCAACGCGAGCATGTAACTTCCGTGCGAGTATCCATGAGAGACGTATCTGGTACAAGCTCTACATTTTCCTTTGCGACCGGGTCAAAGAACGACGGCCAACCGGTGCCTGATTCATACTTGGTTTCACTTGGAAACAGTTCTGTTCCACAGCAGCGGCAGAGGTAAAGCCCCTTTTCGTGATTGTCCCAGTACGCACCAGTAAAGGCACGTTCCGTTCCCTTCTTGCGAGCGATGCGGAATTCGTCGGCAGAGAGTTCTTTCTGCCATTCTTCATCAGTTTTAACGACTTTGTTCATGACTGATACCTTCTTTGTTGCTGTTGAGTAGATCTTCACGGATGATGAAGACCGTTGTTCCTGCTGTGCCGGTGCGCAGGCCAAGATGACCAGACTCAGGGCAGCAAGCGTTACGAGTGATCTCATGGGATCCAAATAGTTGGTTGAACATCCGGAACCTTCTCCTTGGGGTCGTACTGCACGTGCTGCAGATACAATCCGGAGGGAGGGGCAGTCTTAGTAGCCGGAAACGTTGAAGGCTTGTATAAAAGTTCTCTCAGGCTCGCAGGATCTATAGTACCTCTGCCTGTTTCAACGATCATACCTACCATCTGACGTACCATGCGCCAAAGGAAGTGTGAACCTCGGATCCGTATGATGACCATTGGACCAAATTCATGGAGGGAGCACTCCTGCAATTCTACGGTAGTAGACTTCTCCTCCGGGTCATCCTGGGTAAACGACCGAAAGTCATGGAAACCTTCAAACACCGCGCAGGCTTGCTGCATTGCCCGTACGTTCAGTTGGTCCTTTACCCACCACACATATCTCTTGCCGAATGCCGTCCTGCGCCTACAGATTTGGTAGATGTAAGCGCGAGAAATCGCATGATGTCGGGCATGGAACTTCGGTTGCGTCTTTACCAGTTCCATTACGTTGATATCGGCCGGAAGCACATCGTTGATCTTCATCTTCAGTATGTGCGGCGCAAGCATTGTTGGTGCTTCGAGGTGGGCCACTTGATAGAGTGCATGTACACCGGAATCGGTTCTGCCCGACCCCATGAACTCAAAATCTCGGTTGCCAAGTGCATTCGCAATGGCTCCTATGAGCTCTCCTTGTACCGTACGCGCATTCTTCTGTACCTGCCAGCCGGAATAGCGCGTACCTTCGTATTCGATCGTAAACTGGAATCTTGCCATGCATGAAGATACGGAGATCGATGTCGGCAGGAGAGAACTCCTCGCCGCCTTCGACCGCTATGAACAACATCACCCTGAGGAGGGGGCTGTCCTAGCCCGTTTCCGTGAATTTGTCCTACGCGAACCCAAGTGTTTTCACAGAGCTACGGCTGAGGGGCATATCACAGGGTCAGCCTGGGTTGTGAACATGGATGGGAGCCATACGCTCCTCACTCATCACCGTAAACTGAACAAGTGGCTCCAGTTAGGGGGCCATGCAGACGGTGATAGCAACGTGGTGAGAGTGGCACTTACGGAGGCACGAGAGGAATCTGGCATCGAAGACCTCACGATTCCAAATACAGAAATCTTCGATCTCGATGTACATGCAATCCCGGCGCGAGGAGAGGATCCGGAACACTTTCATTACGACGTGCGTTACGTAGTCTATGCAGCCCACACAGATCATGTTGTCGGTGAAGAGTCTCATGATCTGGCGTGGGTACCTGTAGAAGAACTTGACGACTACACTACTGAAGAATCCATGCTTCGCATGGCACGCAAATGGAATACATTACGAGCTCAGTTCAAATCAATGCTCCCATAGACCGCGTCTTTTATTTCCACAATGACACGTCGAATCTTCTTAAGATCACGCCGCCGAACATCAAGGTGACGATCGAGTCGATGGGCGTGCCGGGGCTTGGCTATGAAGTGATCCTCAAGGTTCGACAATTCGGATTGTTCACAATGCGTTGGCATGTGAAGATCACGGAGTATGAGCCCCCTACAAGAATGACGGATGTTCAGATCTCCGGACCATTTCGTTCGTGGAAGCAGACGCGTTTGTTACGGTCGGTGGATGGCGGCACTGAACTTACGGATAGGGTGGACTATGAACCACCGTTCGGAGTGCTTGGTCGACTTGCGAATGGCTTGATCATCCGACGTCAGATCACGTCGATGTTTGCCTATCGTCAGGCAGCTACAAAGAAGCTTCTCGAAGCCTAGCGCTCGAGTTGCATGATTGCCGATCGTGCTTGTTCAACGATGCGCTCTACATCGGAGCGTGTGGCCGCTCCATAGCAACGCACGATCATATCCTCTACCACGGGTTCAATGCTCAACGTCCGTGAAGATTCGGGTAGGGGGCGAGCCATACGTGCAACGCTGAGAAACCCTCGTTGAAGGTTATCGCGATCGAACACACTGTCCGATGCTGCTGTCGTAAGGTCGGCAGGAAAACCTGCATCACTGATCGCCACAGCAAAGGCGCGTGCTTGTTGATAGGATGTCAGCCAGGTGGTGAAGATGCGTGCTGCATCAATGTGTGATGATGACCGTGAGATGGCGAGGACATCACCATTGAGAATGGACGGAGCGACCGCAACCCGAAGATGCGAGATGTTGCGCCTGCGGGCCATATCGATGATCCATGCTCCTGTATATGTTTCTCGAAGCTCGTCATTGAGCAGTCCGTCATCAAGCTGTCGGGCTCGTTCAATGAGAGCCCCCTTATCAACAGACGAGCGAATGGTCCAGAGCGCACTGACGAGTGCGGAGTCGAAAGTAGACGATATCGGAAGTGAAGTGTAGAATCGGTCAGCACCTGCCGACCAGATGTAGGGGAGCATACGCTTGAGCACATTGTGCGCATCGGTGGCACAGAGGCCGATGCTGAAGCGTGTTGCACGATCATTGACCACGCGAGCGCGTGCATTCACGAGCCAGGGGATGGCCGCTGTATCGGCAAAGACGCCTGCTCGAGAGAACTCCGCGTGCCAATCCATGCCAAGGTGGATCACATCTGGCTGGGTGCCGGCATTAAAGGCGAGCTGTAGTTTTGATCTACCATCAGCCCAACTCAACTCCGAACATTCTACCGTGATCGACGGGTGCTCATGTTCGAAAACACGAATCAACGAGTCGAGGACCTTTCGCTGTGCCGGCTCGGACCAGAAGTGCCAAAATCGAATCGTTGTGTGTTGCTGAGTGTGATCTTCACACGATCCAATGACGAGTGCAAACGCAACGACAAACGCTATTCGCAGCAACGTCATCGATGCATGCTCACTGATGCAACAGGTACCGTTGGGCGTGGCATGGGAGCTGCCGGACGTTCTTTGTATGGTCGAGCGAATGGACCGCGTTGCTGCGGCAGAGTATCCTGCTCGGCGATCTTCGTGGGCGTAGCACCCGGTTGCTTCAGCCACGTTGAATCTCGAGGCACATCGGCTGGCCATGTTCGATTGAAGAATAGATCGAGTAGCTTCCCGGCGATCGGAACGGCGAACGACGCCCCAAATCCCTTGCCTTCGCCCGTTACCACAAGCGCAATCCGCGGATTATCCTTTGGGGCAAAACACATGAACCATGATTGGTCTGGTTTACCCCGCGGTGCCTGAGCCGTACCGGTCTTACCGCAGATATTGAGGTTGAGCGATTTTAAAGATCGTCCTGTGCCTTCTTCGATCACGCCGGAAAGTGCATCCTGGACAAGATCGAACCACTTTTGTTCGATGGGGATCTTTCGCGACTCATATGCGGTGTTGTATTTCTTCTTCAGCTTTTTGCTGTAGATCTCTCGCACAGCATGGGGCTGGCACCACACACCATCGTTTGCGATGGCAGCAGTGTAGGCACAAAGTTGAAGAGGTGTAACCTGCACTTCGCCCTGACCGATTCCCCAGTTCATGAGCGCATAGTCCGTCCAATTTCCCTTCCCCCATCGGCGGTCCATAAAGGCACGAGATGGCAGGATCCCTCCGCCTTCTTCGGTTAGATCAATGCGTGTCTTCTGTCCGAAACCGAAGAGCGAGGCGTAGTAATGAAACCTCTCCACGCCCATCTTAAGGCCAACTTGATAGAAATACGAGTTACACGAGACCTTCAGTGCATAGGAAACATCGATGAGTCCATGAACACCACCGTGACACGTAGCGAACCGATTGCCATATTGGAAGCCGCCGGCGCAAAGAAGCCTTGAAGTGGGCGTAATAACGCCCTCCTGGAGGCCCATGAGTGCCATTAGGGGCTTCCATGTTGACCCTGGAGCATAGATTGGCTGCGTTACGCGATTGAACAACGGCACTTCCGGATCTCTGATGATCTCGTTGAGATACTTTTGCGAGGTCTTTCCGGTAAAACTTCGAAGGTTGAAATCCGGCTTACTGGCTAGTGCAATGATTTCGCCATTGCGTGGATCGATAGCAACAACGGCGCCACGTGCCGTGCCCAGGAGTTTCTCGGCCAGCTCCTGAACGTCCGTGTCGATCCCCAAATACAGATCGTCGCCTTCCAGACCCGACAGGTCACTCTTCCCATCATTGAAACTGGCAACGCGTTGACCGTTCTTGTTTACGGCAACAAACTGGAGCCCCTTTTGACCACGCACGTTTGCTTCGTACGACTTCTCGATTCCGGTCTTGCCTGTGATGTCGCCCGGGGCATAGGCATCGCCAATGCTCTTGAGTTCAAGTTCGCTCACTTCCCGCACATATCCGAGAAGGTGTGAGGCATTTCCGTCAAAAGCATACAGTCGTTTGGGATCGACAATGAGATCAACACCCGGCAATGAGTCGCGCTGCTCTTCAATGGCTGCAATCACTTGAAAGTCAATATCCCGGCCGGAGGAGATCTTTGCCGGTGCAAACTTGTTGTAGGCAGCCGATTTCCGTACATCAGCCCAAATTGTGGCAACATCGATACCGAGGATTCGAGACAGTCTTGCACATGCGCTGTCCGTGAACTCATACGGGGTTACGGTAATCGAAAAGCCCGGCGCGTTCTGGACAATTGCCCTTCCATTCTTGTCGTAGATCATTCCTCGGAAGGGTTCTGTAGATATCTGCTTTATCGCCTGTGCCTCAGCTTTGAGCTTATACACATTGCCCTGGATGATCTGTAGCCATGCCAATCGGCCCACGTAGATCAGGCTGATAGCAAGGATAACGATCCGAAAAATTCGTTGGCGTTGGGCTGACCCAAAGGCGCCGCCGCTCGGTAGGAGGCTCATTGTACGTGCTGGAGCGAAGGTTCCGTTCGAGCGCGACGGAGAAGATCCTCCGCAATCGCCACGGACGCGAATACAAACGCAAACATAACGTTTCCGTATCGCTGGTCGAAGATTCCTGCCATGAAGATATTCACAAAGACTGCAGGGATAAAGGCAAAGGTCCCGATGGCCAGGGCCCGGACAAGGGGCAAAGCAGTGCTTGTTCGTGCATCCCATGCATTTCGGATTGCCCGAAGTGCAAAACCGATTAGAACTGCAAAGATGATGAACGCCGTTGGGAAGCCAAGCTTATGGATAATGCCGATGTATCCGATGTGAACAAATGCTGTGGAATTATGCCACTGTTCAATGGGAGCCCACGTCACAAAACGGGCACGAAGCCCATTGCCCCCTAACGGAGCTTCTTTAACCTTTCTCCATGCATTATTGGCTTCAATGATGCGTGTTTCAAAGGAGTGGTCTCCACCGGAGATTTGCGTTGATGAGGCAAATCGATTCTGTATGTACTTGGTTGTAACAACCGTGATTTTCGGGTACAAAATGAACATGGAGACAAAGGCAACTCCGAGAATCGCACTACTCCCAACGAGGAGGCGCACATTTTGGCGCAGCCGCATAAAGAGCATGGCTATTGCGATACAAACAAAGACCATCACCCACAGCGTTCGGGTAAAGGTGAGTCCAAGTGCCACAAGATTTACGATTGTCACGCCGATCCCGATCATCCGCGTGGATTTATTTGTCGCAAACAGGATCACTACAATTGCGATACAGATCGAAAGGAGAAAGATCGGGCCCAAGACTGCTGACCGTGAAGACATGATCTGATATGCATAGACCATGTTCTCTGCCATCCGTTGCTTGAAGTTGTATGCGCTGTACAACGCCATCAGAGTGGAGGAGATGCCTGACAACACAAGGAACTGGTTGAAGGTCCGCTTGTTCGTGCCGAACTCCTCGCGGAAAGGGAAATAGTACAACATCAACAAAAAGTAGGACCAGTCCACGGCCCACCCCATTAAGCCCACGTGGTTGAGTTTGGCAACAATGATGTTGGCAAAGGCGGCCAGAATGAAGAACAACAGCAAAAAGTCCGTCCAGCCTTTCACGAGGGGGCGCGGATCAACGACGATGCGCCAGAACAACCAGAACACGATCGTCGAGGTAAAGAGTCCACCGGCCACCAGTTCCGTTGCAGACAAGCCCTTCCCGGTATCCGTTAAGAAATATGGCAAGGCAACAAGGAAGAGGCCGAGCCACACCTTGGGAAAGCGGATCATCAAGAAAACGAGGCTGATGCCGCAGGCAATTGCCGGGAGCAGCCAAGGCCAATCTGCGAAGATGTTCACGACTGCTCGGAGGTTTTGCCCATCATTGATTTCCATCCGCGTTTTAACAGCAGTATCAGGAGCGTCAGGATAGCAACACCCAGCCCTGCACCAATTGCGATGAAGACCCTCTTTGGCCGGTCTCTCTTTTCCGGTACAACCGGTGTATCAACAACGAGGAGGGAGGGGGCTGACTTATGCATATCCAGCTTCGCCTGCTCTAATGACGGCAGCAAGAATGCTTTGAGTTTGGTGTGTGCTTCAAAGTCTGCATAGATGCGCATGTAGGCTGCACCAACGCCGGCCGCATCGGTCAAGGCAAAATTGCCTGCAAAGCCTGGTTGAGTTTGCGCTCGCTCGTACTGTTCACGCAGCTGACGGACAAGTTCGCGCGAGTTGCGAACCTGCGGATCGGTAGCGCCATAGTTCTGCTCAAGCATTCCGAGAATGGTCTCCTGCTTGAGTAACTCGGACTTGGATTCGGCAAGTGCTGAAGCAGAGGCCGTTGCTTGGTCGAGCGGGGAGAAGAGGCGATACTCACGTGAGTAACGACCAAGAGAATCGGTTAGGGCATTTAAAACCGAGTCCATCATGACGAGCCGTTGTTCTAGGTAGAACGCCGACTTCTCTGCTTCTTGACGTTGAATGCGGCTAGTGATCTCGTTTGCATAGCCAACAAACGAATTGCACATCTCTACAGCCTTTTGTGGATCCCTATCCCATACGGAGATTTCGTAGTTGCCCTCGGCATGGAAATTCACTTCCAAGTTCTCTTCGAGTGCAGAGCGCACGTCATTCATGGGCTCACCTTCCATCTCATATTCCTTGATCAGACCGTACCGATTGATCATGGAATCGCGGATGGTGCGGGTGAACAAGATGGCGATGAACTCATAACTCTCTCCGGACTTTCCACTGATCTTCGACAGTCCAATGTCCTTCAGTGTTGAAGAGATCCCTCCTAGTGCACCACCAAGTCCACCTGCATCAGGTGAGGGTGGTACACAATTGATGGTTGCCTTGAAATACTCCGGCAACGTTCGTGCATAGATATATGCGCCGATTGTTGCCACAGCTGACAAGCCAAGGACGAGCCATTTAAATCGAAACAAGTAGCGGATGATGTCCGCTGTCGGAAATGATTCCGTCATGGTTCCCATACAAGAATGTTCGGAGCAAAACTACGGGGCAATTAGACTATCGACGTGCAACGATGAGCATATTCGGTGTTTTGATCGACGTTGACCAGCTGATTCCTTGTGCAGCATGTGTAATCCGATCTGCGAGGCTCAACAATGGACCAACCACAGCTCTGATGATCGACACGGGAATGCCCCCTCCATCAGGTTGAATAGGGTATACATCCACGGCTGAATACGGGAGAGAGGCAAAGAGTTCAAGGACCGAGGCTTTGTTCAGATGCATTTCGTGTGTCAGGTCACCAAATGAGAGCACTGTTCCGTGACGCGCATCTACATTGGGCGTTCGCATGAGAAGAGATCCGCCGGGAGCCAATTTTGAGTGGATCGCCTTTAGAGCCTCAATAGCCTCAACACGTGTGAGATGTTCAATCACGTCAAACATGGAAACGCAGCCAATGCCTTGTTCGTGTTGAAGAGCAGAAAAAAGATCTTCTACTTCTACGCAGGCTAGTCCCAAGGACCGCGCTAACTCCACCTGCTCCATACTCAGGTCGATCCCCCTGATGTTCGTAAAACCGAGCTTCTGCAGAAACAGGAGGTAGGCGCCATAGCCACATCCAAGGTCGAGCATTCGTGCAGACCGATCGGTGGGGAGGAAGGGGCGAACCACACGGTCAAGCCCCCGATGCTCAGCTGCTACCCGACGATGAACGTCGTCGATCGACGCGAATCGGGATTGAACAGATGTGTATTGGTCGTAGAAGTGCTGACGGTGATCCATACCCACGAAGATACGAGTTGAGGCGAGGCAACGCCGTATCTTGCAGCGTATGAGCCCCTTACAACTTGGCTTTGCTTGCGCATGGAACAGGGACGGCGACCGTGAACGGACGTGGTCTCATACGCCAATGCGCCTCTGGGATGCATTGGCTCGCCGGAGCGATGTGCAGATCCTGGACTTGCCAATCAAGGTGCCACGGCTGATAGATACGATTGGCCGCTTAGGGTCAGTACGACCTGTTCACGGGAGGTTAACCTCAACGTGGGCCATGCGCCCCCTCTACGCTAAGCTGACAAACCGAGGTCTGAAAACAGCACTGAAGGGGGTTCCTCCACCTGATGTGGTACTGAGTATCGGTGAACATGGAGTGATCGCCAACCCAAACTTCATCTATCAGGATCATTGTTTTGGACACGGCCTGGAGATGTATCGTGAGACGGGCCAAATGCCACACGGCTGGTCGGGTGTGCCAATCTCTGTCCTCTCACGCAGGGCGGAAATGCAGGCGCACGCCTATGCCGCATGTTCCGGGGTCCTTACAATGAGTCAGTGGAATGCCGATTACCTGATTCGTTCCGGTCTCGTCCCGGCCTCTAAGGTTCATGCGGTCCACGCCGGAATCAACGTTCCGGTAGAGGCCCCATCCGTAAGTCATTTACAGGAGAAGCGAAGACGAGACGAGCGCACGATTCTCTTTGTTGGGCGTGAGTTCCATCGAAAAGGGGGCGATCTGGTTGTAGCTGCGTTTGAACAAGCCAAGAAAATCGCGCCACGACCTATGCGCCTGATTGTTGCCGGACCAAAACAATGGCCTTTGCAGGGGGGCATTCCAGAACATGTTGAATTTGTTGGCGATGAACCGTTTTTAGCATTGCGAGAACACATGAGAAATGCAGACGTGATGGTAATGCCATCTCGATTCGAAGCATTTGGGATCGTCTTTATCGAATCATTGGCTGCCGGTACTCCTGTTATCGGACGACGGAATTTTGCAATGCCGGAGATGATCACGCATGGTCATAATGGCATGTTACTCGATTCGGACGATGTTGATTCCCTTGCATCGATGATCGTATCGGTGATCGAAAGTGATGCCATTGCTCAGACGTGTTTTGATGAGGCGCACGCGGTTGCCTCATACTATTCATGGGATAGGGTCGCTGACGACATCATGAAGGTTATCCGAGGCGGTAGGTAATCATGAAGATCCTCACGATCCTACCTCGTATTCCATTTCCGGCCCACGATGGCGGATCGATCGTAATGCTCGAAACCCTGCGTCAACTCCACCGAGCTGGACATCACGTAGACGTCCTTGTCTTGAACACAAAAAAACATCATCAAGATCCAGCGGCGATCGCCGGTGAATGCAGGTCGGTTCATGCATTCGATATCGACACTTCACTCTCAGTCCGTGGCTTGATACGGGGGATGTACGCCTGCCCCTTTCCACCATCATTTGGCATAGACGTAGACACGTCGTATTGGGTCTCGCGGTTTGCTGATGAAGATGCTCTAACAGCCTTCCGTGAGATAGTCATCAATAATGGTCCATATGATCTGATCTTCTGTGAAAGTCTCTTTACGGCTTGTTATGGCATTGCATTGCGCTCATCGATTTCGCAAACGATCCCTACACCCGTTATGGTGCGTGCGCATAACGTGGAGAACATCATCCAGTCCCGACTTTCCAACGAACCATCACGCTCACGCATCGACCGATGGTATCGCTCACGTTTGGCCCGATTCACGCGTACCTTCGAAACGTATGTTGGCAGAAGTGTAGATGTTATCGCAACTGTTACGGAAGATGATGCGGAGATCTTCCGGTCCTATCTTCCAACTGCAGTTGTTGACGTAGTTCAGCCTGGTGTAAACATACCGGGGGAATATTTCGGGTATGTTGACCCAGATGCCATTTGTTTGTTAGGCAGTCTAGACTGGGCACCGAATATCGAAGGGGCTCTGTGGTTCGTTCAAAAGGTCTTCCCGATCATTCGTGAACAACGCCCATCCACAACCGTACACATCGCCGGACGCAATCCATCAAGCACAATTCAAGCGCTCCACAATGGTACATCGATATTTGTCCATGGTGAGATCGAAGATGCATTGGCATTTAGACGAGAACGATCTCTATCGGTGGTCCCGGTTTTCAGCGGGAGTGGACTTCGCATCAAGATCCTTGAGGCACTCGCTGCGAGCAGTCCAGTTGTTTCCACATCCGTTGGCTGTGAGGGTATTGGTGTTGTTCACGATGGCGAGGTGCTCATCGCAGACGACGCGCGCGGATTCGCAGAAGCATGTGTGCGCGTACTAAACAATTCTGAGCTTGCACACCGTTTGGCAATATCTGGCTTGGCACTTGTGCGAAAGAGGTACGGGTGGTCCAACGCAACGGATCGACTCCTCGCCCTAGGTCAGCGAGTCTCAGACGCACTCAAGAATCCAGAGCCTGCAGCCGATTGATATCGTCTCGTAGCTCGGCCGCACGCTCAAAGTCAAGATCCCGAGCAGCGTTCTTCATCTCCGCAAACATCTGATCGATCATTTCCTTGCGCTGTTCAAGCGTGAGATACTTGGCAATTGGTTCTGCCGCACGCTTCTGCCTGGCACGTTCAG
>DATGWS010000235.1:0-3305 GCA_035299365.1 Candidatus Didemnitutus sp.
GCCAATGGGCCATCCTTAGGAATGGCACCTTCCGGAACGTGTATGTGGATCTCCTTGCCCTTGGCGAAATCAGGGTCGAGTTCGAAACGAGCGGCATTGCTGCGCAGGAATGACAGGGCGGCCATGGCGGACTCCTTCATCACGTCGCCGAGTTTCCCCGTTAACGTGAGGCGTTCCACCCCGGGCATAAAGGTAACTTCAACCGGTAGCGTATCTCCACCCATTGACGTCCAAGCAAGCCCCGTTGCCACTCCAATCTTATCACTGATCTCTTCTTCTTTTTCCTTGTATTTGGCAACACGCAGGAGGCGTTCAATAGCCTTTTCATCTACCTTCCACGACCGTTGTTTAACGATCTTGGCATAGGCCTTACTTGAACGAACGTCGTCAACCTTGGTCTTGCCGGACCTCTTGCTCACGTCACCAACGATGTCCATTGCAAGTTTGCGCATCACACTTGCGATCTCGCGTTCAAGACTCCGTACTCCTGCTTCGCGCGTGTATTCTCGCACGATCTTCAACAAAGCGGCATCGGTGAAGGTGATGTTGAAATCCTGGAGTCCGTGACGTTCGATCTGCTTTGGAATGATGTACTGCTTAGCAATCTGCACCTTGTCCGGCTCCAGATAACTCGATAGCTCGATCACTTCAAGTCGATCAAGTAGGGGGCCTGGAATATCGTACTTCACATTCGCCGTTGCGATGAAGAGAACGTTCGATAGATCGTAGTCCACTTCGAGATAATGATCACTAAATGTGCTGTTCTGTTCCGGATCCAATACTTCAAGTAAGGCTGCACTTGGATCACCACGGAAATCCATGGACATCTTATCGATCTCATCGAGCAAGATCACAGGATTTGTAGACCCGGCACGCTTCATCGACTGAATAATCTTGCCCGGCATCGCGCCGATATAGGTTCTTCTGTGTCCGCGGATCTCGGCTTCATCTCGTACTCCACCAAGCGACATGCGAACAAAGTTTCTGCCAAGGGCCCGTGCAATAGACTTTGCAAGGGAAGTTTTCCCAACGCCGGGAGGCCCAACAAAACACAGAATCTGGCCACGCATGGCACCAACGAGGTTCAATACGGAGATGTATTCTAGAATGCGTTCCTTGGGCTTTTCAAGATCGTAGTGGTCCGTGTTGAGAATTCCTTGAACATGATTGATGTCGAGGTCATCAGCTGTGCGTGCAGACCACGGAACATTGGCAATCCATTCTAGCCATGTGCGATTCACGCTGAATTCAGGAGACATCGACGGCGTGCGTTTTAGCCTGTCGAATTCTTCGAATACCTTGGACTTTGTTGGCTCCGGCAGCTCAGCTTTTTCTAGGAGCTCACGAAGCGGACCCAGTTCTGTTCCACCATCATCTTCATCTCCGAGCTCTGTTTGTAGTGCTCGAATCTGTTCCTGAATGAAATATTTACGCTGGGATTTTTGGATCTGATCCTGAACCTTAGAGTCAATCTCTACTTCAAGGCGAAGCAGTTCGAGCTCGTTGGACAACATCTGAACAAGCTCATAATATTGGCTCTTCACATCCGGTGCGTCAAGAATCCGTTGTTTCACCTCAACCTTTTGTGAAACATTGGCCGCAGCGTAATACAGCTTACGCATAGGATCTTCAATGTTCTGGAATGCGCCAAGCACCTCAGGAGGGAGATTCCGATTGTCCTTTACGTACTCTTCAAAGAGTTCCGTGGCGTGACGTATGAGCGCCTTTAGATTCCTATCTCGTTCATTCACTACCGGCGCAATCGTCTCCACCACTGCTTCCAGGTATGGCTCGGTGCGGGACGGACCAACGATTTTGGCCGTAACAGCACCTTCAACAAGTACCTTTAGAAGGTTGTTCGGAAGCCTCATCACCTGAAGGATCTTGGCGACTGTGCCTACCTTATGGATGTCGTCAAAACCTGCGTCTTCGGTAGACGCATGTCTCTGAGAGGTAACCAGTATGAACTTGTCCCGCTCCAGCGCTTCGGCAACCGCCTTGAGCGAAGAAGCCCGTCCTATAAGGACAGGAAAGATCATATACGGGTAGATAACGATATCCCGTAGGGGGAGAACCGGCATCTGCGTGGGGATGGCTGGGGCTCGTTTTTCGGCCTGTTCAATAGAGTCGAGGACGTCGGATTGGTCGATCATGGGGTCTGAAGACGTGGACAGAACGGAAAAATTACGAAGGATATTCGTTAAAGCCAGCCGGACGTTTGGACGTAACCCCTTTTAACCCCTATCTTTGCGTTCTTTCCAAGAAGCTCAATTCACTGTAACCGAAGGTCCGTTTGAGGCGTCCGTATATCCCGCCGCAAGGTCCGCGTCAGGAACCCCAAAGAAAACACAAGATCAATGACGAGATCACAGCTGCTGATCTTCGAGTTGTTGATGCACAAGGTGCGCCGCTAGGCGTAATGCCGCGTCGCGAAGCATTGCGGATCGCACTTGAGCGAGAAGCAGATCTTGTTGAGATCGCACCACAGGCAAATCCACCTGTTTGTAAGATCATTGATTATGGGAAGTTCATCTATGAACAGACCAAGCGTGATAAGCAACAGAAGAAGCAGCAAACGCAGACAACGTTGAAGGAAGTTCGGTTCAAGGCAGGAACAGACACGCATGACTTTGACTTCAAGACGAGACATGCGCGTGAGTTTCTGGAAGAAGGCCACAAGGTAAAGGCAACGGTGATGTTCAAGGGCCGCGAGATTCTTCACAAGGAACTCGGTGAAGTGCTTTTGCAACGATTCATCGATGCATTGGTGGAGGTCTCAAAGGTAGACCAGCCAATGCGCATGGAAGGTCGGTTCCTTGGTGTGATGCTTGCACCGGATATCAAGAAGCCGGTCAAGAAGAAGGAGCCAAAACCAAAAACTGACGAGGCAGCTCCAAAGGCTGCGGCGCCAACGGAAGAAGCTCAACCCGAAGCAGAACAACAATCAGTTCAGGAGTAATGTAATGCCGAAGATGAAAACGAATTCCGGAGCCAAGAAGCGATTCAAGGTCACCGGGTCAGGTGCGATCAAGCGTCAAAAAGCTAATCGCAGCCACATCCTCACAAGCAAGAATCGCAAGCGCAAGCGTAACCTCCGTCAGGATACACTTGTACACCCGGCAGATATGCCGAACGTGTTGCATTGCCTCGCAATGCGTTAAGCGAACTCTCGCTTTTTTTTTCTCACGTCGTTCAGGGACACAGCCGTTCTCCTGACGACAAACCAAGGAGTTTGACATGCCAAGAAGTGTCAATAAAGTAGCGGCGCACCAGCGGAAGAAGAAATACTTCAAGCTCGCAAAGGG
>DATGWS010000236.1:0-1975 GCA_035299365.1 Candidatus Didemnitutus sp.
GTCTTCTTCACCTAGGAGAGGCTCGAATACACCGCCATTGGCATCGAAACATGCTGCGTAGAGGATGGTGTCATCCGTACCACAGAAAGCAGCCACTTTTTGCTCGAGTTCCTTGTGGATGTCCTGTGTTCCGCAGATGAATCGCACGCTAGACATACCAAAACCATGAGAGTCGAGGTATTGTTTAGCGGCCGAGATCACATCCGGATGTGAGGAAAGACCAAGGTAATTGTTTGCGCAAAAGTTCAGGACCGGCTCGTTTCTGCCAGCCACGGTTATCTCAGGACCTTGATGCGAGGTGATGATCCGCTCTCGCTTGTAGAGGCCTGCTTCATCAATTGTGGACAGTTCGGAACGTAGTCTGTCGAGAAATGCCGAATCCATGTATTCTCCATGTTCATAAGGTTGACACAAATATCGGTCGTAATTTGCCATGCTCTAGCATTACGGGCGGAAACAAAGCACCTGCTCGTGTGTCATGCAGTCAGAACAGTGAACTTCAATCGTCAGACAAGTGTTTACAACAGTATGAAACGTACCCTCGTTCTCCTCCTCGTTCTTTCTTCCACACTCACCTTTCTGCACGGAGCGGATAGTACGGTCTTTGAGCGCACACGTGCTCGGATGCAACACGTGCTGGAGCGGACCAATCCCGACGGGTCGGTCAAGATCAATAAGCAGTTTCGTCGATGGGAATGGTTCTGGCAGGGCCGGCTCAACGACGATGGTACGTTCCCTACGCCGGCACACTATCAACAAGAATTGGCCAAAATCCAGCGGTCCAAACCGATGGATGATGTGCAGGCTCCCAAAACATGGAAGGAGCTCGGTCCAACGGCACCGGATCTTTCCGGAAAAAATGCAGAGTGGAATGGCATTGGACGTGTAAACGTGGTGGAATTCTCACGGCAGAACCCAAATCTGATGTATGCAGGCGCAGCCTCCGGTGGTCTATGGAAGAGCACGGACGGCGGATCGAATTGGGCGCCGGTCAACATATCCATCATTCCCGTTGTGGGAGTGAGTGACGTGGCCGTGTCTGCGCAGGACGATAAGGTGATCTATGTTGCTACAGGTGATGCCGATGCTGCCATCTTCGGAGACTTTACCGGATATCCGTCGTTCACCTATGGGATTGTGAAGAGTACTGATGGTGGACTTACCTGGACGCAGACCAAACTTTCGTACGATCCATCGCAAGGTTCGCTTGTTGCCAGGCTCTGGGTAGATCCACGAGATGCTAACGTTGTTGTGGCCGCCACCTATGGCGGAATGATGCGCACTACGGATGGTGGAGAAACATGGACGCGGACCCAGAATGGGGTCTTCCGCGACCTGATTGGAAATCCCGCAAATCCACAGATCGTTTACGCATCCACGTTCTCAGAAACAGGCAATGCCAGCATTTATCGCTCAACCGATAATGGTGTTACCTGGACGCAAACATTCGTGATCGAAGAGGCTAACCGTATCCGTCTAGCCGTGACTAAGGCCAATGGAAACGTTGTGGGTGCGGTTGCATCACGTGCATTTCGATTCAATGGAGACGCATCAGCCAATGGCTTAGAGGGTGTATACAAGTCTTCTGATGCAGGAACAAGTTTTGAGAATCTCTCTACCTCACTGAATCTCTTGCACTGGAATGCGAGTGGTCAGGGTAATGGTGGACAAGGGTTTTATGACCTCGCAATGGAGATCTCACCAACAAATGCAAATCACATCTTCGTTGGTGGCATCAACATTTGGCGAACCACCACAAACGGTCAAACATGGATCCTTTCCGCTCATTGGACGGGCGATGGAGCCCCTTGGGTGCATGCGGATCATCATTACTTCAAATTCCATCCAACGCTGAACAGATTGTTTGCCGGACATGACGGCGGAATTGCTCGTTCTACCGACCAAGGGATCTCGTGGCGCGATGCAAGTAATGGCCTGCGTATCCAACAGTATTATGGCCTTTCAACATCAAACA